>CAZCFJ010000053.1:0-1531 GCA_964497945.1 uncultured Gammaproteobacteria bacterium | reverse complement strand
CCTATTACAGTAGTTTATTAAGAACCTTTACAAAATATAAGAAATTGGTGATGGAAAAGGAATGGGTGAATAACTAATACAGTTTTTCGTTTATTTTAAATCTTGTTTTGGCATAAGTACAAAAAATGATTAATTCATTGACTATATTAATGTTGGCAATGCTTTCTTCGATTGGAGATCAGAATTTTAATTTAGGAAATAGCAACTGTAGTAGTTCTTATTCATATTCTGACGTAGTTTACAATTCCACGGTCCAGTCGTTAGCTTTAAAAGATACGACTGTAAAATTTCTTTGGTGTGCCAAAAGATATAATGAAGAGCTCCAAGACACCGTTAATTCGATTTTTATAAATGAAGATTATTGCAAAACTATCACGGACCCTGAAAGGGCCGCACTAGGTTTTGTCGCAACTTTCATTGGTAATGAGTGTTGGTGGGATGATGAAGCTAAAGACGATAGAAGCAATTTGAAATGTAAAATTTTGACTGCGTTGAATCTAGGCTATCAATGTTCTGAACAACATTTGGGTTTTCTACGAAAATGGTTTAGGAACGATAAGGAATCACTTATGAAATTAGAAGATTGCCCAACAACGCCATACACTTCCACAATTCAGGATACTTTTCAAGAAATAAATATAACAATTAAAGAAAATGAAATTCAGGTTTCATTTATAGCTAATGGCATTAATCTACGAGATCAACGGAAATGGTCTTGGTCTGAAACAGACTATTTTAAATTTGAAGATGACCAAATTCGACTAACAAAAGTCGATAAATCAGAAGTTAAGGTGGAGCACTTTAAATTTGGAGAATAGATAAAAGATAAATCACCTAAGAATTCCAAAAGAGAACATGGATCTCTTCAGAATTTTTCTTTACCTTTCGTACTCTATAGGCTTCTTATTCAGAGTTGATAGTGAGATTTAATCAAGATAAAATAAAAAAAATGAATAAAATTTCAATTTGTTTCTTGTTTGCTTTACTTTTTGTAATTGTTTCTACTGCAAATGCAAAACCAGATTCATTACAAGTTATTTTTGACCATAATGGTGGATTCTATAGCAATTCATTTGAATTAAAAATGAATGTACCTGATGAGTCATTTTCAATAGTTTATACTATTGATGGTAGTAATCCGCAAACATCATCTACAATTAAAGATGGTGGAAAATCAGTATCATTAACAATAGACCCAAACAGTATAAATGGGAGACCAAAAACACCAGGATACATTGTTAGAGCATCATTAAAAAAAGATTCTATCCAATTTCCGCTGACACAAACTTATATTTTTTTAAATGAAGTTATTAATCAAACAAATCCTGGAGGTGGATTTCCTGAATCAGAAGTAAATGGACAAATTATAGATTTGGATATAGCAAAAGTCAAATATTCAAATTCATTGGTTGATGCACTTAAAGATATTCCATCTGTATCAATTGTTACTGATATAGAAAATTTATTTGGCACTAATACAGGAATTTATGTTAATGCATTAAATAATGGAAAAGATTGGGAACGTTTTTGT
>CAZCFJ010000052.1:0-1543 GCA_964497945.1 uncultured Gammaproteobacteria bacterium | reverse complement strand
AAAAAGGTGAAAAAGCAAATCAAGTGTTTCGTTATTGTCACCAAATTGATGAAGAGGAAATGCGAAAAATTGCTAAAGAGAATCATTTGCAACCAGTTAATCGATTTTTCGCTGATGGCAAATCCGGAAAACTTAATCAATATTTTCTACTAAAAGCTCTTTGAAAAAAGCTTGAGAGAGATTATAATGAAAAACTCTTAACAGATTGCCCGATCGTCTAATGGCAGGACAGAGGCCTTTGAAGCCTTTAATCATGGTTCGAATCCATGTCGGGCATCATTAAAATCATAATTGATATTTATTATCAAAATTATTTTGCAATGGCATAGGGATGGGGCTTTATTTCCCAAAATAATTTTTGATGTTTCTGTAAAAACATATTCTTCAAAGGTGTCAGCTCCTCCGTATTTTGCCGTATGGAAAACTTTTTTTGGATTTAAATTCGGTTTAATATGTTTATAAAAAAGCGTGAGCTCCTTCTTCCATTCCAATAAACAAGGTATCAGGTTTGGTGTAATACATACGCCTAATCTAATCAAATGAGCATTCGTTTTTCTAAATCCATTTGGGTTATCATTATGTTTTTTAATTGAAGCAATTCAGTTTGTCATTAACTTAAAGCAAGCAACCATGTAGTCTTACTCTTCTGCAGAAAAACAAAGAAAAAGCGACGAAGAGGCTGCAAAGAGTCTAATGTTTCAACTCATGAGAGATTTTGTCAAATTTAGCGAATTTCAAGAAGCACTTTTGACCTACTTTGAAGCTTTTAGTGTCGATATGATTAACAAACCACCGCCAAGAATTTAAAGATTTCGAACCTTTATTAAATCAAGTGGCAAAAGATATATACAATAAACATCAGAATTCTTCAAAATAATGTGTTATGCTGATAATATGAGCAACATTGATAGGGAACCAAGTTTTTTTCAAGTACTAGAAATGGAAAAATTTAGCAAAATATCACTTTCTCTACTTCAAAAAGATATGTATGTAAAAATGAGAAAAACTGAGAAAAATTTAACTGATCAACGTCTTTTAGCTAGTATTATTGCTCTAACTAATCCCAGTGATTTAGAACTTTTTATGAATTCATACCAAAATATTTTTCAAGCAGAAATTAAGAAAGTTAAAAAATAACTACCACTAAAATTTTTCTATAATATAAATGGATTTCTTGTCCACCAGATTTACGGTGTAAAATAAAATTGCGCATAAAAACTAATTGGCTTTTTTGCGTTTTTGTTTTTTTCTTTGGCTCATTGGCGAATACTATGTCAGGTGATTGTTCACATCATAGTGGAATTTGTAAATATAAGTGTTGTAATATCCTTTATTGTTTGCTTAGACATCAAAGATTTGGAATACCCAAGCTACTGTACAATGGGCAATGACATTGATTGTGGTGAACAAAAATTAGCCAATTACTCTTGGCTTAATAATTGGAGATGCTATCCAAAATACTTCGGTTCACTAATCATCATTAAGTATAGCAACTTATTGTTATATACTTTAGGGATATGAAACTAATTGCTGCAGTTAAATT
>CAZCFJ010000051.1:0-1748 GCA_964497945.1 uncultured Gammaproteobacteria bacterium | reverse complement strand
AGGGTCTCAAACTGATAGCTCCGCGCTGCATGCGGAAACAGCAGAGAGACAATTGACATGACAATCAGAACTTTACACTTGGAAACGGGCCGGCAGCTCCTCGGTGGCGCAATGCAAACAAAGCACCTTGTCCATGGCTTAGAGGAACGTGGAGTGCCTGCCCTCCTTGTCTGTCCTGACAACGGTGAGCTTTATCGTGCGGCGACAGGAGAAGGACTTGATGTTCAAGGCGTGCGTTATGGAGGTGATCACGACCTAAGGTTGCTCCTGACACTGAGCAGGATCATCCGCTCGGCAAAACCCGATATCGTACATTTGCACAGCCGCCGAGGCGCAGACATCTTGGGCGCCTTGGCCGCAAAGTGGGTTGGGCATCCAAATGTAATCATAACTCGGCGTGTTGACAATCCTATCTCAGCAGGGATGCTAAACGGCTTCTGCATTGGAAAAATCCCGAAGGCAATAGTATGTGTCTCTGACGGAATTTCAAGTGTAATGAAAGAGGCTGGCTTTCCTTCTGAAAAAATAGCAGTGATTCATAGCGCGGTTGATGCAAGCGCATATGACTCGACCTTGAGTAAATGGGAAGCCCGGAAGATCCTACGTGTTTTGCCGGCATCTCCGTTGTTGTGTGTAATCGGGCAACTTATTCCGAGAAAAGGGCACCATATCCTGCTGGATGCACTTCCTTCGTTAAGAAATAAATTCAAAGACATCCGTGTCCTGGTTGTAGGAAGCGGACCCCATCGCTCTAGGCTTGAAGCTCAGGTTCGTAAGCTTGATCTTGGAGGGTGTGTGCAATTCATGGGTTTTCGTTCTGACATCTCCACAATTCTCCGTGCCAGTGACATGTTAGTCCATCCAGCACTTCTAGAGGGGTTTGCCAATGTCGGTCTTCAGGCGATGGCAAGCGGAATCCCTGTTGTCACTACGAGTGTAGGTGGAATGCCAGAGATGGTTCAGCACGAAATAACGGGTCTTGTTGTCCCCCCTGGAGACTCAAAGTCGCTAACGCAGGCTATAGAAGAGTTGCTCTCCAATCCAGGAAGGTGTTCCATGATGGGACGTCTAGGTCAGGATATTGTCCGGGAGCGCTTCTCTGTTGAAAGAATGGTCGATTCAAACCTAGCGCTATACCAAAAAATTTTGGCTTCGCATCATTCTTGATGCAGATCGCAGGAAATAAGTGCAGATTTTGTTGTCAACCTAACGCAAAGATAGGGGGTACTGATGAAGAACATCGCAATCGCCATGGCTGCGGCCATGCTGCTTCTTTTGGGGGGATGCGCCAGCGCTGGATTTGATCCTGATGATGGCAGAGGGCACACCCATTCGGGGCATTCGCACTAAACTACTCAAGAGGAGGCGCGACCGGTGGATTACTCGCGCAAATCAGCTGTGTCGAGCATTCTTAGACAGGTTTCCCTTTTTTAGATCGAAATAAAGGCAGCGGCCTGACGGTGCAACGATGGACACCAATGGCGCCCTCGAACGCAGGACGCCCTTCGGTCAGGGTGCCAGTCTTGTCCACGATCAGCGTGTCGATCCGGTACAGTCAGTCGCTACGGTCCGCAACATGTGTCAGAACCTGGCCTTCGCGTTTCTCTACAACGCCCTCGGTGTCCCGATTGCAGCTGGCGCCCTCTATCCAGCGTATGGATTGGTCCTCTCGCCGATGATTGCCGCCTTGGCGATGAGTTTTTCATCGGCCAGTGTGGTCGGAAATGCACTGCGCCTCAGGAAGGCAG
>CAZCFJ010000050.1:0-1890 GCA_964497945.1 uncultured Gammaproteobacteria bacterium | reverse complement strand
CATCTCACCTTAATATCCGCAAACAGCAGTCCTGATTGATTCCAAGGCGGGGAGCCAATAATTTTAGCTTCAAAATTTTCCAAAACTATATCAAAACCTGAGCTGGATTCGAACTTTATTTAAGATTTGATATCTTTAGATATACTTATTTGATACACATAGAAACACTTTTCTTCGTAATCATCCACATTTTTAGAAAAAAGGGATATAATTATTACAGTATTGTTCATAACAATGAATGATATAGAAGGTGCACCTTAGACAAATCAAGAAAATAGAATGGAGTGATTTTTGTGTCAGGCCCCGATCGCAACGTTGAACGTCACGACTATCCGAGAGATCGCGACACTTATCGCGGCAATCTTCCAGGCAATGATATCCGCCACAACTCGTACCATTGGACTGATGACCAGGGTGTAAGACACCGCGAGTCGTATGACTACGACGAAAACGGCTATATGGAGAACCTCCATCACGACAATGAACCCGGGCCGTGGAACCGTTAGGTTTCAATCTCAAGCATTTGAACACCTAACCGATCCACACCACAAGACGCCAATATGATTGGAATAGATAAACTTCGCACCTTCAATATCTATTCCAATCATCCCTTATACTAAACATATGACCACCAATAAATATTTTGAGTTAGCCAAAAAGACAACTATTGATTTTAAAGAGAGAAAAATTGATGCTGAAGATTTTAAAAAAGTTTTTAATGAACTTGATGAAACTGAAATTTATAAAGATTTAGAAAAAAGTGGTTTTAGAGGAGTTTCTAACTATATTTCTGCTGTCGCTGAATTAGATGATCAGACCACATTAGAATCACAATGGATCATTGAAATAATAAATTTGTTTTACTGTTTCTTTATTGATAATTATGATTATATTTACGCTAAAGATTTCTATAGATTTTTAAAAATTGGTTTAAACAAAGAGAATAAAACTCCAATCAGGTTATCTTTTAAACAAGCCATTCAAGACTATTTTGATAAGAAAATTAGTGATTATTGTTTAGCCTATATCGCTTCTGAATTTTCAAACAATTTAAAATTTTTTGAAAAAGAAATAAAAGAAGATAAAGAATTATTTAATATATTAACTATATCTTTGAAATTAAAACCAAAGAAACTTCTAGAAGATCTAACCCCAGAGGAAATTCAAAATAGAGAAACTATAGATAATAGTTTGAATGAATATTTGAAAAATAGTTAGACTGATATTGAATAAAATTTACCATTAGTCACTTCAATTGGTTTGTATTTTAAGTCCATTTTTAACAATCTTTTATATTCTTCAATTTTTCTCAAAAAACTTATTACCTGTTCTTCGGGAAATAATCTATACAGAATATCAGACGGACTTCGGAGCCTATTGGACTAGAACTATTTTTGAACCCAAAAGTAGTTCTAATTTTTCACTACCTCTATTGGACTAAAGAACTTCAAAAATACATTTATCTAATAATATAGGCTTGTAAAAACAAAATTATTTGGTAAAATCGGTAGTTAATGAAAGAAGCTCTTGGTTATAATCCTCAAGAAGACGGAAGATTTTCTAGATCTCTCCCTAATGAATTAGTTTCCGCAATAAGTGATAATAGAATTCGTTCCTACAAAGACAGTGACTATGAAGCATTGTCTTCTTGGATGGTTGATTTAGGTAAATTTTATGATGGGCACAGTGAAGACAATAAATTACTTGATCAATTAGTCGGAACAGAAAAAGCAGATAAAGCTGGTTTTTTTACAAAAAACAAATTTATGTTTATCTGTGAGGTTGATGGTCAACCAGCAGGAATGATTTGTTTAAATTACAAAAGAGGTGGTTCTACTAAAATTGGTCCAGTTATTGTTAATCCAGAAATTAGAGGTCAAGGTGTTGGTA
>CAZCFJ010000049.1:0-2056 GCA_964497945.1 uncultured Gammaproteobacteria bacterium | reverse complement strand
GGTTATTGGGGATCAGGCTCATGTTATCACCTCGTTTTGCCTTTCACAGTATTTGTTTTGTTCTGCCGTAGCAGGTATCTTGCGATCACACAAAGCACTTTGTGATGCAGAGTGAATCCTGTCAAGAAGTATTTTCATGATTCTTAAGCTGTGTTTCTATATTGTTGTATTATATGATAGATATGCTTTCAGTCATTATCGGTATTCGCAATAAAAAACCCGTTTCTTTTCAGAGCGAAGACCCTATTTTCGTTTCAATCCCAAATCAACTTGTTAGTAGTAAACTGAAAGACCCTGGAAAAACGAGTCATTCTTAAGCATGGAGTTCAAAGCGCCGTAGCTGACCCTAAGATGATCTGCTATCTTGAAGGGCGCTTCGGACTTCATGCGGCAGCTTACCGGGATGCTGGCTCAGAGACGCTGATCGCCTTGTAGACTGTATAATCGCTAATCCTATCACTATGTTAAACAACTATTTAACAGCTTGATATCTTAAATCACCAACGAAGCATCACCCTTTCTCTCCTTATCATAACTTAAAGGTATGTTTGGCAGTAATGCCGAGACCACGCCGCGATCACGCCACCATGCGGCGTGGTCGAGGCGTCAGTGTGGCATCAACGTCTGACATGCCTTTAAGTTAGGTAAGAGGGAGAAGACCGTTGAACAATGCTCCCGCTGATACTGTGAGAGTTAATCCATGTCAATTTTACGCGATCTTTAGCAGAAATCCATCATTTTTGTCTAAATTTGCCATTTACAGCCCTCAAAATGCCTCTAATCTCTTCATTTTTTCTGGTAATCCAGAAATCTGGATAGACCTCTCCTATCTCACGATCGCAAAATAGCAAGACTACGCTTCATATTGAAGGCAATTGCTCCCATCAGCAGATAATCTTTGGTCTTTTGTAGGCCCATATAGATCGATCTACTCCAGCCGTTGTGTTTCTTGAGACAGCCAAAGCTACGTTCGATCCGGTAACGCTCTCGGGATATCTCCAGATTGCGTGCTATCAGTTCCGGATCTGCAACTTGATTCTTCTTCTTTTTTTGCATGATCTTGGAAACAAGACCTTTCTTTTCCAGGAAGTCCTCATTTTCTGCACTGCAGTAACCTTTGTCAGCCAAGACCTCTGCATCTGGTTCCAGATTGAGCGAATTTACCAAGGGCTCAAGCATGTGCCCATCATAGACATTCGCCGGAGTAACGATTATATCCTGAACCAAACCGCTTATCTTGTCAACCGCCACATGCCCCTTGTACCCGTAAGTGCTCTTCTTCCCTTTCTTAATCCAGCGGGCATCAGTATCCTTCGACTCTTCTGTTGTCAAACCGCTGGCCTGAAATGTCTGAACTCCAGGAATCTCATCATCTCCAACCGGCTCTGTTTCGATGATCTCGGTTTTACGGGGACGGGCTTTTGATTCTACTATGGTGGCATCAAGGATGGTGCCTTCGTTAATGCGGATATTGTGTCCGGAGATTTGCTTGTTTACTTCTGCCAGAAGCTTTTCATAGACACCCTGGGCAGCAAAGCGGGTACGCCAACGACTAATTGTCGAGTGATCCGGTACGGGATTTTCTAAGCTCAACTTGCAAAACCACATAAACATGAAGTTATAACCAAGCTGTTCTTCCATCTGATAGTCGGAAAGCTTGTACCAGATTTGGAGCAGCATAATACGGAACATAACCTCAGCAGAAAATGCGTCTCTGCCAGCTACTGAACTGCGGCGAATTTCTACTTTGGAAAGAACCTTGTTGATCCGCTTCCAGTTTATTATCTTTTCAATGTCTTTAAGAAAGTGACTACGCTTTTCTATGCGGTTTGCAAGTTCTTGATCGGCCATTGTTATAATCTGTTTTTCCATGATTAACTCCGTGTTAATGATGAAGCCAATATATAAATGCTATCTATCTTGTCAAGAACAATTTACATATACAATTTGTCCACTTTCATGTGCAACGATCTTTAAAGGAAAAGAGATTGACAGATTAGATAATGATCCGCGGAATTGCATCGTTATGGAAATCAATAGAAAAGCAACCAGACAG
>CAZCFJ010000048.1:0-2153 GCA_964497945.1 uncultured Gammaproteobacteria bacterium | reverse complement strand
TTTGAAAATTGGGATGAAGTAGATTTATTTAAAATGTTGATTTCAGTATCGGGAGTAGGGCCAAAAACAGCGGCAGGAATTTTGGGTGAAACAGAAAGTTTGGCCATTATTAAGGCAATTGGTAATGCTGATGTGAATTTTTTTGAAAAAATAAAAGGGATTGGTAAAAAGACGGCGCAAAGAATTATTATTGATTTGAAGTCGAAAATTGGGGGGTTGGGAGAACTGGATTTATCAAAAGATGAAAAACAAATTGATGATGATTTGATTATGAGCTTGAAACAATTAGGGTTTGATAGAAAAGAAATTGAGAAAGTGACAGGAAAATTACCAAAAGAATTCGAAACGACGGAAGAAAAATTGGGCTGGTGTTTGGGAAATTTGTAATTTTTAATTTTGAATTTTTAATCAAATCTAAATTTTAAAATGAAAAAAGAAGACAAAATAAAACAAGAAGAGGATAAGACTCTAAATCCAAAAGCGGAAGTGGAAGAAAGAATTGTTGAAAAAAAATTGCGACCGCAAAGGTTAAATGAATTTATTGGTCAGGAAAAATTAAAAGAGCAATTGGATATTTTTTTGAAAGCAGCACAATCGAGAGGTGAAACTTTGGACCATATTTTATTTTATGGTCCGCCAGGTCTAGGAAAGACAACTTTGGCTTGCTTAATGGCTCGAGAAATGAATTCCAATATTAAGATGACTTCTGGTCCAGCATTAACTCGGGCAGGGGATTTGGCGTCGATTTTGACGGGTTTAAAGAAAGGAGATTTTTTGTTTATCGATGAAATTCATCGGTTAAATAAATTGGTAGAGGAAATGCTCTATTCGGCAATGGAAGACTTTGCTTTGGATATTGTGTTAGGTAAAGGGCCATCGGCCAAAACTGTCAGACTTAATTTACAAAAATTTACCTTAGTGGGAGCAACAACCAGAATTGGTTTAATTTCCGGACCAATGAGAGACAGATTTGGTTATGTCCAACAATTAGATTTTTATGAAGATACTGATTTAAAAGAAATTGTAGAAAGAACAAGTGAAGTGTTGGGGGTAAAAATTGAATCAGAGGCGGCGGAGTCGATTTCTAAAAGATCACGAGGGACACCAAGAATTGCTAATCGACTATTACGACGAGTGAGAGATTATGCTCAGGTAAAGAATGATGGATTGATAACTTTAAAAGAAGTTAATGATTCTTTAAAAATGTTGGGAGTGGATGATTTGGGATTGTCTGATGCAGATAGACGGTATTTAGATGTGGTCAAAAGACAGTATGGTGGAGGACCGGTGGGAGTGGAGAATATTGCGGCGAGCTTGTCGGAAGACGTGGGGACAATTACCGAAGTTTATGAACCATTTTTGATGAAGAAAGGATTGATTAAAAGGACACCGAAAGGAAGGGTTAGTTTGTGAAGGAAAATGGAGGGAAAATAATTGATTTTGAAACGGCTAGAAAAAGTATTCAGATTAGAAAATGGGAAAAATTTTTTAAAACTCCCGAAGGTAAGGATTATATGAGATTAGTTGAGGATAGAGTAGAGAGAATTGATGACCCTGAAGTACCGTCTATTTATAAAATAAGTGAATTAAAGGGAAAGTAGTTTTTTGTTTTAACGATTTGACAAAATTATTTTGATTGAGTATATTTGGGGTAGATGACTGAAGCAGTAGGTCAATATAATGAAAAGTTTATGTTGAGTTCTTTAGGAGTGACGGTGTTGGATAAGGCGATTTTACAAGAAGAAGCAAAGAAAAATCTTTTAAGGGTTCCAAAGTTAGGAGACGAAATGAATGATAAGGATTCTGATGATGTCGAGTTGTTGGATTTACCAGGAATAAGGCAAATATCTGAAATGAGATAGTAGGAATAAATGGGCAGGATTTAATTTATTCGGCTTGGATTCCCAATAGCCAGAGAACAGCCTCTTTGCGGTAGCGGCGATCACCACGAGCATTAATACGGATAGCCGGAAGTTTACCCCGTTTACCCCAGCGTTTGATGGTGAGTTTGCTGACACGAAGGAGATCGGCGACTTCGGCAACGGTCAAAAGATCAGGCAAGTTGTCGATAGAGACGCCATTGATTTTTTTGGGGGATGATTGTTTCACAAGTTTGTCTTGTGATTCAGTTTGAATATCCATTTGGTGGCTCC
>CAZCFJ010000047.1:0-2265 GCA_964497945.1 uncultured Gammaproteobacteria bacterium | reverse complement strand
GGACGGAAGATAAATAAAAATCTAAAATAACTGCAACTGCCGCGGGCGGAAGAGCCTCGCCTGCCAAAACAAAACCGAGCCGCCGAGCTTCTGAGCCGCCGGGCTGCCAGGCTGCCGATGTTATCGGGTGAAGTTGTCCATAAATTTTATCATTTGTTCATTGATGAAGGCAAACCTGTTTTTCTTTTCCATTACACTATCCGATGTCATTACATATTTTGAAGGCACAACATCATCAGGGCAGTTTTGATAAAGCTCCGCGGCGCTCTTTTGCGTGGCTTCAAGGTGAAACTGGAACGCGGCAATTTTATCGCCTAAAATAAAACCCTGATTGTCGCACGCGTCGGAATAGGCAATCCTTTCGCACCCGGCAGGCACTTCAAACGTTTCACCGTGCCAGTGAAAAGCGGAAAATTCGTGGGGAAACCCGTCAAAAAGTTTTGATTCCCTTCCGGCTTCGGTAAGGTAAACATTGTGCCACCCTATCTCTTTTTCCTGCGCCGGGTACACCCTGCCGCCGAAACATTCGGCCAGAAGCTGAGCGCCCAAACATATGCCAAGGACTTTCTTTCCGGAGGAAACAGACATTGAAATAAAACCTTTCTCTCCCGAAAGCCACGGATATTTGCCGATGTCATTCACGCTCATCGGGCCGCCAAGAATTATAAGCATATCAAATTCATCCCGCGAAGGAAAACAGCAGTCCTTATAGGTCTCGGTAAATGTTATTTCGTGGTTTTTCGCCTTTGCCCACGCTTCAATTGCCGCCGGGCCTTCAAACGGCGCGTGTTTTATAAAATGAATCCTCATTTCTGCCTTCCGTTTAACCTTGCCATTATATACACCAAAAACAGCAGGTTTATCATTATCATTACCCCAAGAATAAGGTCTGTCGCGGATGATTTTTTTTCAACTTCATTGATTCTTTTAATCGTCAGCGCCTCCCTTTCGTCAATCATTTTTTCCTCCAGCACCCTGTCAAGAAGCTCCCTTGTTGTCTTTATTTCTTTGGCCTGCTGCGGCGCTGCTGTCGCAGACGGTTCCGCGGCTGCTGCAGCCGGAGTTTTTTCAATATTTTCAATTAAAACCATTATTTTATCGCCCGTGCCGGAATCTTTTCCGTACAAAAACGCCGTGAACGGAATTATAAACGCGCAGGTTAAAATTATTTTTTTCATTTTTCCACCCCTTTGGTTATTTTATAAATTATACATCAAAACAACGGCTAACGCCTAATCTTTTAAACGGCTGCTGTAAAACTTTTTAGAAAGGGCCGCCGCTGTAAATACGGCGGCCATGAACAAAACAGACGTTGCCCCCACCGGAAGATTCAGCAGAAACGCGGTTACTGCCCCGCCTGCCCCTCCAAACAAACCTGCGGCGCCTGAAAGTATGATAAAAGACTTCATCCCTGTGCAAAGCTGCCTTGCGGCCGCGGCCGGAAGTATTATCATCCCGAATATCATAAGCCCGCCCGCGGTATTCATTCCGGCCGACACAACAGCGCCTGTCAGAACAAGCGCCGTATAATAAATAAGTTTTTCGTTCACCCCTCCGGCTGCCGCCATTTCCCTGTTAAACATAACAAGGACAAGCCTGCTGTAGAAAAGTATTATCAGCACGGCTTCAAGCGCAAACAGAAAAACCAAAAACACAATGTCATTCCACCCTGATAAAAACACATTGCCCCAAAGCACAGAATACATCATCTGCCTGTGCCCTTCAAAAATCCCCACGCCCAAAAGCGCCAGCGCCATAAGAAAAGCAAACATAACGCTTAAAACGGAATTAATATGCATTTTTAACCTGTCAGAAAAAGGGCCCAAAACAGCAGACATTATAATCGACGCAATAAAAGCTGATATTTTTGCGGGAAATCCAAGAATCACGCCCCAGACGCCGCCTGCCATGGCAGCGTGCGAAACCGCCACGCCCACAAATGGTATTTCCATCAGAAAAATAAAAGCGCCGGCCAGGCCGCACGCCGCGCCTGTAAGCGAACACGACAAAAACGCTTTTAAATACAGTTCATCCATATATTTCATCCATGGCGTTTTTTTTACCAAATAACGGCGCGGCTTTGCCGTCATAACAAAGCGCGCCTTTTTTTAAAACCATAACCCTGGCGGAGGATACCGGCATTTTAAAAATCATATGCGTCACGAATATAACGGTTATTTTATGCTTCTTATGAATAAAATCCGCAAGTTTAAGAAACTTGGCGTAAGCGTGCGGGTCCAGGTTAAGGTTGGGTTCGTCCAGTAT
>CAZCFJ010000046.1:776-2315 GCA_964497945.1 uncultured Gammaproteobacteria bacterium | reverse complement strand
GGTGGGTTTTTCCACCGAGACCGAAAAAATAAATTTTCTCAAAACCCACGGTTTTACCACTGTCGATAATTTTTTATGTCAAAATTTTGATCAAGTCGAAGAAATTTATCAACAATTCCTTAACAAAAATAGGGGAGAGTACCCCTTTGAAATTGATGGCCTCGTTATCAAAATAAATAATATTCAACTCCAACATCAACTTGGTTCCAAAAATAATCGTCCCAAAGGTCAAGTCGCCTACAAATTTCCTTCTCGCTCTAGTCAAACAAGAATTATTAATATTGATTGGCAAGTCGGTCCCATGGGGACCATTACTCCCGTCGCCCAAGTCGATCCCATCGAAATTTCCGGCGCCATTATTACTTTTGCTTCGTTGGCCAATTACGATTTAATCAAAGAAAAAAATATTAATATTGATGATATCGTTGAAATTCAACGCCGCGGCGATGTTATTCCCCATGTTGAAAAAGTTATTACCAAAATTTCTGATGGTCATATCCTTGCTCCGACTCACTGTCCCTCATGTCACACTCCTCTTATTCAAGAAAATAAATTTTTAAAATGTCCCAACATCCAAAGTTGTCCAGGCCAAATTTTAGGCTCACTCAGACTTTTTTGTGACACTCTCGAAATCAAAGGCATTTCCGACAAAACTATTGCCAAACTTTATCAGCTAAATTTAGTTAAATTACCTGGTGATTTTTACCACCTCCAAGTTTCTGACTTCGAAACCATCGCTGGCCTAGGTAACAAATCTGGTACCAATATTGTTCGCGAGATTCAAGCCAAAAAAACTCTCACTCTCAAACAAGTTTTAGACGCGGCTATTATTCCCAATTTTAGTTCTCAAAGAATTATTCAAATCATTAATGCCGGCTTTGACACTCCCGAAAAAATCCTCAATCTTACTATCTCTCAACTCGAATCTTTACCCGGCATTCAAATTACTTTAGCCGAAAAAATTTATCAAGGTATCCAATCTCGTCGCGACTTTATCCAATCCATTTTAAATAATGTAGAGACGCACCATGGCGCGTCTCTACCAAAGAATAAACAAACGCTTTTGAACAAATCATTTGCTATTACCGGCACCCTTTCTGCCCCCCGAAAAACATTGGAAGAAAAAATTACTTCCCTTGGTGGCAAATTAGCTTCATCTGTTACTTCCAACACTGATTATTTAATAACTAACCTGCCTGCCGGCAGGCACGGCGAAACTGAATCTAATTCTTCGAAATTTGTTAATGCCAAAAAATTCGGTACTAAAATTATTTCTGAAGCTGAGTTTAACCAATTAGCAGACTAACACACTTACTGCTAACAAACCTGGCATTTTTTATTTTCCCTATCCTTAGGTATATTTATATATCAAAATACATCATACACACCCAATGATAAAATAAACCATGGAGTGTAAACAGAAAGCTAATCTTAAAAATTGTCCCTGTACTTACGATTGTGAACTCAAAGGTAAGTGTTGTGAATGTCTGGCATCACATCTTAAAGACAAAGAATTACCTGCCTGTTGTTTTACTCCAC
>CAZCFJ010000046.1:0-766 GCA_964497945.1 uncultured Gammaproteobacteria bacterium | reverse complement strand
CAAACTGAAAAAACTTACAACCGTTCGTTTAAAAAATTTATTGAAGAAAATTTACAATGAAACTCATCTTCGGTCTTGGTAATCCTGACAAAAAATATCAAAACACTCGCCATAATTTAGGCCAAAAATTTATTATCCAATATCTTGAAACCCAAAAGAATTGTCGACTTAAAGATAACGATCGGCTTTTTGCTAAAACCTGCGAAACTGGGCAGGGGAGTACTAAAACAATTTTTGCTGTTTCTACCGAATACATGAACCATTCCGGTATTACTGCTCAAAAAATTTCTCATTTTTTTAAAATCGATCCGTCAGATATTTATATTATTCACGACGATCTTGATTTAGAAGTAGGGGATTATCGAATCCAATTTGACCGAGGACCAGCCGGACACAATGGTATTAAATCTGTTATCGAAAACTTAGGTACTCAAGCCTTTCATCGAATTCGTCTTGGTATTGGTAAACCTCAAAATAATATTCCTGTAGAGGATTATGTTCTTCAACCATTTTCTTCAGAAGAATTAGATATAATAAACTCCATCACTCCAAAAATTTTTGAAGAAATATCAAAAATTATTAATTCTTGAATTTTTAGACATTAGAAATTAGAAATTTAAAATTTTGGGCTCATAGTTAAACGGTATAACGCGTCATTCGCATTGACGTATTCTGGGTTCAATTCCCAGTGGGTCCACCAAGTTTATGGTCAAACTTCTCAAATCAATCACTAAATCAATCAAACACGGCATTAAAACTGATCCAG
>CAZCFJ010000045.1:0-2332 GCA_964497945.1 uncultured Gammaproteobacteria bacterium | reverse complement strand
TTTCCAGTCTTCAGGAATCAGTTCCGGATGAGCAAGTAAGTAATCAAGGACATTGGCGTTCATTACTGGTTTGTTGGATAATTCTTTTCGCAAATCGTCCCCGATAATACTTCCTCTCTTCTGTTTTTTTGACAAATACAAATAATTCTTTGATGGGGCGTATGAAATTAAACCACCTTTACGATGTTCCTCAATTTTCCATTCATCAGGGATGAGCGGATTCGCATCACAGTCAATAAGATGTACATCTGACTTACTTTCGGGGCAAGATTCCATCAACAAGGCTGCATGATTTGGTTTAAATTTCTCACCTACTCCGTAAAGGCCCTCTCCCCAATACTTTAAATGCCGATCCCAAACCATATAGCGAACTACTTCTCTTTTAAAATAATCCACATAAACAGAGTTTAAGAAAAAAATTCTTTTGTCCTTCCAGTCCTCCGGTATTAACTCCTGATGTTCCAATAAATATTCCAAAACATCGGCATTCATAAACGGTTTTTTAGCATATAATTTTATTGCCTCGCTAATCCGCATTGAATCGCCAAACTGAAATAAAGAAACTTCCTCGGGATTATACAAAATCATTACCATTTTTTTGTGTTTTTTGATTTTGTAAGCGGTAATTTCTTTTCGTTTTGGCAGAACATCGCAATCAATCAAATGATC
Source organism: uncultured Gammaproteobacteria bacterium (assembly GCA_964497945.1). Classification (GTDB taxonomy): domain Bacteria; phylum Patescibacteriota; class Microgenomatia; order UBA12405; family UBA12405; genus WARW01. Next base: position 1,663 of record CAZCFJ010000045.1, on the reverse strand, counting down.
AATCATCTCGAGTTTGGCAAAACCATTCACAAAAGCCCTTAGCTCCTTTAATTTCTTGCACTGCGTAAGTTTGATCATGTCGTTTGATGTCCAACCCGCATTTTCTAAAGCATTCGATGCTTTATCCATTTCTTCAATGGGAAATATAGCTGACATAGTAATTTCTATTTGCGCAACTCATTCTTGATTGTATTAATTTTTTTAAGAACACGTTACCGATTATTACCGAGACTCATCATCGTTGATTCGCCGCAGTTTAAAAAGTTTACAATTTTATTAAATAAATGTCAATATATTAATAATAAATCGGCTAATTTTTAAATAAAAATACCCACACAAAAGCATGGGTATTTATTCTAAAAATTGATAATTTTTAATAGCCTTAAAGATTGCATGGGCATATTTTTGTCTAAACTTTGCATTTTTGGCTCGCTTTAAGTCGTTAGGCGAATTTAAATTACCAAGTTCTATTAAAATCTTTATATTTGCTTTGTTGTTTTCATCCATCAAAACATATATATTTCTTCCATAAGTTTTCTGGTCCCCATTTGTTATTTCAAACAATGGATGATTAGAAATTAAATTAATCTCTTTAAAAGAAGATTCTAATATTTTCAAAAAATAGCTATCCTTAGTTTTAATAAATCTAGCTCCAAAATAAAATGGATCTATTTTATCAAAATGAATTGCCAAAAAAACAACTTTGACACCTGGACGTTTTGCACAAATAGAATTTGTGTAAATAGTCCTTTTAGATAGACCATTTTTATCAGATGTTACCTTTGTTTTATCAAAAGTAAAAATAGCCGAAACATTTCTTGATACAAATTCTTTATCAGAAATTTTCCTTTTACTATTTTTTACAGTTTTAATTACTGTATATCCAGAATCACTTAGAAGCTTTTCGAGTCTTAAAGTAACATCATAAGCGTAGCCACTTTCGTAATATTTTTTATTATCAAAAGAAACTATGCCGCCATTATCATTTCCGTTCGCGCCCCCATGACCTGGGTCGAGGACAATGATAATCTTTTTAGGATCTATCCCAAATATCGAAATGGATATTGAAACAGAAAGCAACAAAATAATTATTCTCCTCATTTTTTTTAAATTTTTAAATTACTATAGGGTTTTTAGTTTATTTAACAACTTCTTTTAAATATTTCCCGGTCAGGCTGTTGGGAACCTTTAAGATATCCGCCGGATTGCAGGCGGCAACTAAATTTCCGCCCAATTCTCCGCCATCCGGTCCTAAATCAATTATCCAATCAACTGATTTAATTACATCTAAATTATGCTCAATAATTAAAACTGTATTTCCCTGATCAACTAACATATTTAAAACCTTTAATAATCTATCAATATCAGCGAAATGAAGGCCGGTGGTTGGTTCATCTAAAATATACAAAGTCTTACCGGTCGCGCGACGGGATAATTCAGTTGCTAGTTTAATTCTCTGCGCTTCGCCACCGGAGAAAGTTGTGGCGCTTTGGCCTAATCTAATATAACCAAGACCAACCTCTTCTAAAGTTTTTAATTTCTGACTAATTGCGCTGTGGTTCTTAAAAAATTCATGCGCCTCAGTAACCGTCATCTCTAAAACTTCAAAAATATTTTTACCTTGATATAAAACTTCTAAAACTTTTGGTTTGAATTTTTTTCC
>CAZCFJ010000044.1:0-2820 GCA_964497945.1 uncultured Gammaproteobacteria bacterium | reverse complement strand
AGAGCGCTTCGTTGACATCGAAGAGGTCAGAGGTCCGAGTCCTCTTAGACTCACATTTTTCAGTTGACTTTAATTTTTCCCTTGATAAAATCAAAACCGCGACTCAAACAGGGTTTGAATCTTGTTCGTTGAAAAATAATATTCTCTATAAATAATCCAGACAAAGGCGTCTGAATTATATACGAAAGGGGAACAACTCATGAAACAGTCCATCAGCGCTATCTTCAAGAATTTCATCAATGACATGAATACACTTATCTGGATTATCGCCTTAATTGTCTTTTTTGTTATCGCATACCCGATTGGAGTATTCATTTACTTAATCGTGGGGCAGTTTATTCTGTCCAATCGACCAAGCTACAATTACCACGATTAACCCACCACCTTTCCCTTTCAACGAACTCCAACCCCACATTTATTTAATTGACATTTGTGTCGATTTTTTGAGTGTGGGGTTCTATTTTATCTTAATTTTTATCCTATAACATTGACAATATGCCACTTTTTTGATACAATGTCCCAAGTAAATCTAGAAATGACTTTTGCGTCAAATCTTCGGTTTACCGATCTTTAACAAGTTGGAGTAAAGTTCAAAGAATCCGATTTGGAAATAATTTTTGTTTCCAGTTTGGATTCTTTGAATTAAAAATAATATAGTATGGAGGGTTACGTACATGGAACGCAATTCATTCCTTAGCAAGTCCTGGGGTCAGATGCTCTTCGGCGCTGTGAAGATTATGCTCTGCATTAATCTTCCAATATCCATTGGCATGACTGTGTTGCCGAAAATCGGCGACATGTTTGTCAATGAGATGTTGAAGTTCCCAAGCCAAATGGGTTTCATCCAAGTTGCTTGTCTGAACATTCTCATTAGTGCCATGGTTTTCGATGTCTTCTTTTTCTGGGAAGGCGTCAGAGCCGGTTTACGGACGTGGTTTCCTAAGATGATCAAAAACTTGATCATCGCCGCAGGAGCGTTTTTGCTTTCTGTGGTCCTCATCTACGTTACCTGGGACAAATCTGTTATTGGTTTTGATTTCCTAGTACCCAAGATCGGTCTTGAAGAAGCCTTCTGGCTTGCCGTACCTATACGGGTGGTAATTGCCATCTACAAGCTAATCGTAGGCGTTCTGGCATCAGTCAAGAATGGTAACGATCAAGAATTCGAAGAAAATGGAGGCGAAAAACACAAGTACCAGCGACACCCGAGTCACACACCGCCACAAATACGCCGCGGAGAACCCCGCCATCAATAACTCCAACCAAACTAAACCCCTGCTTTACACACCATCTGGTGTGGCACTTCAAAGTGTTTGCGGGGGTTTTTCTATTGATACTTATAAATATTTATTTTGTCTCCGCTCTTCATTAGGGGATAATTCATTTTAATTATGTCCCAGTCTTCGGTTTTTAAATCTACTTTATGTTTCGGCTCCACAATATAATCAAAATGATAATTTCTCATTTCCATAAACGACCAAATTTGTCCGGCCACATCTGTTGGCCATTCACCCAACATCCACCCTTGTCTATGTGACAGCGACAATGGCAACGAGTTAGCCCTTGCTAAGTAAATCACTTTTTTATCTTCTCCTACTTCTTTTTTAATTTCTTCTGCCACTTGAGTATCAATACTTGCTTCAATTTCTGGTTGAAAATGGTAATTACTCACCCTAATTCCGTTATAAATCACTACCGGCAAAATTAACATCGCCAAAATTTTGCTTTTACTCCGAATAAAATTCCACCCCATCGCTGCCAAAATCACCATTAAAGGCATATAAACATCAGCATAATATTGATGAGTTAAATTTCCATTTGGCACCAATATCCAATAAATAAATACACCAATAATCCATAAAATTAATGGAATTATTTTTTTATCTTTTTTCCATAAACCAACAATAAATCCAATTACCGCCAAACCACTGGCAGTTTTTCCCATTGTCTCCCCGGCAATATTTTTCCAAATTAAATTTTTTAAAATTCCCAAGTCAAAAATTTTTTCTCTTCCCGACAATACCCAATTTTCCCAACTCACATCAATATTTAAATAATGTGTCCACCATCGCCACCAACCGTAAAAGACTATCCCCAACAAACCAATAATCAAATAATCCCAAACTTTACTTTTCTTTAACCACAAAAAATATCCCAAAAGTGGCAAACAAATTAATCCAAACGGTCGACTGGCTACACTTATTCCCAAAAATATTCCTGACAAAATTAAATTTATTTTTTTGCCACTTTCTTTATACCGCCACATTAAATTTAATGCCAACCAAATTAAACTTACCGCCATTACATCCGGATGAATTGCATGTCCCACAAAAAATATACTGCCTGGCATAAAACTATAAATAACCAAACCAAATATTGCCGTTTCTTTATTAATCCATTTTTTAATTAAATCAAACAAAGCCAACGATCCAATAATATATAAAATCAAATTTACTATTCGTCCCACCCAAACCTCTGGACCAAAAATTTTATAACCCAAAGCAATTAACCCTTCATAAAATGGCATTTCCAAAAAGAAATATCCATCAGTATTCGACACCGGTCTCATCAAACAAGCTTTTGGCTTAAAAAAACTGGCTTTACCGCTATACAAAAAATAAGCCACACACTCAGTATCTGTCTGTCTCATTGCATGAGCATCAACCAAAGGTCCGGTAAAGTTTTTTAGTCTGACTATTAATCCCAAAATCAAAACCAAAATAACCAGCAACCACATCATTTTTTTCTTTATCCATTTAAAGGCCATAAAACATTTTAACTCATAAATTACTCAAAGCTATTTATGCTATAATTCCACTT
>CAZCFJ010000043.1:0-2908 GCA_964497945.1 uncultured Gammaproteobacteria bacterium | reverse complement strand
GTAAATCTGGAGAAGAAGTTATGAAATTTTTTCATCAATTAAATGAAGAAGAGGGGAGGACCATTGTTTTTGTCACTCATGACATGGATTTAGCCAAACAAGCTGATCGAACTATTATTATTAAAGACGGCAAAATTTCGGAGGCCAAACATGCTTAAACCAAGTTTTAGTGATTTATTAAAATCCAGTTTTCGCTCCATTTTAAAAAACAAAAGTCGTACTATATTAACCTCCCTTGGAATTATTATCGGGGTAACTTCGGTTATTTTACTAACTTCTATTGGTAATGGCCTCAAAAAATACGTCACCGACCAATTTGACGCTCTCGGAGCTAATTCCATTTTTATCAGTCCTGGTAAAATTTTTAATGATAATGGGGGATTCTCTCAAAGTAGTATGGCCACCGCCATGACCACCAGTTTTACCCAAAAAGATTACAACCTTCTTAAAAGAAAACTTAAAAATTCCGTGGTTATGCCGGTTAATGCTACTTATGCTGATGTCAAATCAAACCAAGCTATCAAAAAAGCCATTGAAATCGATGGTTCAACTGAAGAATACGGTGCAAGTAATAATGTTGTTCCTTCCGAAGGAAATGGCCGATGGTTTACTAACGAAGAAAATGATAAAAAAACTCCTGTTGTTGTTTTAGGTAATAAAATTGCTGATACCCTTTTTCCTAAATCAAGTGCTGTCGGTAAAAAAATTATTATCAAAGGTAAATCACTTAAAGTAGTTGGTGTAGTTGATAAAAAAGGCGCTTCAATGGGCGGACCAAGCGTTGATGATGCTGTTTATGCTCCATTTTCTATTGTGGCCGACTTAGCCGGTAAAGAAGACATCAATACTTTTGTTGTCAAAGCTCCAAACAAAGATTCTATTGAATCCACAAAAAAAGAAATTACCAAAGTTATGCTTGAAAAATACGACAAAGATGCTTTTTCAGTTTTTGACAGTTCTCAACTTCTTAATTCTATCAATTCTATTATCAGTGTCCTGACTATTGGTCTTACTGGTATTGCTGCCATTTCTTTAGTTGTTGGCGGTATCGGTATTATGAATATTATGTTAGTTTCTGTCACTGAACGTACTCGCGAAATTGGTCTCCGCAAAGCCATTGGTGCCTATCCTAGGGCTATTTTAATTCAATTTTTGATCGAAGCTGTCATTCTATCTTGTATTGGTGGAGCCACCGGAGTTCTTCTAGGTTACTTAGGAACACTAGCCATCAAATCATTTTTTCCCGCCCAAGTTACTCTCTCTTCGGTTATTTTGGCTTTCGGTGTTTCTTCTCTGGTTGGTATTATTTTCGGTGTTGCTCCCGCCCGCAAAGCCTCTAAACTTTCACCTATCGAAGCCCTCCGATACGAATAATCTGTAACCACTACTCAAATGTTGTATTATAAATACATATGAGTGAAACATCAGGCGAATTTCAAAACTCTATACCAAAATCAGAATTTTTTTTTAGTAAACTCAAAAATAAACTTCGACCACCAACATCATCAGTGCAGGAGCCAAAAAAAACAGAACCAGTACCATCAAATGATACAGATTTTGATACAGAATTTAAAAAACTTGAAGATATGTTGGGGCCACCAATTACTCCTCCACACCCACCTGAGAGTCCAGAAGAATTAATCTTAAGGTTACAAAAAGAAGAACAAGAAAAAGTAGCTATTTTAAAAGCTGCAGAAAAACAAGAAAGAGCCGATACTCAAAAACTTCAAGAAATTCTCAATAATCATCATAATTAATCTGTTATTATTTATTAGTGAAACACGAATTTCGTTATCATTTTTTAGCTTCATCAGTAATTTTTATCCTAAGTGCCATATTTTTGGTTATCGGGAAAATTGAATCAATTAAACTAATTTACCTTTTCTTAGGGTTTTTTATTGGTTCATTAATTTTAGACGTCGACCACTTCATTTTTTGGTTTTTCCTTAAACCAAATTTAGAAGAGAGCCGTTTAGCTCGCGCTGCCATCAAAAATTATGACTTTAAATCTGTCTATAAACTTTTAAAAAACAGCCATCAAACTCACTATAATTTAATTTTCCACCATTATTTTTTTCAGGTCATTTTAGTTTTATTTTCTTTCTTCATTTTTACTTTAACCAACAATCTTTTTATCACCAGTCTGATTGTTGCTTTAAACTTACACCTTCTAATCGACGAAATTATCGATTATTTTTACGCTCCTAAAACTCTTCAAAAATGGCTTTTTGCCCGAGAAAATTCTCAACTTCCAATTAAATTTTTGGGTCGATATATTTCTACTTTTGCCTTCTTTTTAATTATCTTCATCATTCTTTTAATTGTCACTCAACTATGATGGTCTCTAGCCCTGAATTATTTTTAGAAGCCAAGAAATACCTTAATGGCCATCAAAATAATCTAGTCACTGATGTGGAAATCATTCTCAAACGACTTCAAATCCAAGACGACATTAGTGATTTTGCTTTTTTAGTTTCACCAATAGCCAAAGCCTACGAAGGCTTTTTAAAAGATTTTTTTCTTAAAATTGGTATTATCAACGATAACGAATATTACAGTGATCGTTTTAGAGTAGGGAAAACCCTTAATCCTTCGCTTCGTTACAAACGTTTCTCTGTTTACCAAAAACTAGCAGATTTTGATGAAAAAGGTGAAGAATTAGCCGAAACTCTTTGGGACGCCTGGAAATTCGGTCGCAACGAAATCTTCCACTATTTTCCAGAAAGTTACAAAAGTCTATCTAAGAATGAAGCTGAAGATCGTATCAATCTTTTACTCCGAGCCATCATAAAAACCGGAAATTTCTTAGATCAAAATCAAAAAGTTTAATTTTTTAGTGTACAATAAAAACCATATGACAAAAGTTGTGCTCGATCAAAACAAATGTATTGGTTGTAATACTTGTCCT
>CAZCFJ010000042.1:0-3021 GCA_964497945.1 uncultured Gammaproteobacteria bacterium | reverse complement strand
CTCAAAATAAAAACTTAACCTGTCTAAATCATCAATGTGTCCCCGTTACCGAAGCCGAAAAAGTAGAAAAAAATAAAATTAAATGTATAGGAACTTCCTATAATCTTAGTACTGTCTATGACTCTCAAATAGCCTGTCCTTCGGGATTATCATGTAATCGTCGCTCTGGTACTTGCGAAATTCCCGAAAAAATCACTACCAAAAAGAAAGCCAATGATTTTTGTAACACCGATGCTGAATGTCTGACCGGTTATTGTATGCCTGTTACTTCAGAAATTAATGCTCCTCAAACTTGCAGTGATGTTACTGATAGGGAATACGTCGACAAGGGTAATAAATCTGCCGCCATTATTGGTGGCACAGTCTTTGCTCCATATCTTGCCGCTGCTGCCAATGAAATTGGTGTCGCCGGAGTAATTAAAGCTGTCACCAAAATTGGTAATGTCGCTGATGCTTATGAAGTTATATCAGGTAGTATTGCTTGTGCCAAAGATCCATCATCCGCTGCCTGTCGAAACCTTCAAGAAGATATGGCCTCTGGTAGTATTGGTACGGGCGTTTTTGGTGATGTTGTTGATGATCTTCGCGATGCCTACCGTGCCACCAAAACCGCCGCCTCCGCAGCCTCTGCTGCTAAAGCAGCCCAAAAAAGTTTTGGAACTATTTTAGCCACTGCTGAAGATGGTAGTCAATTATTTAGTGTCAGTGGTATTTTAATTCAAGGTCCAGCTTCTTATGATATTTTTGGTAGGTTTGGTGCCGTATATTATCCAGATTATCCAGTGACTTCATTATCTTTATTAAAATCTAAGATAGTCGCTGCGAGTCCAGCTGTTCCGTCTAGTAACTTAAACGAAGTTCAAAAACTATGGCAGTATTCTACTGGAATGAGTGCTCGTGATCTTGAACTAATGTCTGATTACGTTGCAGTAGAACAAGCATATCTCGCAAAACGTTCAGGTATGCCTGACCTACAAAATATGGGAGGTGATGTTGATTTGGCTTCAGCAAAAATAGCTTCTTATATGGATTACAATGGAATTAAAGTGGTTAAAACTCAAGAAGAATTACAAACTTTTGATGCTCAAAATGGATATAACTCTGTTGAATACCTAACCAACAGACCTCGTACGACAGGTTTTTTTCACCAAGTACATCCAAAAACGGTATTTATCCGACCAGGTAATCAATCACCATCAATTTTACCACATGAATTACTTCACCAATCACAATATGAACAATATTTAGAATATAAAAAATCTGATCCTTATTTTATACAAGATTCACCTGAAATTAAAGAGTTTGAAGCTTATATTTATTCCTTACCATTAGATTTTAACAGACAATCTAGCAACGAAAACAGGTTAATGAATTTTAATGAAACGCTTTCAAACGCACTTAATGGAATTCAATATTCTGTTAAATCTTCTTATGGAGATGCAACTCCTAATTATTTAAAATAATTTTGCTATTTTCTTTGCTTCCCTTACTCCAAAATTCACCCCTCTGTCTTCCGGATAAATTTGGGCAAAATTCATTCGATATACTTTATCACTTATCTGCCTGCCGGCAGTCATGACTTTATAACTTTTGACTTTATACTTTTTACTTACTATATGCTGTCCTGATTTAAATCGGAACACTGACACATTTTCTGCTTTAGTTTTATCAAATTCCGGGAAAATCTTTTTTAAATGATCAAACCACTGATTAATTAATTTTTTTTCATCCATTTTTAAAAATTCATGGTCTTGTGGTACATAAGTCCCCAAATAATAAACATTTTTACCCCGATAGTTTTTTGTTCCGACTAAATTTGTATGTTGAATAAAAGCTATAAAAGGGGATTCAGAATCATTTATATTGTGCCAATAAAACTTACTCAAATTTTGTTCCGAACTAAAGGCTATATTTACTGTTGCCAAATATTCCACTTCTTTGTCCGGTCGAGTATCAATAATCACATCAAAATCTTTTTCCAAATCTTTAATATTTTTTATCTCACTATTCAATTTAATTTCGCCGCCATTTTTCTTAATTAATTCTGCCAATCTTTCAACTAATTTTTCAAATCCACCGTCAATATACCCCAACACCTCTTCACCTTTTTCGTTTTTAGAATTACCTCTGGTATGAATTCTGGCCCACAACCAAGCCATCGAAATATCTTTATAATATTTATGGAATTTTCCTTGTAATAATGGTTTCCACACCACTTCATAACCATTTTTACCCACCGCTTTTTCCATCCAATCCGAGGCTGAAACTGCCTCATATTTTTGCCAATTATTATCCAAACCCAAATATATTGCCACTAAGCCCATCCTTACTTTATCAATCAAAGATAATGGTTTAAATTTCAACAAATCTATGGCTCCATTAAATGGGTACATTTTATTTTTCCAATACAAAGCAGTAGAACTTTTATTCCAAACTATTTTGTCGCCTAATCCGATTTCTTCCAATAATTCAATCAAATACTTATCAGTTCTAAAAAAATGATGATACAGCTTTTCTAGATTATCTCCTTCCATCTTAAAACCACCGACTAGTCCACCCAAAAAATTTTCCTTTTCCAAAATCATGACCCTATCGCCCTGTTTTGATAAAAAATATCCCATACTAAGTCCGCCTAACCCTCCACCAATAATCGCAATTTTTCGTCTATTCATATTCATCTTTTCCTATGGTATCATAAATCCATCCGCTGTTGCCTGAGTGCAGCAGTTTTTATTATCAAATTAAACTAAAATCTAGAATCTAATATCTAGCATCTAAAAACATGGCAGACCAAATTAAGCTTACCAAAAACCGTGACGTTCCTATGGAAAAGGTCCGTAACATTGGTATTATTGCTCACATCGATGGCGGTAAAACTACCACCACCGAACGTATTCTTTTTTATAGTGGAAAAATTCACAAAATTGGTTCTGTTGACGAAGGTACTACTACTACCGACTCTATGATCCAAGAAAAAGAACGCGGTATCACCATTCAATCAGCTTGTATTACTACTTTTTG
>CAZCFJ010000041.1:0-3470 GCA_964497945.1 uncultured Gammaproteobacteria bacterium | reverse complement strand
AAACTTCTCAAATCAATCACTAAATCAATCAAACACGGCATTAAAACTGATCCAGAAATAAATAAATTTCGTGTTAGGCACCCTAAACTTTGTCATTTTTTAAAAAAAAGATTCACTACCGATGAAAAATATGGCGCCTATTTTACGGTCGGAATCATTTTTACCTTAATATTTATCTACATTTTCTTTGGTATCATCCAAGACTATATCGGCCAAGAAAAACTTATTCAATTTGATCTACGGGTGATAAATCTTTTTGATGCCCTCCGCCACACTAATCTAAATCAACAGATGCTTTTCATTACCTATCTAGCCAAGGGCGAAATTATCACCATTGGTATGTTAGTTTTTTGTACTATTTTTTATCTCCACAAAAACTGGCGATTTCTTTATACCTTACTAATTTCTGTTGTTGGCGGTGAAATTTTTGTTTGGATTATTAAAAATATTATTGACCGACCCCGACCTCCTTTAATCAGTGCTTTAGTTACTGAATCTAGTTACAGTTTTCCCAGTGGTCATACCTTTGTTGCCATCGCCTTTTATGGCCTTCTTTCTTACTTTGTCATCCAATCAGAAAAAAATAAATCTCTCAAAATCATTAGTTTTATCACCGGAGTTTTATTGATTATTCTCATAGGTATTTCCAGAGTTTATTTGGGAGCCCATTGGCCTTCTGATGTTTTTGCTAGTTTAGCTGCCGGTTTAGCTTGGTTAAGTATTCTTATTACTTCTCTAAAAATTAAAAAGAAATTTAATCCTTTACCAGAAATTAAAATTCATTTCTCCAAAAAAAATATTAACATCTTTGTCTCTTTTTTAATTTCAATCTGGTTTATTTTTATTATTGCTTTTTTTATTACTCATCCGCTCCAAAATAAAACTATTATCAAAACTCCAAAAACGACCATAGAAACAAATGAAATTAGCCAAAAACTTTTTGAAAAATTACCCAAAATTTCTGAAAGTATCACTGCTCTCCCAGCCGAACCTATTAATATCATTATTGTTGGTAATCAAGAAAAAATTAATCAAGCTTTTACTCAATCTGGTTGGTATCTTCTCGATGGTCCAAGTTTCAAGTCGTATACGAACATCGTTACTTCTATAATTCTCAAAAAAGCCTACCCTCAAACCCCCGGACTTCCTGTTTTTTGGGCCACTAAAACCAGTGACTTTGCTTACGGTAAACCAACTTCAATCAACTCTGTTAGTTCTCGAGAACACATCCATTTTTGGCAAACAGATTTTATTACCAAGAATAACCAGGATATTTTTGTTGGTACTGCCCATCTAGATCAAGCCATTCAGAAAAAATTTGGTCTAATTATGCCTTATCACACCACTGAGTTCAAAGTCGACAATGAACGCGAAAGAATTAAAACCGAATTAGAAGCAACCAATTTAATTCAAAAAATAGAAAAAGTCGACTTAACTGGTCTCATGTATGGTTCCAAAAAAGGGAGTGGCAATAGCTTTTTAACTGACGGCCAAGCTTATATACTATATATAAAATGAGAAAGGATAAACCCGAAAGTATTGCTACTCAACTAGAAAAATATAAAGAGACAATAGAAAAACGCCAAAAATACGTTCATATGGAATATCAAGCTTATGGCTTAGAATTGGCCAAAGAACTGGGAGATTGGAAAAATCGTTCTATTTATATCCGTCTCTCCAAAAATATGGACCGAAAAATTTTAGAACAAGCCCGATATTTTGTAAAAGATCAAAACCCCGGTACTATCAAAACCCCATATAAGCTTTTTATGTGGAAACTTAAGCAACTAAAAAATAAATCGTAGTATAATTACACGATATATATGTCGTTTTTCAAAAAACATCTCAAAAAGATAATCATTATTTTTATCATCTTGTTAGTCTCTGGTTTCGGTGTTTATCGCGCCAATGCCAAAACTAAAACATCAGAAACTCCAAAGTTCGATGTTAAAAAAGAAACTGTCGTTTCTCCTAAAAAAGAAACTATTAAAGAAGAAATTACTTTAACCGGATCAGTTGATGCCGCCACCAAAGCCAACCTCCAATTTCAAACCAGCGGTCAGCTTGCCTGGGTTGGTGTCAAAGTAGGGGATAAGGTCAAAAAATATCAGGCTATTGCTTCTCTTAATAAAGAAATTCTCAAAAAACAACTTCAAGCCGACTTTAATAATTATCGTTCCGCTTTAGCTACCTTCGATGACACTCAAGATGATTACAAAACCGAAAAAGACAATCTTACTCTAACTGATGACATGAAACGTATTTTAGTCCGATCTCAAAACACTCTCGATAATTCAGTTATTAATTACGAACTTCAAGATTTAACTATTAAATATGCCACCCTTACTTCTCCCATCAATGGAGTCGTCACTGATGTCGAACAGCCAAACAGTGGCACCAATATTACGCCTGCCTCAGCCAGTTTTTCTATTATTGATCCCACCAGTATTTATTTTAAAGCCCAAATTGACCAAGAAGATGTTACTAAAGTCAAAGTTGGCGACAAAACCACCATTACTCTCGACAGTTTCCCTGGAGAAGATTTTTCTTCAGAAGTTACTTATATCTCTTTTACCCCAGTTTCCGGCCAAACTTCAACCGTCTATGAAATTAGATTTAAATTAATCGGAGACAATAATCAAGATCTTAAATATCGTCTTGGTATGGATGGTGATGCTGTTATTTCTCTCAAAGAAATCTCTGATGCTCTTACTTTACCCATTGATGCTGTCCATGAAGATAAAGATCAACCTTATGTTTTTATCAAATCAAATGACAATCAAATATTAACCAAAAAGACTATAAAAACAGGCATTGAAACCGATACTACTGTTGAAATTTTAGAGGGGCTTTCTGAAAATGACCAAGTCGTTATCTCAAAATAATTCTAAAGTAATTTTAGAATTAAAAAATATCACCAAAAAATACACCACCGGAACTAATCAGTTCGCTGCCTTAGACAACGTCAATTTAAAAATATACGAAGGCGAATTTGTCTCTATCACTGGTCCTTCAGGATCGGGCAAATCCACTCTCATGCATATTATTGGACTTCTCGATAATCCTACTTCTGGCGAAGTTTTATTAAATGGTCGCGATATTTCTAAACTAAAAGAACATCAGTTAGCTCAAATTCGAAATGTTACCCTTGGTTTTGTCTTCCAGCAATTTAATTTATTAGCCAAAACTTCTTCTTTAGAAAATGTTTTATTACCTCTTCTCTATTCTGATGTTCCCAAAAGAGATCGTCCTAAAATGGGTATGGATTTACTCACCAAAGTCGGTCTTCAAAATAAAGTCAACAACACCCCCGCCCAATTATCTGGGGGACAACAACAACGAGTCGCTATTGCCCGAGCCTTAGTTAATAACCCTAAAATTATTTTAGCTGATGAACCAACTGGAAATTTGGACAGTAAATCTGGAGAAGAAGTTATGAAATTTTTTCATCAATTAAATGAAGAAGAGGG
>CAZCFJ010000040.1:0-3514 GCA_964497945.1 uncultured Gammaproteobacteria bacterium | reverse complement strand
TGGTGAAGTCAAAGACATTGTCCTTCTTCATGTCACCCCATTAACTTTTGGTATTGAAACCGCCGGTGGTGTTCGTACTCCATTAATCGATAGAAATACCACCGTACCTACCAAGAAATCGCAAATATTTACCACCTATTCTGACAATCAACCTCAAGTTGAAATCAATGTCTTGCAAGGTGAAAGACCAATGGCTGCCGACAATAAATCTCTCGGTCGCTTTATTCTCGACGGTATTGCCCCAGCACCTCGTGGTATGCCACAAATCGAAGTCACTTTCGATATTGATAGTAACGGTATCTTGTCAGTCTCCGCCAAAGATAAAGGTACCGGCAAAGAACAACGCATTACTATTCAAAATGCCACCAATCTTAAGGATGAAGAAATTGAACAAATGAAAAAAGACGCTGAGGCTCATGCTCAAGATGATGAACAAAAACGTCTTTTGGCTGAAGCCAAAAATAAACTCGACAGCACTATCTTTGCTGGTGAAAAAACTCTAAAAGATTTTGCCGATAAAGTTAAACCAGACGACAAAACTAAAATTGAAGAAAAAATCAAAGAAGCTAAAGAAGTTTTAAATAAAACCGACGCTAGAGTTGATGATTACAACAAAACTTCTGATGAACTTAGCCAAATTCTTCAAACCGTTGGTGCGGCTATTTATCAACAGCAACAACCTGGACAACCAGGAGCAGAAGGTCAAACAAGCTCTGAAACTGCCGAGTCACAGTCGGGTGACAAAGCGAAAGAGACCAAAGAAGCTGAGGAAGGCGAAGTCGTTCAATAAAAATTAATTTCATTGACACCCGGCAATTGCTGGGTGTCAATGTATAATTGAAGTCATGAAAAAAGATTTTTACGAAGTATTGGGAGTTGCCAAAGGTGCTTCCAAAGATGAAATAAAAAGTGCTTATCGTAAGGCCGCTTTAAAGTATCATCCTGACCGTAATAAAGCTCCTGATGCCGAAGAAAAATTTAAGGAAATCAACGAAGCCTACGAAGTTTTGAGTAATGATCAAAAAAAATCAGCTTATGATCAATTTGGTCATGCTGCTTTCGATCCCAATGCTGGTGGTTTTGGTGGTCATACTTATACTCAACAAAATGGTCCTTTCAATTTTACTTACACTCAATCTGGTGGCAATCCTTTCGGTGGTGCTGATTTTGATTTTGGTGGTTTTTCTAATCCTTTTGATATTTTCGAACAATTCTTCGGTGGGGGATTCAGTCAGGGTCGCCAAAATAAACGTCTCGAAACTTACAAAATCAGTATTTCTTTTTTAGAGGCCGCCAACGGTTGTCAAAAAGAAGTTAATATTGATGGTCACCGAAAATCCATTAAAATTCCTGCCGGTGTCGACGACGGTCAAAAAATTCGTTTTCAAGATTTTGTTCTTTATATTGATGTTTTACCCGACAAAGTTTTTAAACGCGAAGGTAACGACGTCTTTATTAATGTTAATCTAAGAATTTCTCAGGCTATTTTAGGTACTAATATTGAAGTTCCCACTCTTACTGGCGAAGCTCTCAAAGTTAAAGTTAAACCAGGGACTCAACCAAATACTCTCATTCGTCTCCGAGGTAAGGGGATTAAAGACGTTAATGGTTATGGTTACGGTGACCTCTATATTCGTCTCATGGTCGAAATCCCTTCTCGTCTCAATTTCCGCCAAAAAGAACTTATACGCCAATTAGATTTGTAAAATTACCCAGCTTAATTTATTCTTAAAACAGTAATATTTAAATTGTTTAATGAATAAATCAGTTAAAAATGGTTTTTCCCAAATCTTTGTTTTGTTGGGGATGTTTTTGTTAGCTTTGTCTCTGCCTTTAGCCACTAATTTAGTTAAACAAAGTCAAGATGATCGAAGTCGGGCTAGTGAAACAGCCAGTACTTCTAAAGTAAGTTTCAAGATAGCTTTCAAAGGAGTTAAACCATCATATTTAGATAACACCGGGAATTTTTACACTTGCTTTGACCAGTTAGATAACTTTTTTTTAGAAATTGTCAATCGATCCAAAAAAATTTATCAAAATGACATTTCTTATTCTTTTAAAAAAATTGACGGTGAGACTAATAAAAATGGTGACCAAGTTTTTTTAATAAATAATTTATCTTTAAATGATCAGTTCTATAACTCAGGGAGCTCCAATTATTTTAGAGTAAAAGCTATCTCATATTTATCTTCAGGAATGTGTTTTAATAATCAAGATAATCAACCAGACAATATCGATAATTGTAATATTACACTCAATAACAACGAAATTTATAATTTTTCTAATTACTCTATAAAACCAGGAGATCTTAACCAAGATGGATTAGTTAACAGTCTTGACTACTCAATCATTAAAAAAAATTTTAGCTCTAACGAAGATATTACTTGTGGACAAACCGGTGACTTAAATTTAGATGGCCAGGTAAATTCATTAGATGGAAATTTACTTAAACAGTCATTTGGTTTCCAAGACGATATTTTAAATCAAGACGATACGGTCGAGATATTTTCAAATCCCGAAACAGAAGATAATCTCGCAAATGAGACTGAAGACGATATTACTGATGAAATTACTTTAGTTGTTACTCCAGAAATAATTTCTCCAACCCCTACTCTAACTCCTACACCAACTAAAACTCAATCTAATAATCCTATCAATACGCCAACAATCACTCCAACCCCAACTCAAGGACAGCCTGTTAAGGACACTAAAATAATTTTTCTTGGAGACTCACGTGTTGTTTTATTGGCAGGTCATGATGGTAAATTAAAAATGAATTATGGTAATAAAAATATTATTTTTGTTGCTAAAGGTGGAACTCGATACTCCGATTGGTTCGAAAATAATTCTAAATATATGAAAAAGGTTTACGATATTATCGATAAATTATCTGATCAAAAATGTGCCATTATTATTGGTTTAGCCGGTAACGATTTAAATCATATTACTGCCTCATCAGCTTCACAAGGCCGACAAAAAATAGTTGATTTAACTACTAAGTATAAAAACTCTTTAGTCTCTTTAGCTAATAAATACACCAATCAATGTACTATATACTTTACTTCAGTTAACCCAGTTCAATTACACAAAAAAGTTACTGTTTACTCATATACCTCTAGCAAAGCCTTAACCAAAACTGGACGAAGTAATATTAAAATTGAAACATTTAATAATAGTCTAAAAAACTTAATTGAATCAGCCAATATTAGTAATCTAAAGTATATTGACACTAATAGTTATTTTGTTGAATCAAAAGATAAATTAAAAAATAGTTACAATACTTCCGACGGGACTCACTATGATTCCAAAACTACTCAAATTGTCTACAATAAAACCATTGAGCTAGCCGGTCTCTAATACATTCATTGAACCAAACTAGTTTTTGTGCTTAACTAAATCATGTTAACTAAGGGCAGTTTTTTCTCTCAACTTTCTCTCCTGGCTTTTATCTCTCTTCTCGCTCTCTGCCTGCCTTTAGCCACTAATTTAGTTAAACAAAGTCAAGATGATCGAA
>CAZCFJ010000039.1:0-3648 GCA_964497945.1 uncultured Gammaproteobacteria bacterium | reverse complement strand
AATTCCTAACTGCTGCCTTCCGTAGAAGTATGGGCCGTGTCTCAGTCCCATTGTGCCGGACTCTCCGCTAAGAGCCGGTAGCCGTCATAGCCTTGGTGAGCCATTACCTCACCAACTAGCTGGTAGCGAGTACATCACTCCCTTCGCGACTTGCGTCTTTAATCCGAAGATACTATAGGAAATTACTCCACCTTTCGGTGGGCTATGTCCTACAAAGGGGCATGTCTGTACTTATTACTCACCCGTTCGCCGCTAAACTTATTATTTACATTAAACCTCTCTGTCAATAAATTGACATCTCCCCTTAAAAAAGGGAGAAGTCTTAAAGACAGGGATGCTTAGTGTAAACAACAAGTCCCGCTCGACTTGCATGTCTTAGGCACATCGCCAGCGTTCACCCTGAGCCACGATCAAACTCTTAGTACTAACATCTCGAATAAATCCGAGAGTAATTGATCAAATATCAATCAAAAAATTTTTGAAAATTCTTTCTGGTACTAGCAGCTTTGGCTCTAAATGAATGCATTGAAATTTTAAAGATCAGTTCCTGCCTGAAGTTAGACAGTGAGGTTATTATATTACATGAATTTTAATTTTGCACTAGGCAAATTAAACTTAAAGTTGGATAATCTTGGCTCCAGCTAAAACATTGGCGCTTTCCGGTTCAGATGAAGTAAAAATTGTCTGATAATTTTGACAAACTTTACTGACTAATTGCTGATGTTCGGGATCGAGTTCGGAAAAAATATCGTCGAGAAGTAAAATGGGTTTGTCGTGATAATTTTGTTCAAGAAAATTTATTTGTCCTAATCTTAGGGCTAAAACAGCTAAACGTTGCTGTCCCCGACTACCCCAAAAGGCTAAATTTTTATCGGCTGAGGGAAAAATATTATTATCAAAACTAAAATCATCTCGATGAACACCGATTTGAGTATAGCCACGTTGCAAATCAATAGAAAAATTGTTCTTTAGTTTTTCCTCGGTTAAAATCGATGGGTGGTAGTTCAGACTGATAGTATTAATTTGATCATCAGGATGAGTACTAAAAAAAACATTAACAGATTTAATAAATTGGGTACGAAAGTCGTGAATAATTTTGGAATTTTTGATTAAAACTTGATCCCAATAAAATAGTTCAGTATTGGAAGCAGTGTGATTACGAATTTGATCAAGAAGTTCGTTGCGGTGTTTAAGGGCTTTGTTGTATTGAGACAAAGCCGAAGTGTAACGCCATTCGGTTTGAGCAAAGATTTCATCCAAAAATTCCCGGCGGCGATTAGGTGACCCAGTAACTAAACGAATGTCTTCCGGTTGAAAAACAACATTTTTGATAATACCTAAATATTTTTTGCGGGGCTTTTCAACTTTTTGAATAAAAAATTTGCGAGAAACAGTAGACGTTAATTGACTGGGGTCTTTGGAAATACGCACTTCGATTTCGGTTTCATCATTATTGTTGTCAATTAATTTGGCTCTAACAGAGGAAAAATAAGTATTCCAATTAATGAGTTTTGATTGGGAACTAGAACGGAAACTTTTACCAGAAGATAGGAAAAATATTGATTCCAAAATATTGGTTTTACCACAACCATTAGGACCAAGAATTAAATTAAATTTGGGATCGAATTCAAAAAGTTGGTTTTGGTAGGAACGAAAATTTTGAAGGAGAAGTTTTCTGAGGTACACAAAGGTAGTTTAGCAGGAAATCAATCGGTTTTAATATTTTTTTTAATCTGAGACAAATACTCTGAAACAGACAGATATTGATTAAAATAAGCAAAATATCTAATAGCGGCACTGGGATTAATTTTAGCGATACTTTTAAATGTAATTTGACAAAGATCTTTAGTTTTAATTAAAGAAATTTTTTGAGAAATTAAAATTTCTTCAATTTTCTGAACAATATCTTGAGCTAATTTGGCTGAATCACCAAAGTCGTTGTGTTTGTGTTCAGCTAAAGATCGGTAAACACTGGCAAAAAGTTTACTGTGACAATATTGTAAGTGGCGGCCATCACGTTTTTCAACAATAATAAACGAGGCGGTCATTTTTTCACGAGTAGTAAAACTTTGACCACATTTAAGGCATTTTCGGCGACGCCAAATTTGAGTGTTTTTGCGACTATGGCGAGAATTAGCAACAGTTATCTGATCGCTATGACAAAAAGGACAATTCATAAATTTGCTTATTTATACCATTAATTAAATTAATTTGAGTTGCTTAACAGCTTCAAGAAACATATTTTTGAGTCTGGAAGCATAATTAAAACCAGAATTATTTTCTTTACCAACTTCAACAGATAGACCAGTTTGGTTAATATTGATGGTATATGGAGGATAAATGGAAACTCGAGAAACAGTACAGTATTCATCGTCTTGAGTTAATAGAGAAATTTCTTGATCGCGATGAAAAACAAAATGATTTTTGCTTTCTAGAAGCTGGATAACTTTTTCAACCTGAGAACCACAAAGACAGATCTTTTTGGAAGCCATATTTTGTTAATTAACTGTTAACAATTATATTGTGATAAATATAGCTACCAGTTGATATAACAAGATATAAGTTTGAAAAAGAATGTTTTGAACCTAAAGTTGGATTGTTTTTGTTGAAAAATTGGAAATCTTATGACTATGGGTGGATATAAAAAAGTCCAGCAGGTAGGAGTTGAACCTACTTTAGATAGTTTTACAGACTATTGCCTAACCGTCCGGCTCCTGCTGGTAGAGTACTTGCTATTTTATCAGATATTTTTGATATTTAGGGCCTAAAACCAAATTACATTGAGCTTCTAGATTTTTAGTAGGGATTAAATACTTTTGTGATTGATTAACAACTACAAACAAGTAATCGCAATTATTATTATCGAATCGTTTAATTTTTCCAGTATTACTTCTATTTCCACCTTTAACAGACAAATTAACTTCATAATACTTTCTTTTATAATTACATGATTTAATCTGGACTTTTTTTAGTAAATTATCAATTTCAACCACTAAATCATAATCTTGACTGTCTGTAAGTGGAACTGAAACTGTTTGGCCTAGATTAGTAAAATAAAAAATGGCGTTTCCAAGACCCATATCGCCCTGTTTTTTAGTATTTTTAAAATTAGTCATTAACAGTATAATAAACTGTTAAATAATAATTATCAATTAATTGATAAAATAGGTTTATGAAAATAAAAATTATCTCTTGGAACGTGGCGGGGATAAGGGCGGGAATCCGAAAGGGGTTGTGGCAAAAAATGAGAGAAATTGGGGCAGATGTTTATTGTTTTCAGGAAGTTAAGGCTAAACCGGACCAAATTGAAATGGGTTTAGATTACCCGAATGAATACAAAAGTTACTGGAATCCGGCAGAAAAAGCGGGTTATAGTGGAGTGGTAACTTTTTGTAAAGATGAACCAAAGAAAGTGATTGTAGGAGATAAAGATAACGACTGGGATAGTGAAGGCCGAGTAATTATCACTAAGTTTGATGAATTTACCTTACTAAATGTTTATTTTCCTAATGGTAAACGCGATAAGGGTCGATTGAAATATAAAATGGATTTTTATGAATATTTTTTGAATTACATTAATAAATTAAGAGAAAATGGAGAAAAAGTGGTTTTCTGTGGCGATGTAAATACAGCTCATACAGAAATTGA
>CAZCFJ010000038.1:0-3709 GCA_964497945.1 uncultured Gammaproteobacteria bacterium | reverse complement strand
GTAACAAGGTATCCGTACTGGAAGGTGCGGATGGATCACCTCCTTTGAGGTTTTGTTCAGTTCATAAGACTGAACCATCTCAACCATTCAAAAGTCGCAAGACCAAGAGTGGCTTTCTGGTACTAACAGTTTGCTCTAAATGAATGTAAAAGAAATTTAAAATCCTCCGTTTTGGAGGGTTTTTTTTGATAAATAGGTCTAAATTTTCGTTTCTTTAGTTAAAAAATCAAATCGAAGATGATGAATTTTTATCTAAAGACACGATACCGACGAAACTTTAGTTGAAGTCGGTAGTATTCTATTTATTAAGCTCCGATTTATTGGAGTATCTCCACTATGTTATACTCCGAAGTCTTTTTAAAAAACTTTCGACTTAATACACATGACTTCAAAAATCGACTCTAATAACTTACCCAAACATATTGCTATCATTATGGATGGTAATCGTCGTTGGGCTGCTGCTCGCGGCTTAACTCCTAGCGATGGACATCAAGCCGGTGCCGAAAATCTCGAAAAAATTATTGATCACTGCAAAGAAATTGGTGTTACCCATCTTACTGTTTATGCCTTATCTACCGAAAATTGGCGTAAACGCTCTGCTAAAGAAGTTAAAGGTATTTTTAATTTACTCCTCAAAATTGTCAAAGAAAAACGCGAAGAATATAAAAAATCTGGTATTAAATTTTTTGTCTTAGGTAATTTTCAGGCTTTTCCTCTCAAAGTCCGACAAGCCATCAAAAAAATTGTCGATATGATTCTCGACCAAGAACGACTCAAATTCAACGTCGCTCTCAATTATGGCGGCCGCGATGAAATCGTTACTGCCATTCAAAATATTATCAAAGATGGCATTAAACCCTCTCAAGTCAACGAAGAACTAGTTTCAAAATATCTTTACACCAATGGTCAGCCCGACCCAGATTTAGTTATTCGCCCTGGTGGTGAAAAAAGACTTTCCAATTTTTTACTTTGGCAAACTTCTTATGCTGAACTTTATTTTACTGACATTCTCTGGCCAGATTTTGGACCAAAACAATTTGATAAAGCCATAGTTTGGTATCAACAACGTCAACGCCGCCTGGGAAAATAATTCTAAAGAATTACTACACCTAAAATTGATTCGACAATTTTTACCACGATATAAGAAATAAAAACTATCAAGAATCCAATCAATGCCGAAGTAATCCTTCCGTAACCAGCTTTCATTTTATCTGGATTTCCACCAGAAGTCATTAATCCAACCCCTCCGGAAATTAACATTAATAATAAAATTAATCCGGCAAAAATATAAACGTATGACAATACATCACCAAAAATCGCTCCTACATTTGAGTCTGCATATTTAAAACCTGTTCCTTCGTAAGTTGGTAAATCCATATTAATTTAAGCCGGGTATATGTAAAATATCCACGGCAATTAATCTAAAAATAAATAATGCAAAAATAGAAACTAATAATCCTGTCACTGCCGAAGTTATGGTTTCCTTTGCCCCCTGAAGTTTTTTATCGTCACCACTTGAGGTTGCCACTAATATAAATCCATAAATCATCAATAAAAATGAAATTCCTCCAGCAATTCCAAAAAGTATATTCATTAACCAAGTTGAAAATCCTTGAATTGTGTATGGTACACAACCCAAAGCTGTATCGACACAACTATTAGAACTTGACCCAGAGCTAGTATTACTACTATTTGAATTATTTGTAGACGATTGTCCAATTTTTACACAACCATTTGAGTTATTATCCCAACTACAATACGAACTATCTAAATAACATTCAGATTTATTTAAAGAACCACAATTTTGACCTTGATTACTATCACGAATCTCTTCTGCTAGTGCTGATGTCAGTGAACACGCAAAAAAACTCAATGTAAACACCAAAAATATTATTTTTCTCATCATCAATATGATATCAAATGCTAAACTTAAATGGTGCATTTCAATTTCAAAAAAATTTTATCTTTATTTTCTTTATTCCTGTTTATTGTTTTGGCGTCAAAAACCGTTTTTTCTAAAACCATCGACGAAGAAATTGCCGATGTTACCAAGCAGATTGCCGATCTTGAGGCTGCTATTGCTCCTCTCAAAACTGAAACC
Source organism: uncultured Gammaproteobacteria bacterium (assembly GCA_964497945.1). Classification (GTDB taxonomy): domain Bacteria; phylum Patescibacteriota; class Microgenomatia; order UBA12405; family UBA12405; genus WARW01. The sequence goes on along the minus strand of CAZCFJ010000038.1, from coordinate 1,608 downwards.
ACTGACCTTACCAAAAAAATTTCTTCCGCTAAATCTCAAATTACCAAAATCGAATCTCAAGTTGGTAGTCTCAACCAAACTTTAACTCTTAAAGGATCCGAGCTCGCCAATCAAAAAGAATTATTGGGCGAAAGAGTTAAACGCTACTATATAAATAGTAAAAAATTTAATCCTTTGTTGATTTTTCTTTCCTCTCAAGAGGGAAGTTCTCTTCTTCAGCAATACACTTGGTATCAATCCATTATTAGTAAAGACAAAGAAACCATTACTCAATACACTACCGACATTTCCGCTCTAAATGAAAACAAAACTAAATTAGAAACCCAACAGACTAATTTAGCTTCACTTAAAAAAAATCTTGAAACTCGTTTTGGTTTTTTAGCTAACGAAATCAAAAAAGCCGAAACTTACAAAGCCGAACTTTCTGCCAAACAACAATCATTAATTGCTGCCAAAACTGCCATGTTTAATACTTCTGTTGGTGATGTTTCTTCTTCCGATGATCCTGCCTCCAGAGCCGATTATAATCCTGGTTTTTCTCCGGCTTTTGCTCTTTTTTCTTTTGGCGCTCCTCATCGCAAAGGCATGTCTCAATACGGTGCCTATGGTCGGGCCAAATCTGGTCAAAATTATGAAACCATTCTCAAGGCTTATTATGGTGACATTAAAATTGAAAAAATCGATACTAATGGTTCTATCAAAACCGACAAAGGTACTTTACCTTTTGAAGATAACTACTTAGTTGGTATTGCCGAAATGCCTGCCAAATGGGGAGATGATGGTGGTTATGAAGCCCTCAAAGCCCAAGCCATTGCCGCTCGTACTTATGCCCTAAATTCCACCAATAAATTATCTGGTTCTATTTGTACTACCGAAGCTTGTCAGGTTTACAGCACTAGTCGTCTCAATTCTCCTGGTAAATGGAAACAGGCTGTCGAAGATACTCGGGGTATGGTTATCAAAAGTAATAAAACTGGTAATATTTTCTCTACTATGTATGCCTCTACTTCCGGTGGTGCTACTTTATCTTATTCTTCAGCAGATCATACTACTCCCCAAATCTGGGATACACCTTGTGGTAACCAATCCTGTTGGCCGGAAGGTTCTTATGAAAAAATTTCTGCTTCACCTTGGTACTACAAAGGTTGGTACAAAACCCGCAGCAACGACGCCTACGGTCGATCTTATCCTTGGTTAAATCAGGAAGAATTTGCTGACATTATTAATGCCGTTCTTTATTACGATAAAACCGGCGATTCTGGTCATCTGTCCCAAATTCAAAATTGTATCGGTTCTTGTGACGGCAATGCTTGGTCAAAAGATGAGCTCAGAAGGCAGGTTGCTGACAAAAGTGGGCCAGTTTCCTCTGTTTCTTCCATTTCTGTTGATTATTCTACTGGTGGTACCACCAAAAATGTTCGCGTCTCCACTGACAAAGGTGACTTTACTTTCTCCGCCTCCACCTTCAAAACTGCCTTCAATCTTCGTTCTCCCGGCGCCATCGTTATCAAATCCGACCTCTTCAATATTGAAAAAAAATAATTATTCAATCTTAAAGACTTCTCCCTTTTTTAAGGGGAGATGTCCCGATTTATCGGGACAAAGAGG
>CAZCFJ010000037.1:770-4219 GCA_964497945.1 uncultured Gammaproteobacteria bacterium | reverse complement strand
ATCAACATGAGATTCGGCGGCAAAATGAACAATGGCATCAATTTGAGAGACTAATTCATCAACAACTTTTTCGTCAAGAATATCGCCTTTGACAAATTGATAATTTGATTTACCCTCAAATTCAGTTAAATTTCGTGGGTTGGCAGCATAAGTCATCTTGTCGAGATTGATGATGGAATCATCGGGATGAGTTGAGAACCAATGTTTAATGAAATTTGAACCAATAAAACCTGAACCGCCTGTGACTAAAAGTTTCATATAGCTGATTCTACTTCAAAAAGGTAGCTAATAGCAAGTTTAGGCTTAAGATTTTTATAAAAAATATCCTATATTTTATGATATACAGTGGTATTTATTTGGTTTTGTGGTAAAATACGGTGGTTTATCGCTTACGCGTAAACTACAAACGATAAAGCTTCGTGGAGGCTTACTAAAAGTAAGCGATAAACCAAAAAATTTGCTACGTTTAGCACTTTGACAGGAAAGGAGATGATCTTATGAACGGTGGTTGGAAAAGCGACTATGACAAAGAAGGCCAGAGTAATCTGGAAAAACTTTGCGGTCGTCAACTACACGTGCAAGACAACTTCTGGTCTATTGGCAAGGTACTAACAGTGGTTTTTACTGTAGTGGTAATTTACATTGTCATTACGTCAGGATCTGACCTAATTAGTGGTCTTAAAGGACTGATTAATTTGGCCAGATAGCGCTTTTACATATACATAAAAACAAAAGAACCCGTCAAAAATGTTTGTGAGCAATTGCTTGCAATCAAATTTTGACGGGTTTTATTTATCAAAAAATCCCCCACCGAAGTGAGGGATTTAGATTTTATAAAATATTTTAGTCTTCTGGAGTCGGAGTGGCGGTAACTTTTTTGGTCGGAGTGGCGGTAGCAGTAGCAGCTTTGGTAGGAGTTACAGTAGTTTTGACAGTAGTAGAGTTTTTACTAATATCAGTACCGATAGTAAAGATAACATCGTAAGTAGAAGTGGTTTTAAGGTCTTCAGTATATTCAGCAGGAAGATAATCAGATAGGGTTGATTCAAAATAAGAAGAAATACTAGCTGATTTTGTTTGGACAGAATTTTCGGTAGCTTTTTTCGTTCCAGTTCCAACAGAAACGTTTTCAAACCCTAAACTAACAAGTTTGGCTTTAAAAAAGGCAGCTAAACCATCTACTGCTGGGTCAGTGGCATTAAGAACTTGGATTTTAATTTTTTTATCAATTTCGGCGACAGTTGGCTTTGGAGCTTCGGTTGGAGTTACTTCTGGAGCAGAAGTGGGAATTGTTTCTTCGGTGGGCTGGTTAGTTTCGGTATTTCCTATATCAGGATTTTTGTTGGTCATGAAGTAGTAAACAAGGAAAGAAACTATGGCAAAGGAAAATATAGCCACAGCGATGATTGGAAGAAGATTTTTTTTGGGAGTCATTTTGGTTTTTGGTGAATTAATATCGGGTGATGATTTAATTATACCACTTAGAGGACTAATGACTGATATGGGTAGATTGGCTGGAAGATGAAAATTTTGAACAATTTGGCTTTCATTGTAAGGGGTTTTTTCCATTTCTGTAGTAGTAACTATTTCAATTTCTTTATTGTCCGGATAATAAATCTTTTTGACAGGATTGGAAAAATATAGTTGAGCATAATTAACGGTTTTTTGAATATCCAGATCCGGACCTTTAAAGTTGGAAGTTAAATAGACTTGATTATTTTTGGATAAAAGAAGAGTGTATTCATGTTCATTTAGAGGGTAAATAAGGAAGAATTCACTAAGACAGATGGTAGAAAAAATATTGGAAAGAGCGGCTGAAACTGGTTGATAACAATCAATTTGAAGACCTAATTGAGTAAAATTACTTTTGAGACAATCAAATTTTGATTTGTCGTAAATAATGGCATTGATGATAGTTTTATCTTCAGTTTGAATTAGAGAGTAATTAATTGAATCAGGATCAATTTTAAAATTGATGAAACCTGAGGCAAGACCAATGACTTCTTTGATATCAATAGAGTCAATTTTGGAGTCATAAACGAAAGATTTAGTAACAGCAACATCATCTGGAACCAAAACAGAAACGGAGGTAATTTTATTTTGATTAATAAAAAAATTTAAACTTTCGAGATCTTTGGGAGTTTTTTCTTCCCAAAGATTAATATCAAGACTAAAAAAATTATTATCCTTACGATTAAAATAAACTTCAACTGACTTATTCTTAGGCCAGAGAACGACTTTAGATTTGGAGAGGAATGACATAATCAAGTTTATCAAGTTGAAAGTATAAAGTAAAACTATATTGTTTGATATAAAAATACCCCTGAAAAGCTCAGGGGTTAAAATTGTTTTAAAAATCTTTAGTCTTTTAGGATTTATTTCATTTCTGACAATTTCCCTGTTGCTTGAGAAAAAGTGTATTTTACCTTAGAGTAATTTTTTTCCGTTTCGTCGTATGAAAAAATTTTTATCTCCTCTGATTTATCATCATATTTACATTTAAATCCTTCATCCTCATCAAGAAAAATATTTTTATTTTGAACTAGATCAAACACAACTACTCCTCCTCCCATCATCCCACCTTCGGAACAGGCATAAAAATATTTTGAGTCTGAAGTAAAACCAAAAGATTCTTCATCGGGGCTAAAAAAAGATATATTTACATTTTTTTTATTTTTAATATTGTACAAGTAAGGAGAACTCGCCTCCCAGCCTGAATGTGCCAAGTAATATAGAAAATTATTGTCAGGAGAAAATATAAAATTTTGATAACTTGGTTTGGCTATAGGAGCATTAGTTTCGTCAGTTAGTTTCCAATATTTAAATTCATTAATCACAGTTTCTTTACCTGAATTATCTTTATCTTTTAATATCAATCTTGAAATTGAGTTTACGTCGTCTTGTATAGAAAAAACTTTATATTTTTTATTTTCTTCTGTAATTGGATATTCAGTAGTAGGGGTAGGAGCGAGTGTGGGTGTTGAAGTTGTTTGTGACCTTTCTTTAACTAATATTTCTATACGAGAGGACAGGTTGATTGATTTTTGTTTGTTTTTTTTGATTAATAAAAAGCTGGCAATTATGGTTCCAATGAGAATAATAAAAGTGATAAGAAACAAAAACTTGAAGATATTACTAGATTTGTCGGTGATTGATTTTATATCGTTGGTTTCTTTAACTTGATTCAAATTATTTGTATTTTCCATAAAATAATATTAACAAGTTTGATTTTTTTTTGAAGTTATAAAAAAATCCCCCGATTTTAACGAGGGATTTTAGTTTTATATAAAAATATTTATTACCAACGTAAATGAGCGAAAGCTTTATTGGCCTCCGCCCCGATGCTTCGATCGGGACTCCGGCTTACCATCTGAGATGTGCAAAGGCTTTATTCGCCTCCGCCCCGATGCTTCGATCGGGACTCCGGCTTACCATCTGAGATGTGCAAA
>CAZCFJ010000037.1:0-670 GCA_964497945.1 uncultured Gammaproteobacteria bacterium | reverse complement strand
GGCTTTATTCGCCTCCGCCATACGCTCAACTTCCATTCTTTTGGCAACGGCAGCGCCACTATTACTAAGAGCATCGTTTAATTCAGCGACGACTTTTTGAGCAAAAGAATGATATTGTTTGTTACTACGAGCACGGCAAGCATTGATTAGCCAACGGATGGCTAAAGCATTTTGACGATTACCGCGAACTGGAGTTGGAATTTGATAGACAGCACCACCAATACGGCGAGGTCTAACTTCAATTTTTGGTTTGATATTTTCCATAGCTCTTTCAAAAACTTCAATTTCCGGTTCATTAGGAAAATCTTTTTTGATTAATTCAAGAGCAAGGTAAATTTGTTTTTCAGCAGCATTACGTTTACCATCTTTCATGGTAGCGTTGATGATTTTGCTGACCAAAACACTATTATAAATAGCATCAGGTTCAACTTTTCGAATTCTGCTGGTTCCCTTTCTAGACATAATTTAGTTTAAAGTTAAAAGTTTAAAGTTATAAAGTAATAATTAGGCCGATTTAACGGATGGTTTTTTAGCACCATATTTACTGCGTGATTGTAAACGACCAGTAACTGCACCGGCATCAAATTTACCGCGAATAACGTGATAACGAACACCTGGTAAATCTCGGACACGACCGCCACGAATAGAGACGATACTGTGTTCAGCAAGA
>CAZCFJ010000036.1:0-4473 GCA_964497945.1 uncultured Gammaproteobacteria bacterium | reverse complement strand
TATGACAAAAGTTGTGCTCGATCAAAACAAATGTATTGGTTGTAATACTTGTCCTTTATTAGACCCTGATGTTTTCGAAATGGATACTACTATCTACAAAGCTAAAGTTAAAAAACAACCGGAAAATATTTCTGATTCCACCCAAAATGCTATTAGTTCTTGTCCTGTTGGAGCTATCTCCACTTCTGAAGAGTAAATAATTATTAAAAATTAATTTGTTATGATGAAAAAAACTAAAAAAACAAAATCAATAGAAAAGAAAACTACTGACATTGTCAGTACCAAAAAAAATCTCCCATTAGTCCAGATCCCTCTAATTGGTGTCATCGTTTTTTGTCTTCTTTTAGCTGCCACTTCTTTTGTTGCTGGTTATAGTTTCTTACAACTCAAAGGTGGCACTACTAAAAACACAACCAAAGCTACTGCCACTTTAGAACCCAAAAAATCTGACAAACCAGAATTACAATTCTATGTTATGAGTTTTTGTCCATACGGCAACCAAATGGAGCAAACACTCAAGCCAATTTTTGACTTATTAGGTAATTCTATCTCTCTCAAACCTCAGTACATTTTTGAAAAAATTACTGATCTTAAAGCTCAATGTCAACAATATGATGTTAGTAATTGTACCAACTATATTAAAGCTGGTTACTTTACTAATGATTCTGAATGTAAATCAGAATTGGCCAACTACAGTAAAGACTGTTACAACGAAAAAAATTACCTAAAAATCGGTAATGTTTTCTACAGTTCTCTTCATGGTCGAGCTGAAGCCAATCAGGATGTTCGTGAAATCTGTGCCTACAATATGAATGACGATAAAACCAATTGGTGGAAATTTGTTGAAAACACTAACAATGCTTGCACTGCTGAAAACGCCGACACTTGTTGGGAAGAACAAGCCAAAAAAGCCGGTTTCGATACCAACAAAATCACTGAATGTTTTAACACTCAAGCAGCTGATTTAATCGAAAAAGAAATTGCTTTGACCACTCAAAACAAAATCCAAGGTTCTCCAACTTTAATGCTTGACGGAGCTGAATTCCCTCCAAAAGACGCTTCTACTGCCGATGGTAAAGGTGGTCTTAAAGTCGGTAAAAAAGTTTTTGCCGAAAGTGAATATCGTACTTCCGATTTCATCAAAGAAGCTATGTGTGCTTCCTTCAAAAAGTCACCAAAAGCTTGTAAGCAAGTTTTAAAATCAGCCACTGAAGAAGAATCAGCCAATGCTGGTAGCAATGACACTGCTACTGCCAACGCCGCCGCTTCTCAAGGTAGTTGTAACTAAAAGTTTTTAATTTAAACTTCCAAACCCTCTTCGAATATTCGGAGAGGGTTTTTGTTTTATCTTAAAACACGATCTAACCAGCCAAATTATATAATGAGCCGAATTTAATGCTAAAATCTCTCTATTAAATATTATTTTCTAGTGTTACAAAATTGAACTCATATCAAATCCGAAAAAAATAATTTTTATTTTATTTAATTATTTAAATTCATGAAGTTAAATTCTCATCAAATCCGATCTTCCAAAGTAGGAGAGTCACAAAAACTTCAAAAGGAAATTAAACGTAACCCAATTGTCTTAGTTTTAGACAATGTCTTAGACACTTACAATATTGGTTCTTTCTTTCGTTTAGCCGATGCTCTTGGTGCCGAAAAAATTTATCTTTGTGGTCCGGTCGTCACTCCACCCAATATCAAAATTCATCGTGCTTCTATTGGTACTTGGAAATGGATTCCTTGGGAACAGTTTGACTCAACCATTGAATGCCTTAAAAAACTTAAATCTGACGGCTATCAGATAATTGCCTGTGAACAAGATAAAACCAGTGTTGATTATTTAAAAGCCAAATACAAATCAAAAATCGCTATTATTGCCGGTAGTGAAAGCTATGGCGTTTCCCCAGACGTTCTTAAAATGGTTGACCAAATAGTCGAAATTCCTATGTATGGTATAAATATTTCTTTAAATGTTTTAGTCGCTACTTCCATAATTTCCTTCGATATTCTCTCGAAAATATTACCCAAAGATAGGTAATATTTTCTACAGTTTTTCTTCAATTTTTAAGTTTAAATTTTATTAAAATTTAACGTATCTTTCCATATTTTTTGCTTATTGTAAAGCTATTTCAGCTTTGTTAGAATGAATCTGTTAATAAATAAAGACTTCTCCCTTTGTTAAGGGGAGATGTCCCGAAATTTTTGAGGGACAGAGAGGTTTATAAAAAATTTTAATTAATATGGCAGCACAAGAAAATTACACTGGTCAACAAATAGTTGTTTTGGAAGGTCTCGAACCAGTTAGAAAACGCCCCGCCATGTATATTGGTTCTACAGATGTCAGAGGATTACACCATTGTTTAACCGAAATTATCGACAATTGTATTGATGAAGCCTTAGCGGGCTTTGCCAAAAATGTTTGGGTAATTATTCATCAAGACAATTCCGCCACCGTCGTCGACGATGGTCGAGGTATTCCTATTGATATCATGCCAAAATATGGCAAGCCTGCTATTGAAGTTATTATGACCACCCTTCATTCCGGCGGTAAGTTTGAAGGTGCTGCTTATAAAGTTTCCGGTGGTCTTCACGGAGTCGGTGCCGCTTGTGTTAACGCTCTCTCTAGTAACTATCAAATTGAAGTCCGTCGTGATAATAAAATTAATTTTATCGAATTTTCCCGCGGTGCTCTAAAAACTAAATTAACTGAAATTCCCGAAAGTAAAATCGACCGAGTCCGAAAATTAATCCCCAAAACTACCACTGGTACCACCGTTACTTTTACACCAGATCCAGAAATATTTAAAGAAACCCAAGAATTTGACGACAAAGTAATCATTAAATCTCTCAAAGATCGTGCCTATCTTACCAGTAAAATTTATTTCCATTTTTATGATGAAAGAAAAAATACTCAACATCATTATTATTTTGAAGGTGGTATTTTGTCATTACTTCGTGAATTAAATAAAAATAAAGTTGTCGTTCACGAACCAATTCTTCTCAAAAGAGAAGAGGACGGGATTAATGTTGAAGTCGCTCTCCAATACAACGATACCTTCCAAGAAAACACTCCATCATTTGTTAATATCATCAATACTCACGAAGGCGGTACTCATTTAACCGGTTTCAAAACTGGTTTAACTAAAGTCATCAAAGATTATGCCACCAAAAAGGAAATGATGAAGGCTAAAGATGATGTTATTACTAGTGATGATGTTCGTGAAGGATTAACTGCCGTTATTTCCATTAAAATGGGCTCTAAAGACCTTCAATTCGAAGGCCAAACTAAAGGTAAATTAGGCAATAGTGAGGTTCAACCAATTGTTAACAAAGTTGTCAAAGAAGAACTCGAAGTTTATTTTGAAGAACATCCTGATGTTGCCAAAGCCATTGTTGGTAAATCTATTTTAGCTATCCAAATTCGTAAAGCCGCCCGAGCTGCCAAAGATGCCATCATGCGCAAAGGTGCCTTTGAATCTCTTGGTTTACCAGGTAAATTAGCTGACTGTCAATCAAAAGATCCAGCCGAATCGGAAATTTATATTGTTGAGGGAGATTCTGCAGGTGGCTCAGCCAAGCAGGGGAGAGACCGTAAATTTCAAGCCATCTTGCCTCTTTGGGGTAAAGCCTTAAATACTGAAGGTATGCGTCTCGATAAAGTTGTTGGATCAGACAAATTAAAAGACCTAATTGTGGCTCTCGGTATGGGTATCGGTGAAACTATGAATTTTGAAAAACTCCGATATCATCGAATAATTTTGATGTCCGATGCTGATGTTGATGGTGCTCACATCGCAACTCTACTATTAACTTTCATGTTCCGCCATTTACCAAACCTTATCGAAAGTGGTTACGTTTACATTGCTATGCCACCACTCTTCAAAATTAAACAAGGCAAGTTTGTCGAATATGTTTATACCGAAGAAGAAAAAGAAGCCGCCCTTAAAAAGATCGACGTATCAAAAGCCTTTGATGTTCAACGATACAAAGGTTTAGGTGAAATGAACCCTCAACAACTTTGGGACACTACTATGAATCCAGAAACCAGGATTCTAAAGCAAGTCACGATTGCCGATGCTGCCAAAGCTGATGAAACTTTCCGAGTTTTAATGAGTGAAGATGTTCCACCCCGAAAAAAATTTATCCAAACTCACGCTCATTTAGCCAATCTGGATATTTAAATAATTTATTAATGATTCAAAAAATTATTTTTTCAAAAAAAACTAGCATCCCAATTAACCGGGATTAAGAGTAGATTTGTTTTATGGCAGACACAAATAACAACAACATCGTTCACATTAAAGAAAATAATATTGGCCGAATTCTTCATGTTGATATCGTTCCGGAAATGGAAAAGTCATATTTAGACTACGCCATGTCCGTCATCGTTCAGCGGGCATTACCTGATGTCAGAGATGGTCTTAAACCAGTCCATCGCCGCATTATTTATGCCATGGATCAAATGGGTCT
>CAZCFJ010000035.1:0-5250 GCA_964497945.1 uncultured Gammaproteobacteria bacterium | reverse complement strand
TTCCACCACTTTAGCCTTCACTAGTGGTTCTACTCGTGAAGTCCGATTTGGTGTTTTTAGTGGAAATGGTGGTCTCACTGAAATGGCCCAAAAAGGCGCTAATTATGGCGGTCTCAGTTCTTCCATTAATACCGAAGAAATCGGTGGGGCTCCCATCGCTTATTGGAAGTTTGATGAAGGCGTCGGCACCACCGCCTACGACTCCGCCGGAAATAATAATGGAACAATCTCCGGCGCTACATGGCAAACAGAAGATCAATGTATTTCTGGAAAATGCTTAAGTTTCGACGACTCATTAGGTCAATATATCCTAACTCAAGGAAATGCCAATCTCACCGGAAGTCAAACTTTTTCAGTTTGGATTAATCCAACTAAAGTTGATGGATTAAGAGGTATTTTTACCAACCACGACCACGCCAACACATCAGGAATTGGTATAAATCTCAGCAATTCTAAATTTGGTATTTCCATCGGTTATACCGATAGCACCAGAGAATATGATACAAAAAAATCCAATTATACAATGCCAACCAACCAATGGACACATGTAGAACTAGTATATAGCGCGACAAACAATTCAGTGACTTTTTATGTAAACGGAAAGTTCGATACAACTTGGACTCTAACCAAAACTGTCAAATTTACAGCCAGTAAAATTTTAATCGGTCAATGGTCAACAACTTTTATAGGTAACTATAAATTTAGTGGTCTAATTGACGAACCAAAGATCTATCCTTACGCTCGTACTGCCGATCAAGTCAAACAAGACTATAATTCTCGTGGTTCTCTTGCCGGTGCTGGGGTCAATTTAGGTGTCAAATCCAACACCGCCCCAACACTTAAGTCTGGTCTTGTTGGTTATTGGAAATTTGACGAAGGCTCCGGCACCACTGCCAATGATTCTTCAATCAATAAAACCAATGCTACGTTATATTCAAATCCAACCTGGTCAAATAATGGAAAAAATAATAAAGCATTAAATTTTACTGCTTCCAGCGATTCTCGAGTTAGAGCCCCAATTACAAGTACTAATGGTTTAAACATTAAGGGAGCCATTACCTATTCCGCTTGGTTTAAAAGAAATACCACTACTGGTTATCAAACTATTATTGATATGTTGGATTCATGCACTTCAGATAGTGATGGCTATTATTTAAGATTTGAAACAGGTGGAATTTTAAGATTTTATAGTGCTATAGATGATGCCACTGGAACAGATCCTTTTGTCCTTTCCTATACAAATCCAATTCTTACCGACACTTCCAATTGGCATCAAGTAATCGCTACCTGGGATGGCACCACCAATTCTAATGGTGTAAAAATGTATATTGATGGAAAATTAGTTACCCAGACTACGGCTGGAGTTGATGCCACTTTAATGGCTTCTCTTGCAGGACAAAATCTCACTATAGGTAGTCTTATGTGTAATACGCATTCATTCGATGGTCTTATTGATGAAGTTAAAATCTACAATTACGCTCTCACCGACGATGAAGTCAAACAAGACTACAACTCGAATTCTGTCCTACAATTCGGCCAAACTTCTCAAACCATCGGTGCCACCACCACCTCACTAGAATATTGTATCCCCGGTGACACTTCCTACTGTGCCTCCCCTATCGCTGAATATAATTTCGAAGAAAACACCGGCACCACTGCCAGAGATACCAGCGGCAATAATAATAACGGTACTATTTCCGGAGCTACTTGGTCACAAGGGGAAAAAGGAGCCGGGTTAAAATTTGATGGCACAAATAATTATATCGATGCTGGTACTGGCCCTAGTTTAAATTTCGGCACTAATGATTTCACTGTTGAATTTTGGATAAATTATAAAGGTCCAACCGCTATAAATAGCGCCTACGGATCAATCATTCAAAAAGATAATGGACCAGCTAGTAATCCAGGGTTCACCTCTGGAATAACTACCTGGGGTGGAAGTGGTTCAAATTATGGTATTTTATTTTCTACTACTAATGATGTCTGGGGTACTGGTAATGTAGAACACGCTGGTGCTTATAGCCCTAATGTTTGGTATCATGTTACCGGTGTTAGAAGTGGAACAACTTTCACTATTTATCAAAATGGCAAATATGGAGTTTCTCGCACTACAGCCGGAATTGGAGTAAATGTAAACAATAGTCAAAGTCTAAAAATTGGTGGTAGTTCTTGGGGATATCTTAATGCCCTAATTGATGGTGTCAAAATTTACAACTACGCCCGCACTCCCGCCCAAGTTGCCTACGACTATAATAAAGGTAAACCAGTTGGTTGGTGGAAGTTTGATGAATGTCAAGGCAACATTGCCAACGATTCATCTGGTGTTGGTAACACTGGAGTGATCGTTATTGGATCATCTGGCACTCAAAACTCACTCGGAACATGTCAAATTGGAACATCAGCAGCTTGGACCAATGGTGCCAGCGGTCACATCAACGGATCGCTAAACTTCGATGGAACAGATGACTATGTTGATATAGGAACTAATTTTGGAACTTTATCAAGTTACACCATATCCTTTTGGGCTAAACATAATGCAACCAATAGAATGCCTTTTGGATCAAAAGGAAATACTAATTTTTATTGGTACGGTGATAATAGCTGGAGATATATACATGGTGGTACAGCTGGAGAATATTACTATTCACATAAAGCCAGTATTCCAACCGGAACTTGGGGCCATTTTATCGCAACCTACGATGGTTCTAAAGTCAGTATCTATAGAAATGGTATTTTTGAAGGTTCTCAAGCAACATCTGGTAGTGCTGATTTTTCCAGCGGTTTTTTGATTGGATCAGGATATGTAGATAATTCTACCTATAGATTTATTGGTCAAATCGACGACGTCCGCATTTACAACTACGCCCTAACACCGGAACAGGTCAAACAAGTCTACAACGGTGGCGCCGTAAGTTTTAATTAAATATTCTTATATATATCAATTACTATCTTAAACTCTCTGTTTTTACTCCTCATTCATTTTCACACATCAATTATTAACCCCACCCCACCCCGCCCTGGGCGGGGTAAAAATAAATTCCCCCGTCTTGTCAAAGAAGGGGGTCAGGGGGAAGATTTTTCATTTTTTCCCTAAAATCGAACCTAAATCCACCCTCAAATATCCTCTATCACTTACCTCTCCTCTCTGCTAACAATTTTTTGATAAATATATCAATATTATTCAAACCCTTTGTCACTCCGTGACATTTCCCTTAAAAAGGGCAACCTAACTACGTCATTGCGAGGAGCAGTTACCATCAGCGACGAAACAATCTCATCGAAATTGCCACTAACTAAATTTATTCTATAGTTAGAGACGCATCATGATGCGTCTCTACAAATATTAAACAGGGTTTTGTTTTTCTCCAAGTTAATTCACAGTCTTCCTAGAATCTAAGATCTTAGAAATTAACGCTCCGCGTTAATTTCTAAACGTCACCACAATCGTCTGAGGTAATTGCACTCCACTGTATAAAGCATTTATTTTAAATTGTCCTTCAGTTACTGAGGTCAACTTAAAACTCACCTTTCCATTCTTATCACTCAAAGTATTAACCGGTTCAATGCCAGTAGTCATTCCCGTTAATTCCACTTGTTTACCTTCTACCCCTTGTCCATTTTTATCTTGTAAAAAAACATTCACCACACAAGCATCCTTACCATCAGCCTTTGCCAAAATTTTCTCACCTAACAAATAAGAACCACCAGTAACTACATTCCCACTAGAACTTGCTCTAGTCAAAGTCACTAGCGCTCTTGGTACTACTGAAGTTGCCAAAAACAATACTAAAATCATCCCTACCACTACTCCACCAGCAATCACCATCGGTTTTACTTTAACTTTTCCTTTAGCCATATTATTCTTTTCCATTCTAAATAAATCATAGCATAATTTAAAAAAATCAACATAGCAAATTAAGTCAAATCTTTCATTTAGCAAATGAATACTTTAACTGCTAACTATTTTATTTTTATTTTTTACGCCTATCTTTAGGTTTAAAATACTTTCTACTTTCTACTTTATAACTTTCTACTTTCCATTTTATAACTTTCTACTAAATAGAATATATCAATATACGACCTAATATAACCTTTTAATTCTTTATTAATCAATTTATCACTATTTTTTCTTGTGTTTTCCTAGAATCTAATATCTAACATTTATCATCTACTTTACCCTATTAATAGACAAAATAACTAATTTAAACCTAAAACCAGTTCCCCTCCTTTTTTAAGGGAGAGGTTAGGGATGGATTTTGTCTTTCTAAGATCTAAAATCCAAAATCTGAGATCTAATTTATATATCATTTAATATCTTTCTCTCTAAACCGCACATCTCCGCAAAGCATTTTTACTTTCTACTTTCAACTTTATACTTTCTTACTTATTTAGATATATTTTGTAAGTAGGTGAACCACATGTGTAAAAGAAAGTGAAAATAGATTTTTTATGTTTTTTTCGTCTTTTCATACTATCAAAATATATCAATAACCCCCTCAAATTTGTGCTTGACAGCCTTTTTCTAATAGTAGATATTTATATTAGCTAATTACTTAAAGCCATATAAACATGTATAAAACATATAATTTCAAACCTAATTTTTTATCAAAGTCCAAGAAAACTAATTTCTCAGATGTCGCTGAAAAACTAGTTCCATTTTTAATTGTTGCCGCTACATTTGTTTGGCTCTGGAAATAATTTCTTATGACCTTACCTGCTCTCCAAAACTCTAGTGAAAGTAGTCTCATCAACATTTCAGCATCCAGCATCCAGCATCTAACATCTAGTTTTCATTCTTGGCTAACTTCCAAAAACTACTCCGACTCTACTATTCGCAATTACCTCTCCGACCTCAATGCTTATTTTGAATTCTCAAAAATAAACCCTCTTGTCTCGCTCAACTCGACATCCTCCCTCAAAGAGGGCGGAAGTCTTAAGACTGCTCCCTTTTTTAAGGGGAGCTGTCCTGAGCCTGTCGAAGGACTGAGAGGTTTTAATTCTAAAATCTTTTCTTCTGACATTCTATCTCTCTATCTCAAAACTATTTCCTCCGACTCCAACTACTCCCGCTACCTTTCTTCTCTTTCAAAATTTTTCCAATTTGCCCTAGATCAAGGTCTAATTTCTACCAACCCTCTTAAAGCCGCTCTCCGCGACAAAAAACCATCTAGCGATGAAATTATCAATCAATACTCAGAATACCTTAATAAAAAGCAGTTTTCCCAAAGTACCATCAAAAATTACCTAAAC
>CAZCFJ010000034.1:0-5395 GCA_964497945.1 uncultured Gammaproteobacteria bacterium | reverse complement strand
AGAGACGAAAACTACCACCGCGAAAAAACCAAATACAAAGATAAATAAGAAAAATTAAAAGTAAGGTAGTAATCCATGGTAACCACTGGCGACTGTTGTCGATTTGACGGACCTGAGATAAAGTTGACTGGTTTTCTGCCATTGGTTAATTATACAATCTAATTTATACTGTAATTATGCCAGAAAATAGAGAACGAATAATTCCTCAAGAAACAAACGGACAACAAGCAGAAAAACAGGAAGTATCGGCGGTAATGGTGGATTTACAAAAAGAAAAAGATATTCCGATTCCCCGGGAAGTAAAAACTTGGATGCAGAAAGTGGAAGAAGATCCAACATTAACTCAAAATAACCAGAAGATAAAAGGTGATGATGATTCGGTCTTACAACCAATTGCCACAACAGTAACAAAAATAACTTTGCCTGGTGGCAAAAAAACATTTACTGGCGGATTTAGTAAACCGGTAGATAATGCCTGGAGATGGTTATCAACATTCATACTTAGAATTATTAAAAAAAATGAAGGTAAGGTAAAATTTAAAGAGGAATGAACGAATCAATATTAATTGGTTATTTAAATAGTGTGATATCGGTTTTGATACTGACAATATTGATTAGTGGTTTATTATTTTTGATAGCTTGGGGATTAATTTTGTGGTTTAAGTGGAAAGACAGAGAGGAAAGATCATTAAAACAAGTGAATTTAATAGTGGCTGTGCCTCAGGATAATGAAGTAAAAATTGACGCTATGGAGCAGATTTTAAATTCCTTTGCCAGTATGTATAAGAGTGCTAAGGTAAAGATTTTTCAGTCATTTATTGGTCAGCCGAGTGCGTCGTTGGAAATTGTGGGAACTGATGAAGATATCAAATTTTATGTATCGGTACCGGAAAAATATCAGGATTTGATTGAGAAACAGATTTATAGTGTTTACGCTGGGGCGGATATTAAAGTAGTAGAAGAACCAAATATTTATACTAAAGATGGAGTAGTAGAATACGCCTGGCTGGGATTAAAAAAACTCCCCCACTATCCGTTGAAGAGCTATAAAGAAATTTCAACAGACCCATTGGCGGCAATAACTTCGGCATTATCGAAACTAAATAAGGATGAAACAGTAGCCATACAATTAGTGATCACTCCAACGGATGGATCGTGGTCTAAAATAGGCAAAAGTTTTATTAGTAGCACTAAGAAAAGTGAATCGAATCCAGAAAAGGCATCTTATAAAGTAGATGCAAAACAACTTGAATCGATTGAACAAAAGTGCGGCAAAACAGGCTTGGAGACGGTAGTAAGAATTGTGGCAGTAGCCCCAAATAAAGAAATTGCCAAAATGAATATTTCGAATATTAAGGCATGCTTTGGACAGTTTGAATCGCCATGGAATAAATTTAGCAGTAAAAAAATTTACTTAAAGTCGATGTTTATGGAAGATTTTATCTATAAATATCCGGTAATGTTTTGGTTTAAACATAAAACTGTTTTGTCGGTAGACGAGTTAGCCTCAGTTTTTCATTTGCCAAATAAACAAATAGTAACTCCGAATATTTACTGGTTAAAAGCGAAAAAAGCTCCAGCACCGGTAGATTCACCACAAGAAGGTTTATATATTGGGGATAATTTGTATAGAGGAGTAACTAAAAAATTTTGTATGAGTCCGACAGACAGACAAAGACATTTTTATATAGTGGGACAAACAGGTGTGGGTAAGTCGTGGTTGTTGGCAGATATGGCGTTGCAAGATATTAAAGCTGGGAAGGGGGTTTGTTTTATTGATCCACATGATACTTTTGAAAGTATTCTGGAAAGGATTCCCCCAGAGAGGGTGGATGATGTGATTTATTTTGATCCATCACAAACTGAGCGACCAATGGGGTTTAATGTAATGGAATGTGAAAGAGAAGATCAAAAAGATTTTGTGACATCGTCGATTATCAATTTGATGTATAAATTGTACGATCCTTATAAAACAGGAATCGTCGGTCCCCGATTTGAACATGCAATCCGCAACATTATGTTGACGGTAATGACGGAGCCAGGGGCAACTTTTATCGAAATTGTGCGGTGTTTAACTGATCAGAGTTATGTACAAGAAATTTTGCCTAAAGTAAAAGATCCGATGGTTAGGCGTTATTGGACTGATCAAATTGCTCAAACATCAGATTTTCATAAATCAGAAGTGTTGGATTATATCGTGTCAAAATTCGGCCGATTTATTACCAACACAATGATGAGAAATATTATTGGACAGTCAACATCGTCGTTTAATTTTAGAACGGCGATGGATGAAGGAAAAATTTTGATTATTAATTTAGCCAAAGGAACGATTGGTGAAGAAAATTCCGCTTTCTTGGGTTTGGTGTTGATTCCAAAAATTTTGATTGCAGCTATGAGTCGACAGGATATTCCTGAAGAAAAAAGACGAGATTTTTACCTATATGTAGATGAATTCCAAAACTTCGCGACTCAAGATTTTGCAGTGATTCTATCAGAAGCCAGAAAATATCATTTAAATTTGACAGTAGCTAATCAATTTATTTCGCAAATGGATGATGAAGTGAAAAATGCGGTTTTTGGAAACGTCGGAACAATTTGTAGTTTCCGATTAGGTATTTCGGATGCAGGATTTTTGACTAAACAATTTCAACCAGAGTTTGGTGAACATGATTTGTTGAATTTGGGAACCGGAGAAGTATATTTGAAAACAATGGTAAATGGAATTCCAAAGGACCCATTTTCATTAAAGGTGGCAGCAGCAGAAAAGAAAAAACCAGGTAATCCAAAAATGGCAGAAATGATTAAACGATTATCGGCATTGAAATATGGCAGACCAAAAGCGTTGGTGGAAGCAGAGATTGCACAGAGAGCAAGATTGTAATTTTCAATTTCCTCTTGTTGGCGAAGCCAACTTTCCCCTCTTTGACAAGAGGGGAAGAAAAAATCAATAAAAAAAATAACCCCGAAATAGGGTTATTAATCAAAAAAATTGTTTTTTCTTTAGAGCTCTTTGAGTTTGATACCGCGGGCTTCTTCTTTGGCATTTTCAATCTTCCCTTTAATCCCCTTCTTTGACAAGACGGGGAAAGAAAATTTCAGAACAAAACCCACCCGTCTTGCGGGTACACTCCCTTGATAGAAGGATGGATTTAAAACTGTTATTATTAATTAATGAGTAAAAAACGTAAGAAAGTTGGTTTTGTTTTATTAATAGGATTGTTTTTATTATTTGTTTTAGTTATTTATAGTTTTTTTTCTAAAAAAAATATAAATAAAACAGATAAATCAGGTGAATTAATTGAAGGGTTACCAACCGTAACTGTATTTGAAGAGAAAGAGACAGTTATTCCCCAATCAGAAAAAAAAGTCTATAAAGGTAAAGTAAGTGGGAAAATATGTTATCCGTCGGAAGTTGTTCCGGAAGGTGATCTTTTGATAAAAAACATTAAGACTGAAGAAATATTAAAAGAACACTTTGATACTACAAAGGCGGGACAACAACAAAATTTTACGATTACACTAAATGAGGGAATGTATGTTTTCGCTTATAAACCAGTCAGTAATGATGTTTATGGTTTTTTTACACCCTGTGCTTTGACTATGGAGGCAAAAGATTGTTTAACAAAGGAATCACATCAGTTAACCAAAGTTAAAGTAGAAAAAGATAAAGTAACAAAAGATATTAATATTTGTGATTACTATTATTCTAATGAAGATCGACCTGAATTTTAGCGAAAATTAGAGTTCCTTGAGTTTGATACCGCGGGATTCTTCTTTGGATTCGATTAATTCCAAATATTTTTCGGTAGTAGAAATACGTTTGTGACCGACAACTTGAGAGACAACATCGATTGGAACACCGGATTTAAGTTGAAAAACGATGAAAGTGTTACGAAGATCGTTAACTTTGATTTGTTTAAGATCAGCTTTGTTGAAAAAACGATTTAATAAACTACGAATGTTTCTGGCTAAAAGAGTTTTACCGGTTTTGGTAACAAAAACATTTTTGGAACGACCAGGGTAACGGCCTTCGGTTAAATATTTTTGAAGGGCTAATTTGGCAGAATTGTTTAATGGAACAGTTCTGGCTGGATGACTTTCGTAACTTTCGATAAAAATATCGTTATCTTTGACATCATCCATTTTTAGATTTTCGATTTCTTTGATACGAAGACCGGCTTGTAACATAAGTTCAACAATAGCGGTGGCTCGAGTATCGTTGCGACAAGCATCACGAAGAGAACGATATTCAATTGGTTTTAAAATTTTTGGAGCATCATTTTCATATTTAGGGTGTTTGACTTCGACTGAAGGATCAATTTCAATTAAACCTTCATTTTTTAAGAAAGAGAAAAAGTTTTTGATAGAGTTAAGTTTACGAGAAATAGATTTGGCTGTGTATTCATTTTTGGCCAAATCTTCCTTAAAATCATTGATATGTTCTGGAGTAATCAAGTTAACATCTCCAATCCCTTTGGCTGAAAGATAAGCAAACAACTGGTTGATGTCTCCTTTGTAGGCTACAATAGTATTTGTGGACTTGCCCTTTTGGGTAAGCGCCTGAGTGAAGGTATTTAGTGAACTATTAAAAGACAATTCAGTCATAAGTTTTGGATTGCTAAAACGGCTTATAATAACACAAATTAGGACAAATTACAAACAAGAATGAAGCGAACAAAAAATTTAGCTTTATTAATACTATCAATAATCGTATTATTATCAACATTTTTTAATGTTCTGAATCAGTATAACACGCTAAAGAATGCAAGGAGAGAAAACGAGGAACTTAAGGTAAGTTTAGAAAAAATGAAAATTAAAAATCAGCAATTAATTAAGAAAATGGCTTACGCAACAACTAGCGCCTATATTGGTCAACAAAGGAGAGAATTGCTGGCTTTGGGTGGTGAAGGTGACGTTTGGTTGGATTTACCAAAAAATGGAGAGAAAAAAGAATATAAGATACCGGTAAATGAGACAAAAACGGAAACAAATTGGGAAAAATGGATAAAACTGTTTACTCAGTAAAAAACTTGTGCTAAACTTCCCCAGTCGTTTGACTACAACATGCGGGGTAGTGTACGGCTGCACGTGAGGCTCATAATCTCACAGACCTGGTTCAACTCTAGGCCCCGCAACAAACAAAGAGGTCGTCATTAATTTGACGGCTTTTTTGTATATATTTGGTATAATTCGAAGTACATTAAGGCAGGGTAGCTCAGCTGGTTAGAGCGTAGCATTCATAACGCTAAGGTCGCGGGTTCGAGCCCCGCCCCTGCTACAAAAAACCTCTTTGTCAATAAATTGACATCTCCCCTTAAAAAAGGGAGAAGTCTTAAAAATTTAGGGTATGTAGCTCAGTTGGTTAGAGCACCGATCTTATAAGTCGGGGGTCCAT
>CAZCFJ010000033.1:0-6164 GCA_964497945.1 uncultured Gammaproteobacteria bacterium | reverse complement strand
GGAAGAACTGAGACCGCCATAATTAGCACCTTTTTGGGCCATTTCAGTGAGACCACCATCTCCACCAAAAACACCAAATCGGACTTCGCGAGTAGAACCGCTAGTGAATGCCAGAGTGGTAGAGTAATTAGTTTGGTAGTATGAAGCTTGGGCACTAGTGAAACCGTTATACCAGTCAGAACCGTTTTTGGTGATGATAGTTCCACCGTAATTTCCGGTAGCAGTCCATCTTTGACCAAACCAATTTTGTCCCAAATCTGCTTGGTAAAGAGTACCAGAATCAGGCGCTTGATCAATCAAGGTTCCTGAGCCATTGACCCAAACAGAATTTCTAGTGCCGTTAGTAAACGGAAGATAATAATAAAATTGTTCTGAACCAGAGGCATTGTAAGTAACAAAAAGTCGGGTTTCAGAAAAACCGTTATCGAAAACTTTAACATCAGATTCATAGGCGGAATAGCTGCCGGTAGCTCCGGAGCTATAAACAACTTCAACAAAAAGTGGTCCAGTAGAACTTAAAATAGTTTGAGTTTGAGAGGTGAGCCACCATTGTCCAGGGTATGAATTAGTATAATTAATATTGCCGTCGACACCTAAATCAAGACTATTTTTGGTGATATCGGCAAGTCGACCACCGCTAGTATTGGTGGTGCTATAGCTAAAACCGTCTTTCATTTGGATGGTAGTACTACTACTGGTGTTAGAAAAACTTTGAATATCAGAAGTAAAATTTGGAGCAGAAACGGTAGAGTTACCATAATAAATGTGGTAGGTGGCTGAGTTGCCATTTTTGACGGTGGCTTCGAACCAAACTTTAGTGACAGTGGTGTTAAGGGTACTTTTTTCGATTTGCGAACGAACAATATTGCCATTGGAGTCAACAACTCTAATATCGTCAGCATCCGATTGAAGTTTTCCGGCGGAAATTAATGTTTGGGTGTCAAGAGTAGCTTTGTAGGGGATATTAGTAGCATCATAACCGGTATTATTGGTGATAATAACAGCGACTCGATAATGCCAACTTTCGTCCCACCAAGCAGCAGAGACTTTAGTGGTTTTACCACCAATTTTAATAAAAAAAACTATACCAGCAAGACTAAAAAAAAGAATAATTAATAGTGTTTTATAGGAGAGATTTTGAAGACGGTTCACTGAATTAAGTATAAAGTTAAAAGTGGAAAGTATAAAGTCTGGAAAAGTAAAAAGTTGAAAGTAGAAAGTAGAATTCAGAAAATTTATAGAAAAATTGAATTGTTTATGTTGGTTTTGAAAATAAATTAAATAGAGCAATGGTAAGAAATTGTATAAAAACGGTAGTAATTAGGAAAGAAATGATTAGAAAATAAAACCCGGCATGCATGCATGTCGGGCGTGTTGAAAGAATTGTAACATATTTTTAAATCCTCACTCCGGATAAACCGGGATCTCTCCTTAACAAGGAGAGAAGTCTTAGGGCTTCCGCCCTTGTTAAGGGAGGATGTCCGAAGGACAGGAGGGATTTAATTAAAATTCACTGCTCCGCCATTATAAATCTGTTTTATTTGTTCTGAGGTTAAGGCATAATTGTAGATTCTGACGTCGTCGATTTGACCAGTAAAAAAATAAGGTGGGTTTAGATCAGAAAGATTACCTACTCTTAAAGGTGTTGCAGTATTAACATTGAGAACTGCGGCACTAGATGAAAGTGGTTCATATTTACCATTAATATAAAAATAACCGTTGTTTGTAGCTCCTGCTTGTCTAACCATAACTACATGGGTCCACTGGTTTAGTATACTAGTCCAAGTGTTTTGAGAAAAAATTTCTGAAGCATTAGATCCATCTCCTGTAGACCAAAGAAATTTATTAACACTATTATTCCAGACGAGTCCGAAACCTGCTGCTGCAGCGGGTGCGTTTTTACAATCGATAAGTGCGTGATAATTTTGACCAGTTGTTTGCATTGGATTTATTTTTGTCCAGAGAGAGATAGAAAAATTATTAGTTCCTAGTTGAGGTACTGATGATAAAGAAACATAATCATCGGTGCCGTCGAAATTTAAACTGGAATTTATTTTTCCATTTTTACCATTGGTCCAGGCGGCGGAAGTGCCGACGGCACAAGTGCCGAGAGAATTTTGGGTGCCAGAAGCACCAACAATAATAGTGCCGGTGTTACCGATACCACTCCAATCATAAGCAATATTTCCCTGACATTCATCAAACTTCCACCAACCGACTGGAGCACCTTTGTTGTAATCGTAGGCGACTTGGGCGGGAGTGCGGGCGTAGTTGTAAATTTTTAGCTGATCTATTTTACCTCCAAAACTTTCATTTGCCGTGCTATTGTATGAGCCAATTTTAAAACTACCCGTGTTAAACCTCATGGTAGTAGTTCTAGTATAGGTACATTCTTTAATACCGTTCACATAACCATATAAATATTGATTGTCGGTTACTAATGTGAGGTTGTACCATTTATTGAGACTTAATTGAGTTGTTGAGATACAGTTTTTAAGATTATTGTCATCAATATAAAAAACAGCATTATTGTTTGCATTGAGTGCTATCCCGTAAGACGCATATGGTTCGCTAGTGGAATAATATTTATCGAGTATATCTGTAGTTGAACTAGTTCCGTTTTTGGTTGGATATACCCAAACTGATGATGAAATAGTTTGTGTATTTGAAACATTTCCACAATCTACTAAATCATCAATTCCATCAAAATTTAAAGACTTGCCAATTTTACCTTGGGTAAAGGTAGCACCAGAAATAGTGCCGGTGTTGTTATTTCCACTGGTGTCGACGACAGAAGTTCCAACTCCTTCATCCATTTTCCACTCGGCGATGGGGGAGGCACAGTAACTGGTATCACCGGGGATACAGTAGTCTAGGGAAGTGGTGGTGCCACCGATAGTTTGATTAGTGGTACCAAACTGAATGGCAGAACTACCGTTATAATCTTGTTTGACTTCGTCGGCAGTGAGAGCCCGATTATAAATTTTGACTTCGTCAATAAGACCATTAAAGAATAAATTTGGTGAAGTATAAAAGGTACCAATATAAGTTTTAGCGTTGGCTTCATATGTTATTCCTTGAGTGGATTCGTTTGCTTTAATGCCATTAACATATAAAATGTTTTGATTATTAGAGGAATTATGAGTGGCGACAATGTGGTACCAGTTGTTTGAAGATGGTGTCCATGTGGTTCTTAAATAACTTCCACTAATCGTAGCTGATATTTTTTCTGTTGTTCCTAATTGTAGTCCGAAGCCTGTACCCCAAGAAGTCATATTACTGATTATCCCATTCCAGCTAGATAATGAAGTTGGTTTAACCCAAGCTTCAACGGAAATATTTTGAGGGGTTAAATCTGGTGATGTTCCGGCATTAACAAAAGAGTTAATACCATTAAAATAAAGACATTTTCCTGATTTACACTGACTTGAATTTTGCCAGACAGGGGTGGTGGATCCAGAAAGTAGAGCATGGTGATTACCAGAAGAGTCATAAGCAGTGAGACCATTACCTTCATCAAATTTCCAATAAGCGACTAGGCCGGATTTAAGTGATGGGGCGGTGGAGGATTGGATGCCTAAATTGGCCGAAGAACCGGATAAACTACCGCGGGAATTGTAATCGGTTTTTATTTGGGCGGCAGTGCGGGCGTAGGGGTAGATTTTGATTTCATCGATAAGACCATTGACAGCACCACCGCTATATAAGTTATTTGAAATTCTAGCAACATTTTGGTTATAAATTATTGAACTAGATAGAGTAGATTCGGCTTTTTTGATACCGTCAACATAAATCCTTATAATTTTGGTAGAATTATCGAAGGTACCAACTAGATAATGCCATTGGTTCCAGCTTATAGCTGTACTAGATACACCTATTTGTCCCTGTGAATTGTTGATTTGAAAGGAGGGGGCGCCGTTGTTATTAACTTCTAATGTATAACCGTTCCATTTAGCCAGAATTATATGTCGAGTGCCGTCTGATGTAAGTTTTACCCAACTGCCGACGGATAAACTTGATGGTTCTAAAGATGAATTATGAGGAATTTGCAGGTAGTCGTCTGTGCCGTCAAAATTTAAACATTTTCCGGAGATACATTGGTCTTGGGATACCCAAGTAGGGGAAGATGAGCCAATACCTAATATTCCATTATTGTTTCCGACTGAGTCATAGGCGGTGGTGCCGGAACCTTCATCAAATTTCCAATAGGCGATAGGGCCACCGCCGGATTCTTCAGTAGATGGTGTTGAAAAAGTAATATTAGCTGGAACTGCTACTATTGATTCTCTGCCCCAAATAAGAACATTAAGCGGATAACCGCCATTAGCTTTGTTGGTTGCACAACAACCAACCCAACCTCCATGGGTGGTTGAATAACTAGTTTTTAATCCAATACCGGTGGTAACATCGTTGGAACTACAAGTAGTTTCATTATTAAACATCCAACCCCATCTAACACTTTTTGAACTGTTACATGTTAAATTGAAACCATAACTCTGATAACCTGTTTGATAAGGAAAATTAGTGTAGTCGAATTGAGTCATGGTAGGTCCTAGATCAAGTGTGGTTTGAAACAAAATCAAAGGAGTTGTAAAGGAGACAGCACTTAACATGGTATGGCCAGTTTGTGGCCAAGTGGCTCTGATTTCGTTAATGGAAAGAATATTAAAAGAATTATATTTAGCTTCTGTGCTGTTGACTACATCAGTATTTTCAGGATTTAATGTGTTATTAGTGGTCCAATAATTAGCATCATAATTGAAAGTCGTACTACTTCCATTAGCTTTCATCATTAATGTCCAACCTCCACCATTTGCTGTCATATCACAGTAGATTGGAAATTTATCTGAAGTTTCTTCTCCTGTCGGATCAATGTAATAGTTTCCATTGGTTGAGGCACCACTTAATTTAATTGCATAACAACTGATTCCTGGAGTATCTATTCCACCAATTATTGTTTTTCCTGTTTTTGCAGATGAATTACCATAGTACATGTAAATTGAGGTGCCGGAAGTTGGAGAATGAGGAATAAAACCCCATATATCAACGCTATTATTGGTCGAATCTTCAATCCAATATTTAATTAAATTACCATTAACATCTGTAAAACGAAGATCATCTAGGTCGTCTTGAAGTTTATCTTCAGTAACTAGAGTGCTTAAATCATAATTAGTAAGAATTTTAACTTGAGTATTGTTTTGATTGGATCCAGAAGAATTAGTAATAGAAATGGTTTTTCGATAATGCCAACTCTCATCCCACCAAGCAGCAGAGACTTTAGTGGTTTTACCACCAATTTTAATAAAAAAAACTATACCAGCAAGACTAAAAAAAAGAATAATTAATAGTGTTTTATAGGAGAGATTTTGAAGACGGTTCACTGAATAAGTTTAGCAGATTTTTAAACCTCTCTGTCCCTCGACAAGCTCGGGACATCTCCCCTTAAAAAAGGGAGAAGTCTTTTTAAAACAGAATCAAAATCATTTAAGACTTCATCATTAGTAAGCCTTAAGGTTTTAATATTTACACTTTTTAAATACAAATCCCTTGCTTGATCATAATTTTTCTTTTTATTATGATAACCACCATCAATTTCAATAGCTAATAGTAATTTCCGACAATAGAAATCAACAATAAATCTAAAAATTGGTTTTTGTCTTAAAAATCGATATTTTATTTTGTCATATTGTAAAATTTTGTTCCAAAATACCTGTTCTGCTTTAGTGGGATTATTTCTATTTTTTCTGGCCAAAGTTCTTAGCCCATCAAGATATTTTAGATTACCATTTTTATTTTTTCCTTCTACTCCAACCAAGTATTTGTAATACATATTTAATTATTGGTTTTTAGTTCCCCTTTTGTCAAAGGGGAAAGCCCCGATGAAATCGGGGAAGGAGATTTGAAAAAGGGTTTAGTAGAATACTACACGGACTTTTTGGGGGAGGGTGAGATTGTTGGTAATGGCAGTAACATTGATAGTTTGGGCAATTGAAGAAGAAAGATCAAAAATGGCTTTGCCTGATTGATCGGTGATTTCTTGTTGATTATTAATAGTGATAGAAGTGGGAAGTTTTAAATTAACAGTTTGATTACCAACACCTAGACCACGACCATCGAGTAAAAAGACGGTAATTCGGATTTTTTCCCGACCGTCGGCTTTGGCT
>CAZCFJ010000032.1:0-6172 GCA_964497945.1 uncultured Gammaproteobacteria bacterium | reverse complement strand
TGTCCAAAAGTAAGGGAAATGTTATTGATCCTCTCACTATGTCCGATCAGTATGGCGCCGATGCTCTCCGTATGGCTTTAGTCATTGGTGTTGCTCCAGGGAGCGACATTTCACTTTCTGAGGATAAAATTCGGGCTCAACGAAATTTTGTTAACAAAATTTGGAATGCCTTCCGTTTTGTCGAAATGCTTATTGATAGGCTTAAAGAAAAAAATCCCGACCTAAAAATTAAAGACTTCTCCCTTTCTTTAAGGGGAGACCTGCCCGCAATCGCTGAAGCGATAGCTTCTGCAGGCGGGTGTCCCACTTTAGTCGAGACAAAGGGGTTTTGTTCCCCTCTTGTCAAAGAGGGGTTAGGGGAGATTGACCTAGATATTCTCGATAAATTAAATAAAATCATTATTTCCACTACCAAACACTTAAATAATTACCATTTCGGCCAAGCCAGTGAAGATCTTTATCAATTTTTCTGGCATGAATTTTGTGATATTTATATCGAAGACGCCAAAAAAAGACTTGATTCACCCGAATATTCGGACAAATCAAAATCCGAACTTATCGTTTCAGTTTTATTAACCGTTCTAATTACTTCCCTAAAATTACTCCATCCATTTATCCCTTTTATCACTGAAACTGTTTATCAAGACTTAATTTCCAAGTATAATTTATCCAAAGAACTTTTAATTTCTTCCTCCTGGCCTGTTAGTTCAAAATAAATTTATAAAAAATGTTTTACCCCGTCTTGTCAAAGAAGGGGGAATGGGGGAAGATTGAATATGAAACTCAAACTGCTCATCATCCTACTTTTACTCTCTCTTCTTGCCATCAACTTCTATTTCTCTCAAAAAAAACCTGATAAATATACCCAATCAAAAACTAATTTATCTAGTTTAGTTGGTAGTACTAGTTATTTAGGTCGTCTCGATTTTTGGCACCTTTTAGTTCAAAATGGTGATTGGAATAATGCTGCCACTTTAGAAAACAAATTAAACCCTGATCAGGTAACTACTTATAAACTTAACCATCAACCTCAAGAACTCCAAAAAAAGATCGCTCAAATTGATATTAATAATCAAAAAACTGCCGATAATTACATTGAATTAGCCAAATCCCAATCTCTTTTGGGGCAAAACGATCAGGCCATTGATTCCATCAAAAAAGCCCACCAACTTGACCCTGTACGACCCGATGTTGATAGGCTTTTTTATTTAGTTTCAAATTAATTATTCTTCTTTCTTTTCTTCACCTTCTTCGGTTTCTTTCTTTTCCGTAATCACTTCTACATCAGCTGGAGTAGCTTCTTCAACCGGAGCCACCTCTTCTTCAGCTCGTGGTTCTTCAACCTTAGCAATCAATTGTTCAGCATCAGTCAAAACTTCCAATTTAGAAGTATCAATTTTCAAGTCAGCCACTGTAATAGTTGCTTCCAAATTATCCAAAACCGATAAATCAACTTCAATATTTTCTGGCAAATCAGCTGGCAAAGCTTCAATTTCCACTTCGTCAGTTACAGTTACCAAAGTATTACCATCTTTCACTGCTTGTGACTCACCAACAAATTCAATTGGTACCATAGCCGAAATTTTTTCTTTCAAATTAACTTTATAACAGTCAATGTGAATTAAATTTCCTTCAATGGCATGATATTGTGGGTTTCTAAAAAGCACTGGTAATTTTTCTTTTTCATCTAAAATTACTTCAACCAAGGTTGATTCTCCAATATCGCTAAATAATTTTTCTACCTCAGCTGCATTAAATTGAACTAATAAAGATTCAAAAGCTTTTCCATAGACAGTAGCTGGCAATATACCTTCTTTTCTTAAGTGTTTAACTTTTCTACCGGCAACAGTTCTAGTGGTTGCCTTCACTTGATGTTTTTCTTTGGTCATTTTTTTTGTCTGCCTAGCGTCCCTTTTTACCCGACGTAGCTTTAGCGAAGGCGGGCGACTCTCGCTACTTCTACCGAATAATACCTGACCTCGGCTTTTATAAACTAGGGCTATTATAACATTCTATTTGGACTTTTCCACCATCTTTATATATTCACTTTTACTCATAATTTTCCTGTAATCACATATTTTTTCTACAAATTCTATCCCTAATAAATGATCGTATTCGTGTTGAATTACTCTGGCTAATAATCCATCTGTCTTTAACTTAATTTTTTCTCCTTTTTCATTTATCGCCTTTACTATTACTTTTTCTGGTCGTCTGACTGGTCCAAATAAATTACCATTAGATACACTTCCACAACCTTCATAAATTATTACTTCTTTTTTTGACTTCCAAATAATTTTGGGATTAATAAATATTCTTAATTTATCCAGATTTTCAAGTTTTCTTGACGGAGTTGGTCTAATTTCTGTCACAAATATTCTAAAATTTACCCCAATTTGCGGTGCCGCCATTCCAACCAAATTATAATGTCTCATCGAATCAACTAAGTCTCCAATAGTTTTTTGTACCACCTTATCGTCAGTCTTCTTTATTATTTTATTTTTAGCTCTCAAAATTGGATTTCCTATTTGAATTACTTCTTCCACTACCATGGCCAATTTTATCATTAATAATAATTAAACATCGTATTAAAAGTTCCCCTTTCGTCAAAGGGGAAAACGGCGTAGCCGAAGGGGATTTCGTGTTATAATTCTCTCAACTATGTCATTTATAAAATTATGTCGTTCCTGGCGACTTCAATTAGCCCAGTCGGGAGATGTTTTAGTGGCATAAAACTATATTTATAAAAAATATATCCATATCTCCCGATTTTTGGGAGATATTTTTTGTTAAAAAATCTCCCTTTTATTAATTTTCATTTTAAATGAAAAAATATAAAAAAATTGGAATTATCGGAGGTATCGGAGCTAACGCTAGCTCGTTCTTTCTTCAAATTTTAATCAATAAAATTAATCAAAATAGTCTGGAAATGCCGGAAATTATTCTGGATTCTGTTCCTGTCGATGATTTTATTTCTGACGAATCAAAAATTATAAATGGCCAAAAACAATTAACAAAAACAGTTCAACAATTCAATTTACTAAAACCAGGTATTGTGGTTATGTGTTGTAATACTGCCCATATTGTTTATCCAAAAATTAGCCAAAAAGCAAACTTTATCTTTCCTTCTCTCATTGATTTAGTAAAAAACGAAATAGATAATAGCCAATGTCAAAAAATTGGTATCTTAGGAACAAAAAACACAATAAAGTACCAACTTTATCAGGGTATTTCTAGAAAAATATTTATTCCAGGTTTAAATTTACAAAATATTTTAGAAAAAAATATCAGATTAATTATTAATTCAGACTTTAAGAAAATAAATTACAATTTACTTTCTCAAGAAATAAATAAATTTATCAAAACAAATAACCTTGATAGCATCATTTTGGGTTGTACTGAAATTCCTATATTTTTTCAAAAAATAAAATTAAACAAAAATATTACTATTTTCAATAGTAGCGAAATACTAGCCAATCATCTTATTCATTCTCTTCAATGTTAAAATTTAACTATAAATAAACTTATGACTCAAACAAATCAAAAACCTCGTATTCTTACTGGTGACCGACCGACCGGTCCGCTCCATTTAGGTCACTACGTTGGCACCCTCAAAAATCGGGTCAAACTTCAAGATGACTACGATTGTTTTTTTATCATGGCCGATCTTCACACTCTTACTACTGATTTTTCCAAAGAAAAAACCAGTACCATCAAAGATCGAGTTAGAGGATTAGTTCTCGACTATCTTTCCGTTGGTATCGACCCTACCAAATCTGTTATTTATCAACAAAGTCGAGTTCCTCAAGTCACTTATCTCGAAAGTCTTTTTACTAATTTAATTACTGTGTCTCGGGCTCAACGAGTCCCCACTCTAAAAGAAGTTATTCGCGACCTCCATCTTCAACAACCATCTCTTGGACTTTTAAATTACCCAGCTCTTATGGCGGCTGACATTCTCATGGTTCGCTCTCATTTAGTCCCGGTTGGTAAAGATCAGGAAAGTCATGTTGAGGTTACTCGTGAAATTGCTGATACTTTCAATAAAAATTATGGTGAAGTTTTTCCCATTCCTAAGGCTTTAATTGGTGAAGGAGGTACTTTAGTTGGCACTGATGGTCAAGCTAAAATGAGTAAATCTATTGGTAATTGTATTTATCTTTCCGACGACGAAGACACTGTCAATAAAAAAGTCAAAGGTATGTACACCGACCCCACTCGTCTTAAATCTACTGATCCTGGTCATGTTGAAGGTAACCCAGTTTTTATTTATCACGATACTTTCAATGATAACAAAGATGAAGTTGCTGACCTCAAAAAAAGATATTTGGCCGGGCAGGTTGGTGATGTTGAAGTCAAAACTAAATTGGCCTTAGCCATTAATAAATTTTTAACTCCAATTCGCGATCGTCGATCCCAATTTGAAGGTAAATTTGACCTAATCGATGGTATTATCGAAGAGGGTAGCCGCAAAGCCGCCGCCGAAGCTCAAATTACTCTTGACCTCGTCCTCTCCGCCATGGGGATGAAATAACTCTACTCCAAAAACATCCTCGAGCTTAGTTTTATTGAATTCTCTGGAATATTAGCGTCCAGGTCTTCATAATAAACTTTTATATTTTTGTTTTTGTAAAACACTTTAAAAAAATCCGAACTCGATAGGGCATAGGCAATTTGTTTTGACGATCCCCATTGTTTTACCTCCGGGTTAGTATCATTTACAAACACAAAACTTTTATCTTTTGGATACTCTGGATAATTTTGTTCAAAATAGTTAAACACTTTTTTGCTTATTTCACCTCTGGTTACTGAATAATGTTTTTGATTTAAGTTATAAATCGACGATAAATTCAATATCAAAAAAGCCACCAAAAAAAATATTTTTAAAATTTTATTTTTATTTAAACTATAAATCTCTCCCAAAATTATTGCCATCCCAATTAATGGCAATGTTAATGCGTGGCTAAATTTATGCCATGGCAAAAATATTACTGGTAGTAAACTAATACCAAAAAATAAAATTCCCCAAACAAATTTATCTAAATTTTTTCCCAATTTTTTTATTCCAAAAATAATTAATCCTAATATTGATAAAAATAAAACTCCAATTTCACTCAAAAATATTTTCGCCCAAATTCCAAAATCACTAAAAAATTTTGGCACCACTCTTAGTCCACTTCCTACATAATCCACCATAAATTCCGGTATTCCTATACTCCAAAATCCATACCACATAGTTGTATTTAAGACCTTTTTTAAGCCAAAATCCCAAATGTAACTATCTCCTTGCACCGTTTTAAAAATTCCAAATCTTAATACTAAATATATTATTGATGATAAAACTATTGGCAAATAATATTTTATTTTTTTAAATGGATTTTCTTTTAATTTCCAATCAACCAACATCATTAATCCGCCAAAAATTATTGCCGTTTCTTTTGATAGTAATGCCATTATTCCAAAAACCACAAACCACCAATTCTTTTTTATATAAAATCTCAGTCCCAACAAAGTAAATAATCCCACCAACAATTCTTGATAAGCCGACACAAAATTTATTCTGGCAAAATTCGATGCTGACAATCCATAAATCAACGTTGCCACCCAAATTGTTTTTTTCTCAAACTTCAATTCCTCTAAAAATTTAATCAAATTCCAAATTATTAATCCAAAAAGTACCAATCCAAATCCAAAATAAAATATTGAATTTAATCCAAATAATTTATAAAAACCAAAAAAGAATAATTGTGTCGACATTGGCCGATAAAACGCCGCACTTTGGTCTGTTTTTCCAAACGAAAAAAAGTTCAAAAATTCTTGACAACTATTTATTTGTACCAATCTCAAATGAAACCAATCATCCGCCGAGAAAAAATTAAACAACGCCGGCAAAAATACTAAAACACTCAAACTAATCAATAAAAAATATTTTTTATTTTTTAAAAATTCTTTCAACTTAAGCACATAAAAATCATAGCACGGACAAGTAGGTAAGAGATGAATGGGGTGGGTATGCATGGACTCGGACCATGGACCCCCGACTTATAAGATCGGTGCTCTAACCAACTGAGCTACATACCCTAATTTTAAGACTTCTCCCAATTTATTGGGATAGAAAGGTTTTTGTAGCAGGGGCGGGGCTCGAACCCGCGACCTTAGCGTTATGAATGCTACG
>CAZCFJ010000031.1:0-6220 GCA_964497945.1 uncultured Gammaproteobacteria bacterium | reverse complement strand
TTGATGCCATTGTTCATTTTGCCGCCGAATCTCATGTTGATCGCTCTATTGATGATCCTTCACTTTTCGTTCGTACCAACGTTTTGGGTACTTACAATCTTTTAATGGCTGCCAAAAAATATAATAAGCGTTTTCATCATATTTCTACTGATGAAGTTTTTGGTTCGGTTGAAATGGGTTCCGACAAACAATTTAATGAATCTACTCCTTACGATCCTTCCAGTCCATATTCTGCCTCCAAAGCTTCTTCCGATCATTTAGTTCGTTCTTTTTATAAAACTTTCGGTCTTCCAGTCACTATCAGTAACTGTTCCAACAACTACGGTCCTTATCAGCATCCCGAAAAAATGATTCCTCGTTCCATCACTAATCTTTTGACTGATCAAAAAATCAAAGTTTATGGTCAGGGTTTGAATTTCCGCGATTGGTTACACGTCGAAGATCACTGTCGAGCTATCGAACTTATTTTATTAAACGGAAAAATTGGTGAAACTTATTGTATTGGCGGACTCAAAAAGGGGACTTCTAACATTGAGTTAGTCAAACTTATGCTCAAACTTATGGGTAAAGATGAATCTTGTCTAGAATACGTTGCTGACCGTCCAGCTCACGATAATTATGCCGTCAATTGGGATAAAATTCATAAAGAGCTTGGTTGGGAACCAAAATATACTTTTGAAACTGGTCTTCAACAAACTATTGATTGGTATACTGCCAACACTTCTTGGTGGCAAGAAACCAAAGCCGAAGCTGAAGAATTTTACAAAAAACTTAACAGTCTTAAAAAATAAATTACAAATTATTTCCCCGTCTTGCCAAAGAAGGGGGTAAAAGGGGAAGATTGAAAATGAACTTTATTAAAAGTCCTAAAATCAACGGTATAGTTACCATTGAACCACAAGTTTTTTCTGATGACCGTGGGTTTTTTATGGAAACCTATTCCAAAAAAGTTTTTGCCGAGAATGGTATTGATGTCGATTTTGTTCAAGACAACCACTCTAATTCTTCTCAAGGTGTCCTTCGCGGTCTTCATTTTCAAAAACCTCCCTTTGCTCAAGATAAATTAATCCGAGTTACTCAAGGTGAAGTTGTCGATATTGCTGTTGATATCAGGCCTAATTCTCCAACTTTTGGTCAATGGGAAAGTGCCCATCTTTCAGCAGAAAACAAAAAGATGTTTTTTATTCCGGCCGGTTTTGCCCATGGTTTTTATGTCATTAGTGAAACTGTTGATTTTCAATATAAATGTAGTAATTATTACAACAAAGAATCAGAAGGCGGACTTTTGTGGAACGATCCGGATTTAAATATTACTTGGTTTGCCCAAGGTCAGCCAATTTTATCTGCCAAAGATCAAGCCTGGCCTACTCTTTCCCAAGCCAAAGAGGAATTAATGAGACTTAATTGGTAGTTAGTTTTTTAAAAATTTATGAAACAAAAAATTGTTGGTACAGGTTTAAGTGGTTTAGTTGGTTCACGTATTGTCGAACTTTTAGGGGATAAATACGAATTTATTGATTTTTCTCTTGATACTGGCGTTAATGTTTTAGATAAAGAAAGTTTGTCTGCTGCTTTTGCCAAAAATTCCGACGCTGTGGCTGTTTTACATATGGCCGCTTTTACTGACACTAATAGTGCTTGGGAGCAACGTGGGGATAAATCCGGCATTTGTTACCAACTCAATGTCGAAGGTACTCGCAATATTTTGGAATTAGCCAAACAACACAATCAATATTTTATTTATATTTCCACTGATTTTGTTTTTGATGGTACCAAAACTACTCCCTATACCGAAACTGACCAATCTAATCCTATTGAATGGTATGGCGAAACCAAATATTTAGGCGAAAAAGTTATTACCGATTCTGGCTACAATGCCGCCATTGTTCGTATTACTTACCCTTATCGGGCTAATTTTGACAAAAAACCCGACATTATTCACAAAGTTTTAACTAAACTCCAAAACGGTGAAGTTGTTAAAATGTTCTCCGATCAAATTTGTACTTATACTTTTATTGACGATATTGCCTATGGATTAGACAAATTTTTTGAAAATAAATACACTGGTACTTACCACTTAGTTGGTTCTTCATCACATTCTCCCTACGAAATGTCAAAGCTCGTTGCCAAAACTTTTGGTTTCGATGAAAATTTAGTTCAACCATCAAGTTTAGAGGAATACATTAAATCTCAACCTGAGGGTTCTCGCCCTTGGCAAAAATGTTTGATTACCTCCAATCAAAAAGCCAAAGACTTGGGAATCCAAATGAAAACTTTAGAAGAAGGTTTAATCGAAATCAAAAACCAGTGTAATCGGTGATATATTGAAAATTTCCTGAAATAATCTATTCTCATAAGTAGATATGGAAAACTTCAATAATAACGATAATTCAAACAACAAAAATATTCCTAAATTAATCACTTTAGGGTGTTTAATTGTTATTTCGGTTTTTAGTATTCTTACTTTCTTTAAAAGCAGTCAGACTATTTCCACTATTACCGTTACTGGTCAATCAGATATTTCTGCTAAACCAGATTCAGTCAAATTTGTTGTTACTCGGGTTAATACCGGCAAAGATGTTGCTTTAGCTATTGATGATGGCACTAATGGCATCAATAAATTAATTACTATTGCCAAAGAATTAGGCGGATCAGATATAGAGGTCAAAAAAACTTTTTATCAAATTACAGCTCAAAGTTTAGAATATTCTGTCGCCAACGCTTTCAGTGTTAAGACTTCAAACATTAATAGTATTGATACTGTTATTAAAAAACTCTATAACAATGGCGCCACCACTGTTTCCAATATTACTTTCGAATCAGAAGATATCAAAAATGTTGAAACAAAACTTCGTGATGAAGTTTATTCGGATGCTAAAGAAAAAGCCAAACGCATCGCTAAATCTGCTGGTAAGCATTTGGGTAAAGTTATTTCTATTACCGACGATGATACTAGTATTACTTCAACCATTGAAGATCTTCAAACCAACGATGGTTCAATTAATATTTCTAAAAGTGCTTCTGTAATTTATCAAATTTGGTAATTAATAAATCAAGTGAAATTTGGTAAGTGCCGCCGAAAAAATGGATTTGCCACAATCGCCACCTTGTTAGGGATGCTGTTGATGGTCGTTTCCTTACCAGTTGTCACTAAATTAGTCCAACAATCTCAAGAAAACAGAAGTAATGCGGCGGCACCTAGTGCTTCCAGTTGTACCAGTAGTAAAGTAGGGAATCGAAGTTGTTCTGGTAGTGATGCTTATCAGTGTAAAAAAATAGTTACTAATATTCCTGGTAGTGGTGGTGCTACTAGTACAGCTTACAACTGGAAAAAAGAATATGATTGTAAATATGGTTGTAGTAATGGACGGTGTAAATGTAGTACTGGATCAACCAAATATAATTATGGTGATAAAACTTGTGTTAATGGTGATATTAAAGTTTGTAGTGGAGGTAAGAGTGGAACTTGGGCAAAGTCTAAGGAATGTGGTAGTGTAGGATGTAAAACTGGAAGTACTAAATGTAATAGTTCTTCTAGCTGTACTTACAATGGGAAAAATTATGATGATGGAGAAGTGACTTGTGTGAATAATGATATTAAAAAATGTAATGAGACTAAATGGTCAGTCAAAATTGATTGTAAGGGTACCGGTTGTAAATCTGG
This sequence comes from uncultured Gammaproteobacteria bacterium, assembly GCA_964497945.1. GTDB lineage: Bacteria > Patescibacteriota > Microgenomatia > UBA12405 > UBA12405 > WARW01. The sequence continues at coordinate 2,556 of CAZCFJ010000031.1, read as the reverse complement.
AACCAATAGTTGTTATCAATGTAGTAAAGACAGTGATTGCTCTGATTCACAAAAATGTACTGATCATAAATGTGTTGCGAATCAAACTTCAGTTAAGAAATCATCTTGTACTGCCCAAGGTGGTAGTTGTATAAGTAGTGTAAAAACTTGTACTGGAGTTGAAGCTGGTACTGTGATTAGTGGTACAGATTGTAAATCACCGGATCCTATTTGTTGTAAAGTTACTGGTAGTTCTGGTCAAACAGCTCAAGCACCAACCAAAACTCCAACCTTAACTCCGACACCAATACCAAAATCTTCTTGTTCTTCTTCTAATTGTGGTAATTGTTCTAATTTAAATGAATGTAACAAACAATCAGATTGTAATTGGACATATAATGGTAATTTTTGTGAAAAGAAAAGCCAATCTGTTCCGGTCAATGAATTGTCATGTACTTCCCAAAACGTAGGTGTCTATCGATGTGAAAATAACATAGCTTATTTATGCCGAAACAAAGGGGGTTCTTATTCATGGACTAGTGAGAATTGTGGAACGTCAAAAGAATGTACTGTTAGCGTTGGGTGTGTCAAAAAGACCTCAGCTATAACATCAAAAGTTTTTAATTGCGGTGATTATAATGAAGAAGAATGTAAAAAATATCCCGTAAGTTGTCATTTTCATAATCAACTTTGTCTACCAAAAGAACCATCAAATAATTTTTGTAATGGAGATGATTGGTGTTTGAGCGGTTATTGCGATATATCAACCCACAAATGTGCTATCAGACCAACTCCAACACCAATACCACCATCATGTTCATCAAAAAATGGTTCCTGTACTCAAATCGGTAGTTGTTTATCCACTAATATTATTACTGGTGTTACTGGTTGTAATCAAGATAGACCAATTTGTTGTCTCAAAGATTTTGCTGTTATCGACGATTGTCTTTCTCAAAAAGGCACCTGTCGTAGCTCGTGCCCAGAAGGTGAAAAATTAGTTGTCTCTAATTCATGTCGTCCAGCCATTTGCTGTGTTCCGAATACCTCTGAGGTCATTGATGGTGTTTGTAATAGTGAATTTAATGGTAAGACCTTATCCTCACGCCCAGCCGACGCTAAAGCCTGTTCAAAAGGTTCGGTTTATTGGACAAATCCTAGTGGTTTAAATTTTCAATATTCTTGGGAATGTAGAGGAATTAATAAAGGTAAAATTGTTAAGTGTTCGGCTCAAAAAACTTGTACTCTTGGATCAAAAAGATGTTCCGGAAAAACTATTCAGACTTGTGTTAATAAAAATGGATCTATAGACTGGAAAGATGGTATAACTTGTTCCGAAGACTGTGATTCAAGTACTTCACAATGTAAGGCAAAATGTAAATTTAATGGAGTATCTGTTACTACCGATCAGATGATCACCACTAATGTTTGCAGTTTGGGTGTTCCTGGTAACACTCTAATTAAAACTGGCAATCTTTGGACTTGGACTTGCGGTGGCGAATCTTATGCTGAAGTTAGTTGTAAGGTTACTGATAAGTACGGCGATTTTGGTAATGATTGTCAGGAGGATAAAGATTGTAGTGGTGGTAATAAATGTGTCGACAATAAATGTATGAAATCTGGTTATTGCATTTCTACTAAAATAACCAGTACTCCTCAAATCTGGAAAGGGGATATTTGTTTCAATAAAACTAAATACAGTTGTACTAACTCCGGTACAAATTTTTGGAGCTTCAATCAAACAGAATGTAAATATAAATGTCAAAACAACAAATGTGTCGATGGTTATATTTGCACTAATGGTTGGTCAGAACATTACAATTCGGATAATAAATTAGTTGACAGCACTCAGTGTGGTCAGGGATGTGATAGTACCACCGGTCGATGTAAAGGTGAAAGTGGTAGTACTTTTAAATGTGTCAAAGATGGATTTTTAAACAAAGAAGATTGGTCTGAAGAATACGACAACAAAAACAAAAAAATTAATAGTACTCATTGTTACGAAGGTGGCTGCAATCAAACCACCGGTAAATGTTCTACTGCCAAAGACGCTTCGGTCAAAAGTATTCAATATCCTATTTGCGAATCCAAAGGTGGAATTTGTTTTGGTAATATTGCCACTTGTCGTAGCGAAGGTGGCCGTATCATCAGTGATACGGATTGTAATTCTCCCACAGTCTGTTGCCAGATTATCGACAAAACTGATGGTATATGTATCATTCCAAAAATTACCAACAATGAGATACCATCGAGCGACAATCTTTGTTTAAATGGTGATTTTTCTTTTGTTAGCTATGAAAATCAAAAATATTCCTGGCAATGTTTAGGATCTTCCAACGGTGGTAAAACTGCTAATTGTTCAGTTATCATTTCTAACCCCAAAACAACTTGCGATCAACAGCCACTTGGCACTCAAAAATGTCAAACTCCTTATATTTCCCTTAAATGTACTTCTAATGGTTGGGAACCAGTTTATTGCAATGAATATCCTTCGGGAGAATATTGCTTAACCAACAAATGTGAAAGAGTAAGTGCACCTCAAAAAGAAGGTGATAACTGTCTTGAAAATACCGGTGAGTT
>CAZCFJ010000030.1:0-6261 GCA_964497945.1 uncultured Gammaproteobacteria bacterium | reverse complement strand
ATCTTAAAGACTTCTCCCTTTTTTAAGGGGAGATGTCCCGATTTATCGGGACAGAGAGGTTTTGTCTTAAAATTGTTCTTCTACGATCTATGATCTACAATCAACGATCTATTTTGGTTTATGCTTTTAGTAATCAATGGGGCACCAACATTTCTCACCGCACTCTTCTCGAACTTCAAAAAATATTAAAAAATAATATTTCCCCTTTTGAATTTCGTCTTATCTATTTTGATCCAAAATCTTTTTTTCAAAAATACATTGCCCGAAATCAATATGACCTAATTATCGGCCTTGGTGATATGTATACTGATTTTTCTAAAATCCGCATCGAAACCCAAGCCAAAAACGCTTACAACAACCAACCAATTTATCCCTTTTCTCCCATTCTCCTTGATTTAAGTCTCCCTAATCTCGACAATTTCGATTCCCAATTTTTCGTCATCAGTTCCAGTATGGGTACTTACAATAGTAATTGGATGGCCTATTCTATCCAACTTTATATTAACCAAAAACAGCCTAATACTACCCAAATTTTTCTTCATCTTCCTAAAAAATCCAACGCCGCCTTTATTGCCAATCAAATTAAAGAGTTGCTAAAAATTAATAAAATCATCTAATTTACCTTAAACCCTCCCTTCTTCAAGGGAGGGTGGTCGCAGACCGGGTGGGTTTAATACATATTCAATATACACTTATACACATCAAATACATCGCAACATTTTCCCATCTTTGGCGAATTTGTTATAAGGGTCTAATTAATATTAGAAAAATAAAATTCTTAATTATTAATTCTTAATTATTAATTGTTATAATAACTTATGATCCGCTCTAAAGATTTAGATACCATCGCGCCGGACGATCCGGTAATTACCACTTCAACACCCAAAAAAAATCCTTCAATTAAACCATTAATTCCCTCGGAAAGTCCCAAAAAACCCAAAAAGACTATTGTTCAAGAGTCTGGTCCAGATCAAACTAAAGAAGCTTTTTATCAAAAAATTTATGATATCGCCGGTCACACCAAAAGCCCTTTTTCTTCATTTTTAGTTCGCCCTAAAATATTTTCTTTCACTGAACGTGACGAAAGCGAAGAAATTTATTTAGCTATTCGTCCTCACTGGATTAACAATCTTCATTGGATTTTAATCACTATCATTATGATTTTTATTCCGCTTTTATTTCATTATTTTACTTTTCTTAATTTTTTCCCTACTCAATTCCGTTTCTCCGCTGTTCTTTTTTGGTATCTCTTTACTTTCATTTATGCTTTCGAAAAATTTCTTGGTTGGTATTTCAATGTCTTTTTGGTTACTAACGAGCGGGTAGTCGACATTGACTTCAAAAATATGCTCAACAAACACTTTGCTGAAGCCGATCTTTCTGCCATCCAAGACGTCTCTTCATCTGTTAAAGGTCTTTTAGGCACTTTTTTTAATTATGGTGATGTTCTTATTCAAACCGCTTCCGAAATTAATCAAATTAACTTCGAAAAAGTTCCCAATCCTGAAAAAATCATTAAACTCCTCAAAGAATTACGTGATTTAGAAGAACAAAAAGGAGGTCACCAATGATCGATCTCGCCAATCTTAATAATCTTGACAGCTACTTCTTTGGTATCACCAAGATTTTTTTTGTCATTCTCGCCATTCTTTATGTTATTTTTGCTCTTATTGTTGTCAAACAAGTTACCGCCATGTCCAAAAGTGTTACTGATAAATTCAATTTCATTCTTATCACCTTTTCTTTTATTCACTTAATTTTTTCTGTAATTCTAGTCCTTAGTATGTTGGCTTTGTAGTATCATTAATTAATGCATTTCAATTGTCGATCATTTATTGGCAAAAACACCTCTCATTTTTGGTCACAAACTTGGGAAAATGAACCTGATTTGCTCGACGCTCCGCTTCACCTTTTTGGCCTTATTAGTCTTCAATCTCAAACTGATTCTCTTGATCTCAAAACTATTGGTCGGGAATTAATTGATCACTTAAATCAATCATTTTTCAGTCAAACTAGCGGCACTATCGATCAAAAATTATCTCATTCCATCAATAACTATCATCCTCAGGAAAATGTCGAGATAAATTTAATTTTAGCTGTCAATTGCGATCAAAAAATTTATCTTGCCGTTTATGGTCAAAACTTAGCCATCCTTCAAAGGGGTTCTCAAATTAGCCAACTAATTTCTGGAGTCCAAAATCAAATTTTTCAAATTTCTGGACCTATCAAAAATAATGATCGTCTTTTGCTTACTACCTCCGATTTTGTCGATAAAATTTCCTGGGAAAAAATCAAAACTACTCTTGTCGACTCAAAAATCCAAAATATCGAAGAAACTCTTATTGCTGATCTTTATTCGTTAGAAAATCAAACTAATCTTGCCTCTTTTTTAATTGAAATTCATTCTGAAGATTCTTCTGATGAAATTCCTGTCACTCCCTTACCTAAAACAGTATCGGACTCATCCGAAATCATCGCGTCTCCCTCTATTGTCGACACATCTCCAATAGCTCCAATCAACTCTCCTTTTGTTTTTCCTCACCAAAATCCTCAACCGGAAATTTATATCAAAAGTCGCTTTAAATTTAAAATTGGTAATCACAAAAAAATTCAATTATTAGTTGCTCTACTTCTCCTCGTTGGTTTAATTATTAGTTCTTATTTTGGTTATCAAAAAAATCAAAATCAAAAAGCCGAAACCAGCTTTCAATCACTCAAGTCTGAACTCGAAACAAAACTCAACAATATTTCTGTTGTCAAGAATCTTAATGCCGAAACTACCTATCAATCGGCCAAAGAAGCAAAAGATGTAATTTCTAAAATGTCTCAGCTTAATATCCACCCTGATGAAGTTAATCAATACAAATCTCAAGTTGACTTAATCCTCTCTCAAAGTGGGGATAGTGATAGTTTTAAGCCAGAATCAATTTACGACACCTCTCTGATTACTAACAATCCTCAATTCTCCCGAATCCTTTTTTCTAAATCAACTCTTTATCTTTTAGACTCTACCAACGGTCGTATCGACAGTGTTTTACCTAATGAAAAATCTACCAAAAGTGTTTTGATTTCTGATCAAGTAAAATCTTCCTCCAAAATTTTAATTGATAACAACAATCTTTATCTCCTATCCAAGGGTCAAATCAGTCTTGTTGAAAAAAGTGGTTTAACTCAAAAAATCGACCTTTCTTCCTCCTCAGTTAATATTACTGATGTTCAATTTTGGAATGGCTCTCTTTATATTCTTGATAAAAATGCTCAAAATATTTGGAAATCCACTCCCAGCGCTTCTGGTTATTCTTCACCTCAAAGCTGGCTTAAAAATGATGCCAAACTCGAACTTGGAACCAATTCTCTTTCTATTGATGGTCAAATTTGGGTTCTTACTGAATCTGGTCGAATTTATCTTTACAATAGCGGAATCAAAAATAAATTTAATCAAAATCAAGAAAATAATTTCACCAAAGCTGCCAATTTAATTGCTGATCCAAATAGTGATTACTTAGTCTTTTCCGATAATTCCAAATTTATTTATGTCTACAAAAAAACCGGAGAGTTTGCCTTCAAATTTAATACCGGCAGTCTTCAAATTCTTGATATCTCTTTCGATGCCACTAATAAAATCATTTACTTTCTCGCCTCCGACCAAAAAATCTACAAAATTAGTTTATAAAAACAATGTTTAAAAAAATAAAGTTTCTTCTAATCATCCCAATAATATTATTATTTCTTTTTTTATCTGGTATTTTTCTCAAAAAATATCAACCTTCAACAATTTGTGCTCTTAGTGGCGGCAAGTACCTTTCTGATTATCACGAATGTGAAGGTGGTAGTAAGCTATTGTGTACCCTAACTGGTAGTGAATATAATTCTTGTCCCTCACCTTGCCGTCATTCACCAGGAGGGGGTTGTATTACCATTTGTGATGAACCAGTTTGTAAGTTTTAAAAATCAAACCCTCAGCCCTATCGACTTCTCCCTTTGTTAAGGGGAGATACCGGTTTATCCGGAGAGAGGATTTAAATTCAAGGGAGGGTGGTCGCAGACCGGGTGGGTTTTGTATTTAAAATATTTTTAAAAATCTTCCTATAATTCCAACTTTATACTTTTAACTTTATACTTTATACTTCATCAACTAATCTATGCGTTACTTCAACAAGGATTCCCTTGATTATCAATTTGTTCACAAATTTGAAGCCGGCATCGCTTTAACCGGCGCTGACGCCAAATCCTTGCGTGTTCAAACTCCTCAATTCATCGGTTCCAAAATTGAAGTTATTAATGGTCAACCAATTTTGTTTAATCTCAAAATTCCGGTTTATAAATATTCTCAAAATATTGAAACTGATAAAACCACTGAACGCAATCTTTTACTATCCGAAAAAGAAATTGCCAAAATTATTTCCCTCCGTCACCAAAAATATATGATTATTCCCATTGCTATTTATCTCAAAGGTAAATGGTTTAAAGTGGAAATTGGTGTCGGCCGCAAAATGCGCAAGTACGAAAAACGTGCCAAGATCAAAGACAGAGAAATTTCCAAAATTATAAAATAACTACAAAAAATCCGTCAGTGACGGATTTTTATTTTGAGGAGATGCTCGGTAACGAGCCGAGGTCCGAAAGCAGACTGTAAAAAACATCTACAAGCTTAGATTAGCCTTATCCTACACCTTCAACAACTAAAGCTAACTCAAAGTGTTGAAGTGCCGATTATTGAGGGCATTACCCCTCGCTTATTCTCAAGAAAAATCGAGATTTCTTAAGCTGCATTCTGATTTAATTTACACTTCCTAACTACCCTCAGAATAGAAAATTAAGAAATGAGTTTCTTAGCAAGTAGCAAAAGCTAATTGTGAAGAAGTACCAACTGCATTACCTAAATAGGCTTTGAAGTCAGTAGCTAACTTACTGAGTTTATTTTCAGCATTTTTTGTTTTAACCCTGTTTAACGACTCAATGGATCAAAGTCGGCTTGCCGTTTTTTAAAGTACGTACTCCGTCGATGCATTACATCTCCAGGGTCTGTATTATACCAAATTTAACTCAAAAAACCAAAAAAGTTGCCCTTTTTAAGGGAAATGTCACGATTTATCGTGACAAAGGGTTTTATCCTCAGCCTGCCATGGGCAGGCTATAAAGAAAATTGCTCCCTTTTATCAAGGGGAGCTGTCCGTAAGGACTGAGGGGTTTGATTAGAAATTAGACATTAGATATTAGAAATTTTATATTTATTTATGTTTCTTGATCTTCTTTTTCCTAAAACCTGCTTCGGTTGTGGATCCGTTGGTCAATATTTTTGCCCTAAATGTCAATCTCAAATTAAATATCATTCTCCCAAATTTTCTTCTCATCCACCCAAAGAGGGGAGACTCAGCCTTTTTTATTTCCATGGGATTATTCGTCGTGCTATTCAGTCTTTAAAATACGAGTTTACTACCGATATTGTTGATGAAATGAGCACTATCTTTACTCAAAAAATTATAAAAACTTACCCTCATCTGGTTGAATATTGGCAAAAAAATAATTTTGTTTTAACTCCCATCCCTCTCCATTTTTATCGCCAAAATTGGCGCGGTTTTAATCAATCATTTATGCTTGGTCAATCCATTTCTCAAAAGTTAAACCTAAAATTCTCTAATCAGATTATTTTACGTTCAAAATATACCCATTCTCAGGCAAAAATTAAAAGTCATCAAAAACGTTTAGAAAATATTCACCAAGCCTTTACTCCTATTTTACCCACACCCCAAAACCTTATCATTTTTGATGATGTTGCTACTAGTTTTTCTACTCTCAATTCTGCTCTCGACAGTCTCAAAGCCTATGGCCTAAATCATTGTTGGTATCTGACACTGGCGGGTTAGAATATAATCTTTCACTTCTAATTTGATCAGCCGTTTTTGGTTGAATTACCTCAGCCTCTACTGCCTTTGGCAAATCACCATCAGTTATTTGCCAGCCTTCAATTGGCGTCAATGAACTCAAATAGAAATTTTCTACATTCAAACCATGACCAGCCAAAGAATCACGTAATTCATTAGTTACTTCTTCTTCAATTAAACTTCTGTCAGTCGACAAAGCATTCATTAAAGTATGATTAGTTAACACTTTTCTAATTCGGCTTCTGGTTACTGGTCGAACTACTTTTGATACAAAATTTTCCCCAATATTCTGCCAAATCTCCGGCAATCTTTCGGTATCTAGTTTAATTAACACTGTTGCTTCTACAGCTACAAATTTATTGTCCGAAGTTACCGC
>CAZCFJ010000029.1:0-8476 GCA_964497945.1 uncultured Gammaproteobacteria bacterium | reverse complement strand
CATAAGTCATTTGAGTTAAATCGTTAGTTCCGAAGGAGAAGAATTCTGCTTCAGCTGCGATTTCGTCAGCCGTAACTGCTGCTCGAGGAATTTCAATCATGGTACCGATTTCATACTTTAATTCGACACCATAAGATTTCATAGTTTCCTCAATGACTGGAATTAATTTGGCCTTGAGCCATTTTAATTCTTCCACATCACCAACTAATGGGATCATGATTTCTGGCACGATTTTTTCACCAGTTTCCTTAGCCAATTCACAAGCTGCTGCCATAATAGCTTTTACTTGCATTTGATTAATTTCTGGGAAAGTGACACCAAGTCGGCATCCTCTGTGACCCATCATTGGGTTGAATTCATGAAGAGATTCAACTTTTTCTTTGAGTTTTTCAAAAGAAATTCCCATTTCTTTTGCCAAAGCTTCAATGTCTTTATCTTCATGAGGTACGAATTCATGTAAAGGTGGATCAAGCAAACGGATTTTGACTGGCAGACCTTTCATGATTTCAAATAATTGTTTGAAATCGTTCTTTTGCATTGGGAAGATTTTTTCCAAAGCCACTTGTCGTTGTTCAACAGTGTCGGAAATAATCATTTGGCGAATGGCAAAAATTCTGTCTTCTTCAAAGAACATGTGTTCAGTTCGGCAAAGACCGATACCTTGAGCTCCAAATCCTCGGGCTACTTTAGCATCTTTTGGAGTATCTGCATTGGTTCTGACATCCAATTTTCTGGTTTCATCAGCCCATTTCATTAATTTTGCAAAATCTCCACTCAAAGTTGCTTCCATAGTCGCCACTTGGCCTAAGAAAACTTCACCGGTTGAGCCATCAAGAGTGATAATATCTCCCTCCCTGACCGCCAAGACTGCATCGCTGTCGGCGGTTTTGACTTTGAACTCTTTCATCTTCTGGTCAACAGACATCTCACCACATCCAGAAACACAACATTTACCCATACCTCGGGCCACTACTGCTGCGTGAGAAGTCATACCGCCACGAGCGGTCAAAATACCTTGAGCGGCATTCATACCCGCCAAATCTTCTGGAGAAGTTTCCGCGCGGACCAAAATGACTTTTTTACCATCTTCAGCCCATTTAACTGCTTCTTCAGCAGTAAAGACCACTTGACCGTTAGCTGCACCTGGGGATGCTGGTAAACCTTTAGCAATAACTTTAAAATTAGCTTTTGCTTTTGGATCGAGAGTTGGATGAAGTAATTGATCGAGTTTGTCAGCTTCAACTCTGGTCAAAGCCGTTTTCTCATCAATCATTCCCTCTTCTACTAAATCAACAGCTACTTTTACCATAGCTGGAGCGGTTCTCTTACCATTTCTGGTTTGAAGAATGAAAAGTTTACCGTTTTCAATAGTAAACTCCACGTCTTGCATATCTTTATAATGACCTTCCAATTTGGCAAAAATATCCATTAATTGGTTGTATGCAGTTTCGTTATCTTCTTTAAGAGTTTCTAATTTTTTTGGAGTTCTAATACCGGCCACCACATCTTCACCTTGAGCATTCATCAAATACTCACCGTAAGATTTGTTTTCTCCAGTTGAAGGATTACGAGTGAAAGCCACACCTGTTCCACAATCGTCACCCATATTTCCGAAAACCATCGATTGAACATTGACTGCAGTTCCAAAAATTTTACTTTCATCAATTTTATTTAATTGACGATAAATAATTGCTCGTGGATTATTCCAAGAACCAAAAACTGCTCCAATAGCTCCATTCAATTGATCTTCTGAACTTTCAGGAAAATCTTTACCTTTTTCTACTTTATAAATCTCTTTGTAACCTTTAACTACTTCTTGCCAATCTTCAGCTGTCATTTCAGTATCTTCTTTTTTACCGGTTTTAGCTTTGACAGAAGTAATTACGTGTTCAAATTTTTCGTGTTCCAAATTTTCTACTACATTACAGTACATTTGGATAAACCTTCGGTAAGAATCCCAAACAAATCGGGCATTACCAGTTTTTTCCACCATTCCTGCCACTACTTTTTCATTTAAACCTAAATTTAAAATAGTGTCCATCATTCCTGGCATTGAAGCTGCCGCTCCCGATCGGACTGATACTAATAATGGATTTTTAGCATCACCGAATTTTTTACCAGTAGTTTCTTCTAGTTTTTTCAAACCCGCATCAATCTGCTCTTTAAGTTCAGTTGGATACTTTTTGCCATTATTATAATAGTATCGGCAAACTTCAGTTGAAATAGTAAACCCGGCTGGGACTGGAATTCCTAAATTGGTCATTTCTGCCAAATTAGCTCCCTTTCCTCCGAGGATATATTTCATATCTTTGTCGCCTTCAGCTTTACCATCGCCGAAAAAGTAGACATATTTATTCATATATTCTTCCTTATTAATTTTTAATAACGCTACTACTTTAATATAAAAGGGGGTATTTTTCAATACTACAGTAGGGTACAGGCATGCCTGTACCCTATCAAGTCATCTTTAAAATCTTGCAAACATTTCCCAAAAACATTATTCTTCTATTAGTGAAACTAAATCGTTTTAAAATTTGTTTTTTTCTAACTCTGGTATTTTCTTGTCTCGGATATTCTTTTTTTAAGCCAAAAAATATTCATTCAGCACCGGTTAGTAACCTTCGAGATCAACTTTCTTCCGCTCAACTTTCTTATTTTGGTCGCTTAAGTGCCGATAATACCGCAGACAATTCTTTGATTTCCGTCATCACCGATTCCAGTTCAGCTCCATCCAATAACAATTACAACTTATTTATCGGTGATACTTTAGCCATTGCCAACGCCACTTCAGGCAGTACTAAGTATGTCGTTAGTGATATCGCTGGCACTAATAGTATTTTCATTAGCACTCCAATCGACAACCTCAATGTTTTTGCCGGTGCCTACGTTGTTGCTACCCGCTCTGCTGTTCATAACGTTTCTTTTTCCCCCGCTACCTCTGTCGATGGCGGCAAATGGCAAGTGTTATTAAAAGCCACTAGCATTTCCTCTGAAACAGCTAATGATGGTATGCCTGACCAAGGTGGTTTTGATCTTAACGGACTTCTTTCCACTGATGTTACTTGTCCTTGGGGCGCTACCGCTTCTGTCGGTACTACTGTTGTTTTGACCAGTGGTCTTAGTGTTGGTTCTACTGGGCCATATCACGTTATTACTTGTACTTTAGGCATTAATGATAGCAATCCCGTTGGCACTGGTTCTACTGGCACTATTACTATTGGCAACGTTCATCAACTTATCAATCCTGCTCCAGCAACCAACCATACTATTGGTCAGGCCAATGCTTCAGCTGACACTTATACTATAATTATCAGACATCTTGAAGCAGACGATGATTTAATTAATAACGACACTACTATTGGTAAAATTGCCCTTACTGAATCTGTTTTAGTTACTGCTATCATTGAGCCAACTGTTACTTTTTATATTGATGCTATTGGCGCCAGCACTCCTGGTTTTACTCGTTGTAATGCTCCCCTCTCAGCCGGTGCTGCTCAAACCACTGCCACCGGAGTTAATTTTGGATCTCTTAGCCTTGGCCAATTCAATACTCTCGCCCAAAGATTTACTTGCTCTACTAATGCTGCTAGTGGATACACCGTTCAAGTTTTTGAAAAATCACTTCTTAGTAATATCATTACCGGCAGTACTATTCCTGATACGACTTGTGATTCCAATAATTGCGATATTGATAATAACAATGACTGGAATACTGATGTTAGTAAATCCCAATTTGGTTATTCTCTCCAATCGATTAACTATTCCCCTGTTGCCTTTGAACACAACGACGTTTTTTCTGCTAAACCATTTGGTATTGGTTATGCTAACGCTCGAACTATTATGAGTCGCAACACTACTCCATCAGGTGAAGACCAAGCTTACATTTGTTACCGCATCACCGCCTCTAACTTTCAAGAAGCCGGTACCTACCAAAACCAAATTAACTTTATCGCTACAGCGACTTTTTAAAGTCTTAAATATTTAATTATTGACAACGACATTGATCTAGACTTATCTTTAAATATAAATTAATTAAATTTTAAAAATGAATCGTCAGTCAGCGTTGAAAAGTATTTTTTGTTTTGTCTTTTTTCTCCCTTTATTTTTCTACCTCACCAATCCTAAAATTTCTCAATCTACCCCGTCCACCGAACTAAAAGATCAATTATCTTCTGCCCAACTTTCCTACTTTGCTCGTCTTGGTACTGGCAATACTGCCGGAAATTCGGTCATTTTTGTTACTACTACCGGGACTACTTTATCTACCAACAACTACAATTTAGACATCGGGGATACTCTTTTTATTCAAAATAGTGTCAGCGGCACTAATGTCTACACCGTCAAAGGGTTGTCTAATAATGATGGCATTGCTCTTAATTCTGCCATCGGTACCAGCAATGTCGCTTCCGGTTTAAGTGTTATTTCTCCTCGATATTCTATTCATACTGTCTCCTTTAAACCTCAAAGTTCTATTACTGGCGGCAAATGGCAAGTCTTAATTAAAGCCAACGGAACTCTTCAAACCGACAACTCACCTGATACTGCTGGATTTGATCAAGGTACTCTATTGAATGCTGCTGTTACTTGCCCCTGGAGTGCTACCGCCAGTGATGTTGGTACTACAACTATTGTCTCTGGTAGTTCTTACCACATAATTACTTGCACTTTACCTTCAATTGGAACCAACCCAGTCGATGTCAGCGGTAGTATCGTTATTGGTAATGCCACTAATATGTTACTTAACCCTGCTCCGGCTGCTAGCCACGTAGTTGGTCAAGCCAACACTACAGCCGACACCTATAAGTTTTTTCTTCGACATCTAAATGCCGCTGGAGTTGTTATTGATGAAGATACTACTTCTGGAAAAATTGCCGTTACTGAATCAGTTCGAGTTACTGCTACTGTCGAACCAACTCTTACTTTTTCTGTTGGTAGTAGTGGTGTTACCTCTGCTGGAACCAATCTTTGTGGTACTGCCATCGGTAGTGGTGCTCCCAATACCACTGGGGCTAGTTTAGATTTTGGTTCTCTAAACCTCGCTGCTTTTAATAACTTAGCCCAATTTATTCAATGTACCACTAATGCTACGAATGGCTATACTATCCAAACTTTCGAATCTGGTCAACTCACTATGCTCGGTGCTGCCACCACTATTCCTGACACTAAATGTGATGGTTCTTGTAGCGCCACTACCGCCACCGTTTGGACTAACAATAGTAATTCCGGATTTGGTTATTCACTTCAAGTCGGAACCACCTCCACCGGTGCTGTTCTGGGTATTACCACTTCTGGTCAATACAAATCCTTTGGTGTTGGTTATGGTAGTGCTCAAACTATCCTTAGTCGTTCCAATGTCCCATCTGCCGTTGACTCCGCTTACATTTGTTACCGTATTACGGCAGGCAACCAACAACCCGCAGGCACTTACCAAAATGAAGTTAATTTTATTGCCACAGCTACTTTCTAATTATTAAAATAAAGTTTAAAATTAATTATAATTTGAAATTTAGACATTAAAGAATTGATTAAAAATTGTAAATTTAAAATTAAAAATTAAATTATTTAAATCCTGTGAAACCTGCCACCAAAAAAATCATTCGAAATAGTTCCCTCATTCTAGTTTTCTCTATCATCTATCATCTAACATCTAACATCTGCAACGCTCAAAGCGTTGCCACCGGTCTTTCTGCTATCCCCCCTCGACTAGAAGTTAGTGTTAAACCAGATGATGCTAATACTCAAGTTATCAAGGTTCGTAATGAATCAAGTGAAACCAAAACTATTAAAATTAGTCTCCGTGATTTTGTAGTTAACGACACCAAAGGTACTCCTACTTTTTTAGATAACAGCGATACTGAAAATAACCGCTGGGCTGCCAGCTCTTGGATTCAACTTTCAGTTTCTTCCTTAACTGTTAAGCCTGGCGAAACTAAAAGTTTAAATCTTACTGTTACTCCACCCAAAAACGCTCTTCCTGGTGGCCACTATGCTGCTGTCGTCTACACTCCAGAATCCGGTTCCATTGGTAATAATACTGGTGCCTCTGTTCAAACTAATGTCGGTACTTTAGTTTATGTCACCATCCCCGGCGATATCAATCAAAATGCTACTGTTCAATCATTCACTGCTCCAAAATTCTCCGAATTTGGACCAATCGATTTCAAAGCTACCATTAAAAATTCTTCTGATATTCATATCCAACCAGTCGGATCTATTATTGTTACTAACTGGTTTGGTGGTCAAACTGCCAAACTATCTCTCAAAGAAACTAATATCTTCCCTTACACTATCAGAAATTTTGAAAATACTTTAGATAAAAAATGGCTCTTCGGTCGATATAAAGCCAATCTTAATGCTATTTATGGTACTGCTGGTGGATTAGTTACTGCTACTATTTTCTTCTGGGTTATTCCATGGAGACTTCTTATCCTCGCTGCCGCTGCTATCGGTATTATTATCACTCTTGTCATTATCTTCAAAAATAAACCAAAACAAAATAACCCTGGTAATAATAATGAAGTTGCCGAACTCGAAAAAGAACTTGAAGCCCTCAAGAAAAAATATAAGGATCAATAAAAACAAAATCATCATTTTCCCCCTCCTCTTTTGGAGGGGTTTTTGGTTCATCACTTTTCAAACCCTTTTTAAACCCTAACCCTGCCCTGGGCAGGGTATAAAAATAATCGCTCCCCTTCATCAAGGGGAGCTGTCCGAAGGACTGAGGGGTTTAATGCTAAACTTAATTATGTGGTTTTGTTTTTTTCTATTGTCTTTATTTCTATCATCTAACATCTATCATCTAACATCTGTGTTTGCTTTTGAGCAAACAGCTTCCACTACTATCACTGCTTCTGTCGGTGAAAACCGTCTCACCATTTACGGTTACACTTCACCCGACTCTCGTGTCGAACTTAGTAATTCTCAAGTCTTTTCTGTCACTTACAGTGACTCTACTGGTTATTTTCTTTTTGACAAAATTCTTCTTCCTAAAATTAATTTATCTGATCTTTGTTTAAACTCATTCGACAACAATTCCCGTCAAACCACTCCCACCTGCTTTCCTCCCCCACCAACCACTAATTATCAAACTGATATTGGTCCGATTCTTTTACCGCCAACTATTTCTTTAGAAAATGATCAAATCAACCCCAATACTACCGTCATTACTTCCGGTCAAGCTATCCCCAATTCCCAAGTCAGTCTTAGTTTTTACAAAGTCTCCGACACTGCCCAAGCCTTTTCTCTGGTCAAAAAAGTCTCTGCTTACTCATTACCATCAATCACTGCCACTACCGATAATCTAGGAAACTTCAGTCTCAATCTTCCCACTGCCTATGCCAGTAATTACCGACTCTACGCCTCAACCAAATTTAATAATAATTATTCTCCCAAATCCAACACTCTAATCTATATCCTACCCTCACTTTTCTATCTCTTTTTGCAACAACATCCCTTTCTAAAATATCTAATTCCCTTATTTATTTTTACTCTAATTATTTTAATTTATCTCTTACATCTAAGATCTAAGACCTATCATCTAAAATCTAGATTCCTACCCGCCATTAGAAATTATCTTCCCGCCAAAATCTAAACCGTTTTATTTAATCTTTCTACAAACCACATTCTCAACATAGTTGATAAATTAATCCCCTGATTTTCAGCTATACTTTCTAGTCTCTTTTTCATTTTCGGCTGAACTCGAATAACAATACTCTCTTCTTTTATTATTTTTGGCTTATAACAAACTTTAACTCTTTTCATTTCTGGTAAAAAATCAGTGATATCATTTTTATCCCAAAAATCAGCTTCTTCTTGTATAGATTTAAATTTTGGTATTTTATTTTTCATTTATTAACTTCCTTTCTTTTCGACTACTATCCCTAGCAGTCACTAAATAATAAATTCCTTTAGATTTTTCAACTAAAACCAAAGACAATAATCTTTTATTTTTAGTCTCCCCTATAAACAACAACCTTTGTTCATAGCTTCTAAAAGAATCAATGACATTGGAACAAGCTTCTTCAACCTCTTGCTTAGAAACATTATGTTTTTTAATATGTTCTAAGTTATACTCATCCCAAATTAACTCTTCAATATTGTATAACATTGCATTACAAAAATCAATAGTCTCCCTTTTTGCTAAATTTTTCTTTTTTATCTATATCAATTTTCCACCACTTGTGTAACATTCTTGACCATTCACCTAAAGAAGTTGTGTCTTTACACATTTTTCGCCATAATCTTTTACGTTTACCCTTCATAAATTAATATTACCCAAAGAAAACCCAAAGTCAACAATTAAAACTTTAAACTTTTCACTTTTAACTTTATACTTATTTAGTGCCATCCACTAAATATTTATTTATCATCGGTTTTCTTTCTATTGCTTTAATTGCTTCTCTTTTTGTTGTTGTCCGCACCACTACCACCTATCAACGTGCCGCCAGTAATTCTTCTGGCTCAACTGTTTTAGAAA
>CAZCFJ010000028.1:0-8952 GCA_964497945.1 uncultured Gammaproteobacteria bacterium | reverse complement strand
ATTTGAGAGATCCTTTTTATGTTGGTAAGTTTTTATGGAACGGAAAAGAATATTTTGGAGCACACGAAAAAATTATTAGTGAAGAAAAGTTTAATAAAGTTCAAGAATTGTTAGAAGAAAGAAACCAACACGCATCAAGAAAAAGAGTTCATAATTTTTTATTAAGTGGTTTTGTTTATTGCTCTGATTGTGGAAGTAGATTTTGGGCAGAAAAACACACAAACAAAAAGAGTGTGTCGTATAGACATTACTATTGTTCAAAATGCAAAACCAACACTTATACAGATGTTGATATATTGGAAAAGAAAGTTGAACAGATATTTCAAAAAATTGAATTGTCGAAGGAATACACAAAAAAGATTATGGATACCGCTCTAACTTTATTAAAAGACCTAAGATCAAATTCTGAAACAGAAAGTAAAAGATTAATACTCAAAAGAAATCAGCTTGATAAAGCATTAAAGGAATTAGAGGATCAAAGATTTATTTATAAAACCATAAACGACGATAAATATTTGTCGATATCTGCTAGATATGAAAATGATATTAAAAAAATTGATGACGAACTCAAAGACTTAATGATAGACAAGTCTGAAAAGATTAAAAGTTTAAATAACCTTTTGAGATTAGCTGAAAACATTGGATTGGCTTATAAAGAGGCAAATCCGGCAACAAAACGATCATATTTAAAAATGTTTTTTGAAAAGTTTTACGTTTCTAAGGGTAAAATAATCAAATATACCCTAACTAAAGACATAAAAGAACTAATCGAGAATGGATCAGTTCGAGTAAGACAAAATGGGCTCCCCCGCGTGGACTCGAACCACGGACCGATCGCTTACAAGACACCCTAAAATTTCTAATAGGCTTGGACTATATCATATCCCTAAATTTAGGGACTCGGGCGCTAAATGGTGTAATCACCTAGTCTCTGAACCTTCCTTCGCTAAAGCTTCGGAAAGGCAATGCCTTCCTTATTTTTAACAAAAGCTTGGCTGCGGGTTGCCGTAGTCCGAAATTTCGGACGTTAGGTTTCACGGTCCGATGCCTAAATAAATTTAGGATACGGACTCCCTTTCGGGACAATTCACCCAATTTTTCAAATTTGATTACTCAAATAAGCTGCTAATTTCGTAACAGGCGAGCGCTCTACCGACTGAGCTACAGGGGAATGTTTCCACTGACTACCGACTGATCCTCCTTCGTCTCTCGATAAACTCGAGACTACGGCGGGACAATGGCTACAGGGGAAAATATATTAAATTTCTAATTTCTAATGACTAATGTCTAATTAAAAACAGAAATAAAAGTTAAAGTGCAAAGCTGAGCCATCCTTCACTAAAGTTTCGGAATGGTAAAGTTGATTATATTCTAACCAAGCTTGAAAGTCTATCATTTCTTTGAAGAAAAATAAATACAAAAGTGGTTGAAGTGTGGGGTATATTGATATATATAGTATAATTAACCCTATGAAATTAATAATCGTTCGACACGGGGAAACTGTGGCTAATACTAAAAAAATTCTTCAGGGGAAAGATGGTGGAAAATTGAACGAAAAAGGGATAAAACAAGCACAAGAGGCAGGAAAACATTTGAAAAATCATAAAATTGATATGGTATTTTGCTCACCTTTGGATAGATGTGTGGAAACATTGAATAATATTTTAGAAGAATATCCAATAGAGAGTGAAATTTTTATGTCTAATTTGATTGAAGAAAGGGACTTTGGTGAATATACTGGAACAGATTCAAGTATGATCAATTGGAAAGAACTTGACGAAGACAATAAAGTTAATCGAGAAATGGGAGTAGAAAGTTGGAATGATGTTAAAAAAAGAGTGGAATTGTTTATGGAAGACTTAAAACTGGAAGATGGTGAGAAAACTGTTTTGATTGTGAGCCATGCTGGACCGATTAGAATAATGATCAATAAAATCACTAATCAAGAATTGCCTTATGAAGAAATTGAAGTAAACAACGGTCAAGTAATGGAATTTGATTACAAAACAGATCTAGAGTTTTAGAAACTATTTTGAAAGGTAATTTTGAAAAAAATCATTTAAAAAATCAATTTTAGAAAGATTTTTTAGTTCTGCTAAAGTAACCCAACGATATTCGCAATGTTCATTTGGATCAAGAGTAATTTTTTCATCTTCAATAATTTGACACTGATAAATTAAAGCAAACCAATGATGAACATTTTTATAAACTTGATTGTGACAATAAAGTAATTTACCAATTTTTATATTTTGACCAATTTCTTCTTGGGATTCGCGAACTAAAGCTTTGAGAGGGTCTTCACCAAAATCTAAACTACCACCGGGCGTGTCCCAAAATCCGGGCATAAAATCATCATTGAGACATCGACGAATAACGAGAAATTTATTATCTTTTTGAAACCAAGCATGAACGGCAAGCTTAAATTGCTGATCAAGTTGTGTCATGAGTTATTGTAACAAAAACCCTCTGTCCCTCGGTAAGCTCGGGAAATCTCCCTTAAAAAGGGCAACTTTATTCTAAGTAGTCTTGTAACTTTTTTCTTCTTGATGGATGACGGAGTTTGCGTAAAGCTTTGGCTTCGATTTGACGAATACGTTCACGAGTAACATTGAAAATTTTGCCAACTTCCTCAAGAGTTTTTGGAGTTTCCCCCATTAGACCAAAACGAAGAGACAGAACTTTGGTTTCGCGTTCTTCGAGAGATGATAAAACTTCTTCGATAGATTCGCGGAGTAATTCTTTGCTGGTTTCTTCGTAAGGAGATAGTTGAGTGGTGTCTTCAATAAAATCTCCCAAAAATGAGTCTTCGTCATCGCCAACTGGAGTAGAAAGTGAGGTAGTATCTTGGGAAATACGATAAATTTCTTCGACTTTATCAATAGAAATACCGACTTCGTCAGCAATTTGTTCAACAGTAGGTTCTTTGCCCAATCTTTGGGTTAAAGCACGGGTAGCTTTGTAAACTTTGTTGATGGTTTCGACCATATGAACCGGAATACGAATGGTTTTGGCCTGATCAGCAATAGCCCGAGTAATAGCTTGACGAATCCACCAAGTGGCATAAGTAGAAAATTTAAAACCACGGTGCCAGTCGAATTTTTCGACAGCACGCATAAGACCCTGATTACCTTCTTGAACTAAGTCAAGGAAAGTAAGTCCACGACCAATATATTTTTTGGCAATAGAAACAACCAAACGTAAATTAGCGTTGATAAGAGCTTCACGAGAAAGAGTGGATCCTTTTTCGATATCCTTAGCTAAAGAGACTTCTTCGTCGAAAGTTAAAAGATTAATTTTACCGATTTCCTTAAGATACATGCGGACAGAATCGACATTACCTTTTTGAGTTAAAAGACTGAGAAGATCGGAAGAACTAGTTTTACTATTCTCTTTTTCGATGACTTCTTTGGATTCGACTTTATCAAAAACATCAACTCCCCTTTCGAACAGGTAATCAAAAAGATTATCAACTTCATCAATATGTTTTTCGGGTTCGGGAATTTGGACTAAAACTTCGTCATTGGTCAAATAGTGAAGCTTTTTAGCCTGAGCTAATAAGGTTTGTTTGATTTTGGAAAGGTTTAGGGTGGCAACCATAGCCTGTATTGTATACGAAATTAACGAATAAATCTAGCTTTTTTTGATTTGGACCTTGGACAACTCGGAAAGTAGTCTATTATACTCCTTTTCAGCTTCGGCAAGTTGCTGGTCGTCACCAAGACTTTCGAGTTGGGCAATTTGAGCACTAATAAAATTTAGCCTATCTTTTAGGTAAAAAGAATCGATAATGGCAACTGCCTTTTGAACCTCCAAAAGTCGTTGATGGGATTCGATGGGGTTAGTGGTGGTCTCCATGTAAATTGATTGGAAAACTGGTTTAATTTCGGCGGGGAGTAAATCTTCAAAAGATTTAGGGTCGAATTCTTTTATTTTTAATAAATTTTCACCGATAATAAAGTAACGATGATCCTGAAGACGAGATAATTGAGAAGAAACTTTTTGGGCAACTTTGGCGGGATTTTTGGCACCGATAATGAGAGTTAATAAAAGTTCTTCAAATTTTTGGGTTTTCGAGGGTTCGATAATGGCATCAGGTTTTGAGGTAGCGGCGTTGATGTCGAGACCAACAATATTTTTTGTTGGAGCAGATGAATTGGGCGGAACTTTTTTGGCTTCGTCTAACAAGGCTTGATAATCGGAGCCGATTTCATTGGCTAATTTTTTGAGATAGTCAGAACGAATGACAGAATTTTTAATTTTAACTAAAAATGGTAAAACAACATTTAAAATTTCTTTTTTGCCTTTGATAGTGTCGGGATTATTAATTTTTAATTGGGATTGGATAATAAAATCCCAGATAGAAACGGTTTGATCAAGTTGGGTTTTGAAAAACTCTAAATCATTTCTGACAGCTTCGTCGGGGTCTTTATATTTTTCACCTAAAATAAGGACTTTAATGTCAAATTCCATAGAATCGGCGAGTTCGATACTTTTGCGGGAGGCATTTGATCCGGCAAAATCAGAATCGAGACCAAGGATGAGAGTGTCGGTGTAACGACGAAGAAGTTGAAGCTGTTCCTCAGTAAAAGCAGTACCTTTGATAGCGACAATATTTTTGATGCCGGCTTGAAAAGGTGAAATCATATCAAACTCCCCTTCGGTAACAATAACGGCGTTTTGCTGACGAATAAAATCTTTGGCCAGGTGAAGACCAAAAAGATTAAAACTTTTGTGATAAATTTCGGTTTCAGGGGAATTAATATATTTACCGGAATCCTGATTTTTGGTGGTGGGCAACATGCGACCAGAGAAACCTAAAATACGGCCACGATAATCAGAAAGAGGAAAAGTGAGACGACCCTGAAAACGGTCGTAAATTCGGGAATTGTACTGGCTTTTGCCGAAAGTGCCCGAAGCAATTAAATCATCTATTTTATAACCCTTTTTGGTTAAAAAATTAACAGCGATAGCGGGATTTTCAGGCGAATAACCTAAGCCAAATTGTTTAATAGTAGCCAAAGTTATTCCCCTTTTGAGAACATAATCAAGAGCGTTTTTACCCAATGGATGGGTTAAAAGCATATATTGATAGAATTTTTCGACTTGAGCATTTAAGTCGCTTAAAACTTTTTTGCGAGAATCTTGTTTATTGTCGAACTCACTTTTTTTGAGAACAATACCGGCCATGGCAGCAAGTTCAGTTAGAGCTTCACGAAAATCGATACGTTCGTATTCTTGGATAAAAGTAAAAATATCACCGGATTTGCCACAACCAAAACATTTGAAAATTTGGAGTTCTTCGGAAACGGTGAATGAAGGAGTTTTTTCACCATGAAAAGGACAGCAAGCAATGTGATTGCGACCACGTTTTTTGAGAGGGGTAAAACGATTAATGACGTCGACAATGTTGAGTTTTTGTTTAATTTCTTCGACCTGATTATCCACTAAGCTATTTTAACATCAAAACCTCTCTGTCACTTTGTGACATCTCCCCTTAAAAAAGGGAGAAATCTTAAAAATATTTTAGATATTTCCATCTTTGACAGAATTTGGCTTTAAAAAGAACTGAAGTTAACCCAAAGAAAAATTATTTTCTTTTAAGAATTAAATAGACACTTTTGGCGATGACACCGTCGGGCCATTCGGGCCAGTGACCGGTAACGTAACCATTTTCTCCCCTACTAGGGTCAATTTGCCAACCCCACTTTTTATAAATTTGGAGAGTATTAATATTGTGAGTGTAAATTCCTAATATTAAATCTTTATTTTGGGCAAAATTTAAAACTTTTTGATAAAGTTTTTTACCAATACCTTGATGTTGGTAATCAGGAAGAACATAAAATCCAGAAAATTCGGCTTTGTTTTCATCAATAATTTTACATGTAGCTGAGGCAATTAATTTTTTATCATCAAAAACTAACCAGGTTTTTTGATGGTGAGAATTAATTAATTTAGAACTTAGATATTTTTGACTATCGGGAGTATTAAAAACTTGAGGAGAAAAACATTCTTTGATTAGACCAATTTCTGCGTTAGTATAGGTAAATTCATAAGTTTGCTGTAAAAGATTAGTGTATTGTTCTAGGTCGGTTGGTTTAGCTAGTCGAATAAAAAAGTTCATTATTTAAATTATTGAGAAACGGCTTTGTTGGTGTCGAAATAATAGACGGTGTTAGTAAAAAACGGTTCGTTATAGTCAGTGTAACTTATTTTTAGACTATTATTGGACGAATTATACTGACACCTGGCACTATTATTTTTATCTTGATAGACTAATTCCATTTTTGGCAAATGATAGATATAGACTCCGCCATCATCAAAGCCACCTAATCCACAAGCGTAAAAATATTGATTGTTTTTGGAAAAACCAGATTCATCAACTGGGATGGGAAGGTTAGTAACTTTTTTATCTGGAATATAATAGAAGTCGGACATTGATCCCTCCCATTCTGAAACAACATTGTAGACAAGATAATTATTATCTGAAGATATAGAAAATTTCATTGGAATGTTTCGACAAGTTTCTCCTACTGAGCAGGGAAAATCTGAATAGCTTTTAATAAGAATATTTTGACCGTTTTCTTTGAGATATAAAAAAGTTCTTTTATCTTTTGGATTATATTTAACTTCAAGAGTTCTAGTACCAATGATATAGGTGGCGTCAATATTTTTGAGAGGTTGAGGAGTACCTTTGACAACTGTCGGCATAGGTGTAGCAGTCGGACGGAGTGTAGGAGTGGGAGTAATTAGGGAAATAACAGGTTCTTTTTTGGGAAAATTTAAACTAAAGAAAGTAATAAGAAAAATAAAAACAAAAAAAGAAATTAATAAATAAAGTTGATGGTTTTTATTAAAAAATTTTTTTATTTTTATCATTAAATATTAGTTAATAATTAATGAGTGCGAGTAGTAATGAAGTCGATAGCTGCAGAAATTTGGGAACGGAAAGGTTC
Source organism: uncultured Gammaproteobacteria bacterium (assembly GCA_964497945.1). GTDB lineage: Bacteria > Patescibacteriota > Microgenomatia > UBA12405 > UBA12405 > WARW01. Next base: position 1,999 of record CAZCFJ010000028.1, on the reverse strand, counting down.
AGTCGATAAAAAAGTTAATTCATTATCAAAAATTTGGCGAGCTTCTCGTGAATAGTCATTAGCTAATTGGCGGGCAAAGTCGAGACTACCGTGAGATTTCATTTGGTCAATAACCCAGGTAACTTCGGTGGCAGTTTTTTCGGCTCGAGATTTATTTAAAATTTCAATTAATTTAATTTTGCTTTTGGGATCAATATTTTCTAATAAGTGAATTAACATAACGGTTCGTTTGCCTTCGTAAATATCGTTGCCAATTTGACTTTTTTGACCAGCAAAATCGGAAGTAAGGTCTAACAAATCATCAATAATCTGAAAGGACTTGCCAAGCGAAAGCCCAAATTTATAGATTGAGTTTAATTGTTCGTCCGTAGCACCGGCAAGAATTGCTCCTAAACGCATAGGGCCGGCGATGGTGTAATAACAAGTTTTACTTTCGGCAATTAATAAAACATCATCAAAACTTAGGTCATATCGATTGTCCTCTATCCATTTGATTTCGATAGTTTGACCAAGGATAGTGCGGTTGATCATAGTAAAGAATTCTTGGCTAATATTTTGAGCTAATTTATTGTTCAATATAGAATAATTTTGTGAAAGTACAGACCAAGTAAGATTATGTAAAGCATCACCAGCATTGATGGCTAAATGGTCGCCATAAAGCTTTTGGATGGCTGGTTGAGCGCGGCGTTGTTCGGATTGATCTTCAATATCATCATGACCTAAAATCCAATCTTCGGAAAGTTGCATGGCGGCGGCGGTAGGGATAATTAAATTTGAATTTACCCCCATGGCTTGAGCGGTTAACATAACCAACGTAGGCCGGAGATATTTTCCCTGACGGTTAGGATAATCAGTAACCATTTTAAAATGAAAATCAACTAAGTTTTGATATTTTTTGTCGAGAGTACAAAAAGCAGGAAAGTCTTTGATTTGATTAAGATTTTTTTTGATAAAAGGCCAGATGAGATTTTTGTTATCAGTAAGGACTTCAAGAAAATTAATTGGTGACGACATTAGCTTCTTCAACTTTTTTAACTCGAGAACCGAGAGAGACAATTTTACCAAAAGTGTAGGGATAAACCATATACATAACTTCGAAAGTAGCCACAGATAGTTCGAAAGCAGAAGGAATTTGATTGGTGATAAAGAAGGCACCAGCACCCAAAACAAAAGCATTGCGAAGACTATTACGCATTTTTTCTTGAAAAACTTTTTTGACAATATTTTCAGGAATACCGGAAAGCCGAGCTTCCTTGGCGGCCAAAGAATTACCTTTGTAACCAGCATGAATAGTAGTAATAAAAGTACCAACAGCGGTAACAAAATTCATGGGAGTGTTTTGACGGGTAAGATCAACTTTGAGTAAGAGACCGGCAAAAGCAGTAGGAAAATGACGAAGAAGATAAGTTAATCCAATGATTAAAACTCCACTAAAACCGCCAATGGTAGCTAACATTCGATTGTAACGAATACGGGCATAAAGAATTTTTTGATTTTTTTTGAAAATAAAACGGACTAAACGCCAAACAAGACGTAAACCGATAAAAAACAAAACTGTACCACCGATGACCCAAAAAATAGTGTTCCATGAAACAGCCATAGTATCGGTTATTTTAAAAAATGGGAAAGGGAAAATAGTACCTTTAAGGGGGTATGTGGGATAAGGGACCCATTTATAGAGGAGGTGCATTTTTTGAAGCTGGAGAGGGTCATTATAAAAATCGATTAAAAAAATACGTCCGGCAGAGAAAAAAGCGATGGCATTGACAAAGAAATTAAAAATATAGTAAACAATAGCGGAATTACCTTCACGAATTTTTTTTGTAAAAACCAGTTGTTGTTGTTTGGCTTCCATAGTATCGAGATTGTCTTCGAAATCTTTGAGGGGCTGATCCATAACATTACCAATAAGACGAAGAGGTATAAATAAAAGATTTTGAAGAAAACCAATAAGGAGTACAGAGACCCAAACTTGGCGAGTAACAAAATAAAGACTAAA
>CAZCFJ010000027.1:0-10042 GCA_964497945.1 uncultured Gammaproteobacteria bacterium | reverse complement strand
AACTTGTTTTGAAAACAAGCGTCAGTAATGACATGCAGGTTCGACTCCTGTCCCCTCCGCATTTAACTTTTCCTTTTACTCTTCTCTATCATCTCCACCGACTTTTCTAACGATTCCGCACTAACTACTTCCCCATCATTCACAAAATAAATTTCATCCGCTTTTTTAATCGTATTTAACCTATGAGCAATAATTACTTTGGTTGTTTCTGTTGGTAATTTATCAATAATTTTTTGTAATAAACTTTCGGTTACCGTGTCAATATTAGCCGTCGCCTCATCCATTACCAACAATTTTGGTCGTCGCAAAATCGCCCTCATAAACGAAATCAATTGTTTTTGTCCCAAACTAATTACTTCCGTATCTGGTGTAATTTCTGTATCCAATCCATTTTCAAATCTTTCTACTAATTCTTCTAACCCATCTTCTTTTAATTCTTTCTTTAATTTTTTCTTATCATAAACTTCATAATTAGGGTTACCGTAAACAATATTTTCGCCTACACTACCGGTAAAAATAAACTGTTCCTGCAAAATAAATCCAATCTGTTCCGATAATTCTTTACCACTGTAACTTCTAATATCTTTGCCTTCAAAATAAATTTGTCCAAAATCTGGATCGTACAATCGACACATCAACGCCGCCATAGTACTCTTTCCTCCTCCAGTTGGTCCCACCATAGCGTAAGTTTTTCCTTTCTTAAAATCCAAATTTACTTTATCCAAAATTATTTTTTCACCATCATACGAAAATTTTACTTTATCAAATACCAACACATCGTCGTCTTTTACTTTTAAAGTATTATTAGTTTCCATTACTTCCAAATCAGTCTTCAAATCCAAAATTTCCGAAATTCTCACCCAACCAGCAAACGCCATTTGAGTGTTTGACCATATCTGAGCCATCTGTCTTAGTGGTGCATAAAATTTGTCTGTATATGCCAAAAAGGCAATCAATAACCCCACTGTAATTTGACCTTTAAGTATCATCCCTATTCCCATTACCAACACCAAGGTTAAACCCGCATTCCAAGCTAAATCATAAATCGGACTACTAATATTATTTATCATCCCCGATCGTACCGACATAGCAAAATTATTTTCATTAGCTTTCTTAAAATTTTCTCTAAAAAAATCTCGCCGATTAAACAATACAATTACTTTAAAATAGCTCAAACTTTCCTGAATTTCTGCCGACAAATTTCCCAAAGACTGTAAACTCAATCGACTCCTTTTACTCATATACGACGACAATATATAAGTTATTCCTACCAAGCCCACCACCGGCAACATCATCCAAACCGATAGCTTTGCGTTAGTATAAAAAACAAAAACTCCGATTCCCACCAAAGTAAATGCCTGACCCATAAATTGATTAAGTGATTGTGAGAAGAATTGATTTAACTTATCTGTATCACTATTAATTCTCGATATTAAATCACCCAATTTATTTTGATTAAAAAATGACAACGGCAAACTCTGAATTTTTTCAAATACCCTACTTCTCAACCGATACAAAATATTTTGACCTACCCTTCCCATCAAAACAGTTTGAAAATAATTAGTTACCGCCACCACTATATAAATCCCCGCCAACAACCAGCCAAAACCGGCCAATTCTGGCCAGTTTTTATCGACAATAAATTTATCAATAGCCCGACCTACTATTAGTGGTGTGGCCACATTCGCCGCCGAATTTATTAATACCACTATTATTGCCCAACCCAATCGCCATTTATCTCCTTTTAAAAATTCCCCCAATCGACGAACAATTTTACCTACTTTTAGGTTTAATTTACTATTTGTATCAAAATTTTTTAAACAATAATCTTTCATTCAGTTGACATTTGTAAACTATATAACTGTCGATATTCCGAGGAATTTTTTAATAACTCCTTATGAGTTCCTTTAGCTAACACTTCCCCTTCCATGATCAAAATAATTTGATCAAAATCTTCCACTGAGGCAATCTGCTGAGTAATTAACACTTGAGTAATCTTGCCGTAATTCTTTTTCAGTCGGGCAAAAATATCTTTTTCTGTTGACCGATCCACTCTGGCCGTAAAATCATCCAACAATAAAATTTTTGGATTCACTGCTAACGCTCTGGCTAAAGTTAACCGTTGTTTTTGCCCACCCGACAAGTTTGATCCTCTTTCCGTAATTTTTGTTTCCAAACCTTCAGGTAATGTCTCAATAAAATCATCCAAAGCCGCCGTTTCAATCGCTTTTTTTAAATTATTTTCGTCTTCTTTATTCTGAAAATTAATATTTTCTTTAATCGTCAAATTAAACAACGAACTATCCTGAAATACTAACCCTAGTTGTTCTGACAAACATTTTTGGCAATATTTTTTTACCGGTACATCGTCGATCAAAATTTCTCCACTATTGGGTTTCATTAATCCCGACATCAAATAAAATATTTGCGTTTTACCTGCCGCCGTCGGCCCCAAAATTGCCGTCTTTGACCCCGGTTTAATTTCAAAAGATACTTCTTTCAAGACTTGTTTTTGTCCAAAACTCAACGATACTTTTTTAAATTCTATTTTTCCTTTTATTTCTTTATCTATATCCCCAAAATCATCTTTACCTTCAAAATTCAGCACCTCTTCAATTCGTTGATAAGATGTCACCGCTCTGGCAATTATATTGCTCACAAAACCCAACATTATCATCGGAAAAATCAACATGGAAACATAAGTATTAAATGCCGTTAAATCACCTACCGTAAATTCTCCCGCCAAAATTAATCTTCCCCCTACCAACAAAATCAAAATCACTGTTGAATTAGCCAACAATCCAATTGTTGGAATTAATCCAGAAAACAATTTCATAATTGACAAACCCAAATCTCTTGCCTGGTCATTTTGTCCATTAAATTTATCAATTTCCCTATTCTGACTATTAACAATTCTTACCAAACCAGCCGCCACAATACTTTCTTTAATTACTTTATTTAGTCTATCCAAAACCGCTTGGGCTCGCTTAAAAAAACTTCTGATCCGACCAAACACATTAAAAAACACCAACCCAACAACCGGTACTATTGCTAACACCATTAACCCTAACTTAACATTAATTCTTAGTAACATTACTGCCGATCCAACCACTAATATTATCGATGAAAAAATCTGTATCAAACCAGTAGTCATTGCCTGTTTAACATTATCCACATCACTAGTCATTATTGTCAGTAGTTTTTCTGAAGTCACCTTATTCACAAAACCAAAATCCTGATCCGATATTTTATTTACTAATCTTTCCCGCATATTTTTAGCTACCGTTTCGGCCAAAAAAGTTTGCAAAAAACTTTGGCCTACCGCAAAAACAAAAATTATTACCGACACCCCAGTCATTTCGCAAATTATTTTCGATATCTCAAAATTTTGTCCATTAAAAGAATCAATCGCTCCTGAAGTTATTTTTGGTAACCATAAATTCAACCCATTATTTATTAAAGCCACCAAAAGCAATAAGCCCAATAAGCCTAAATATGGTTTTATTTCTTTAAAAATTCCTTTATTTTTTTCCTTCATACAAACTCAATTTGTTAGTATAGTTGATTTAAAAATAAACTTCCATTTATAAAATTGTTAATATTATTTATGTCATCTGTCCGACAAAAAATTTACATTCTACTTCTTATCGTCCTCATTGCCTGCATTGGTTTAATTATCACTAAAGCCGTCACTGATCAAAGTCATATTTACACCGCCCCTGAACCACAAACCTACATTGTCCCAGATATTACTCCTGGGCAAGCCAAAAACATTGATTGGATTACTACCGAAAAACTCATGTCTAACTGCCAGATTAAAGTTATTTTTCAAAAACACACTCTAGAAGTCACTATTCGTGACAGAAACGGTCAGGTTTATCAAACTAATGAACCAAAAATTGATGCCATATTTAATCTTGCCAAAAAATACCAAGGTCCTTGTGATATCGTTCAAACCATAACTGAATAATGTTAAAATAAATTATCTCAAGTGCCATTACCCTATTAATAATTCATTGGAGGTTTTTATGAACACCAGAATTAACGGAGTCAATTTAATTATTTCTCTTAGAATCAGGCGAATGATCCAAACCAAATTCGTCAACAAGCTCGATCAACTTCTTCCTCAATTCAATAATGAGCTCAAAACTGCTTCCCTTCATATTCAAAAGGATAAGAAGTACAAAAATTACACTGCCAAATTCGATATGAGTCTTCCCGGCCTCAAAAACCCCATTCATGCCGAAACTTGCCACGACGATTTAACTGCTGCCATTGTTGATCTGCGTGAAGCCGTCGAACGCCAGATTAAAAAATACAAGCACGCCGACTAACAATTGTCATTTGGCCTAAATTAGTTTAAAATACCACTCATGTCTAAATCTAAAAAAACACCACGAATTTTGATCGCCTTAGTTTGTTCAGTCTGTGGCGCCCAAAATTATTTAACCGAAAAAAATAAAACTAATACTCCTGACAAGCTCAAATTTGTCAAATACTGTAAATGGTGTAAAAAAGCCACCGAGCACAAAGAATCCGCTAAACTTAAATAATTTTACGTAAAAATTCGAAGATATAATTTTTTAGCGAGTTTCAACACGCCAGTGCTGACTGAGATAAAAAATTCGTATCAAGAATTTTTATAAAAAAATTAAATGAAATTAGATTTATCAAATCTAGAAAGTATCTATATCTCTCCTCTTGAAGGCTGTAATTTGACCTGCAAATATTGCTACACTCACAAAACCAGCGATGTTTTATCTAATCAACAAATTTTAGACTTTGTTGACCAATATCAAAAATTTCTAAATGAAAATTCTGAAAATACTTTTTTTTCGTGCTTTGAACACGCCAGTATTCACGCTAAGAAAAAAAATGTATTGAAGAAAAATTTTCATTTAAAATCGATAGTTCTTTGTGGTGGTGAAGTTTTTTTACTCCCTGATTTTCCCCAACTAGTCAACACTTTGATCGATAAAGATATATTTGTCACTATAATCACCAACGGCACTATTGACCGACTTGGTGAAATTAAAAAGCCCGATAGTTGCCAGATTTTAGTTTCATTAGATGGTCCAAAAGACATTCACGATCAAAATCGCGGTATCGGTAATTTCGAAAAATCTATTAAATATATCAAACACGCTCAAGAATTAGGTTTTCCTGTCGGTATTATGTTTTTAGTAACTAAAGATTCTTATCTATACAAAGACACTTTTTTAGACTATCTAAAAACAGAATATAATCTTAAAAACATTGAGTTAACTTACCTCACTGACCGTAAAATGTCTTTAACCAATGATCAATGTCTTGATACTAAACTCCACTACCCTACTTTCCCGGCCAAAAACTTTGGTTGTTATCAACTCAGTCTTCAATCCAACGGTAATATCACTGGTTGCTGCGAATCATCCATTTCTTTAGGCAAAATCACCGACGACCCTCAAATTTACATCTCTAAATTTATTAAAAATATTTCTCCTTGTTTTACTTGTGGTCTTTGTCAGGGTTGCTGCGATCAGAGTTATCTTTGTGGTTATCCTCAAGAATTCCACCAAAAATCATGTCAGGATATAATTAAATTGTTTAATACAAAACCTTCCTGTCACGATAAATCGTGACATCCTCCCTTAAAAAAGGAGGAAGTCAAAATAATAAATTATTTGTTTTAAGACTTTTCCCCTTTTTAAGGGGAAATACGGCGAATGCCGAATAAGGTTTAAAAAATTATGAATTTTCAATCTCATTTTATTCACGAATGGACTATTCAGGCTATCAGAAATTATTTTATTGACCGAAATTTTCATGAAGTCGATACTCCCACTCTTTTGGCCAAAATTCCCATAGAGCCTAACCTTTATTCTCTCAAAACCAAATGGACTCAACGTGATTTTACTTTTTACCTTCCTACCTCTCCCGAAAGTGCTCTTAAACGACTTATTGCTCAGGGTATTGGTAATTGTTTTACTGTCGCCAAAGTTTTTCGCGATCTAGAAGACATTGGTCCTACTCATAATTTAGAATTTTCTATGCTCGAATGGTACGAAATGGATAAAACTCATCATGATATTGCCACCACTACCAAAGAATTAATTTTAAACACCCTTCATTACGTTCAACAAAAACTTAAACTTCCTCAAACCGATTATATTGTTTACCAAGGTCAAAACATTGATCTTGATAGTGATTGGTATCAATTTACTCTCAAAGAGTTATTCCAAAAATATGCCAACATTGATTTATCTCAAAATTTAACCGCTGACCAAATTATCGCTACTGCCAAATCTAAAGGCTACAATGTCGATGGTGTTACTACTTGGGAACCACTTTATACTCAAATTTTTATTAACGAAATAGAATCAAAAATTCCCCAAGACAAGCCATTTATTATTTTCGATTACCCTACTCAGACTTCCCCTCTCTGTCAAACTTGTCCCGACTTCCCTGGTTTCAGCCAACGTTTCGAATTTTATATCGGCGGCATGGAAATCGGTAACGCTTATACCGAACTAACTGATTCTAAAATTTTACAAGATAATTTTGACACTGAAACCAAATTCAGACAAGAAAATAATTTACCCATTCATCCTTACGATCAAAAATTTGTCGATGCTTGTGGCCAAATGCCACCATGTGCTGGTATTGGTTTGGGTGTCGACCGATTGGCTATGCTTTTTGCTGACTCTCAACATATCGAAGATGTTCTTTATTTCCCTACTTCCCAGTTAATTCAAGAATAACTATAATTAAAATTGAATATGAGTAAACCTGCATCCAAATCTAAGCCAGACAATCGGTCTACTATCATCAAAGGTTTTGTTAAACCAACCATTCCCAATTTTCCTGGAACCAAATCTCCGGTAGACTTCAGACCAACTGCTCGCATGGGAACTATCAATCGTGGTCGCCGATAAATTGTTTTTTAACTTCAATTAATACCTGATTCCAATCTCTACAGGGAACCACCTTAATATCTTTTCTCTCAGTCTCAGTGTGATCATATAGAAATATTGTCCCTTTATAGCTCTTACTCAAATTTTTTACTAAGTTTGGATTATCGTCGACTATTCCCAACACCTCAGGATATAAATATTCCAACACTTTGGCTTTCCATTTATTTCCCATTCTCCTGGAAATATTTTTTGGTTTCAATATTGTTGGTGCTTTTGGAAAATTATTTTTCTTCAACCAATATTTCGTCGCTTCAAAAATTATTCTTGGTCTGATAGTAATATAAGAAACTATCGGGATTACTTCATTGACTTTATTAGTCAAACTATTGGCATTTTTTATTAGTGGCAAATCTTTTTGTATTTTTTCGTCAGTCAAAATTTTATCTATCAACTCATAACATTCTTTACTTTGCCAATAAGGAATTTTGTCAGTATGTTTATGTTTTTTAACAATCTCCTCCACTGTCAAATTTTCCGGGTTTCCAAACTGCTTTGATAAACCATCAACTAGCCCACCAATAGTAAACGACAAAGTTTCATCAATATCCAACGCCAAACCTCGAATTTTATTCTCTCTTAATTTTCTTTTGAGAGCTATTATTTCTTTATTTTTAACTCTCATTTCAATCCAAAAAATTTATCTTGTCGCTGGGTCGATCAATCTTTTCCAACTTTACCCCCGCTTCCTTCAATAAGTCCTTAACTCCACCGATATCCGGATATTCTCCATAAGTTACAATTCTTTTTACTCCCGAATTAATCATCATTTTTGTACAAATAATACAAGGACTGTGAGTGCAATAAATTGTCGATCCTTCAATATTTTCTCCATGTTTAGCCGCTTGAATTATAGCATTTTGTTCGGCATGAATCGCCCGACAAATTTCATGTCTTTCACCTGACGGAATTCCTAATTGATTTCTTAAACAACCTAATTCCAAACAATCCTTCACTCCCGCTGCCGCTCCATTGTAACCAGTAGTGATTACTCTTCTATCCTTAACCAAAATCGCCCCCACATGATGTCTCAAACAAGTTGATCTTTCCGATACCAACATGGCAATTTTCATAAAATATTCATCCCAACTCGGCCGAATGTATTTTTTCTCTTCTGTTTTCTTTGTCATTTTATATTTGAATAATTTTTAATATTTCTTCGATTTTTTTATTTAATTCTTCAACAGTTCCATTATTATCAATCAAAAAATCAGCTCTCTTAATACATTCACTTAAATTTTGTTTGTTTGGATCAGTCGATTTCATTTCTAATTCTTCATCAGCCAAAAATTTTTCAAAAGTCACATTATCAGTCGTAGTTCCTCTAACAGAATTTCTTTCATATCTTATTTTTGGATCAGCATCCACTGCTAATAAAGTAAAGTTTCCCTTTTTTCTCAAAGTTTCAATCTCTCCTACAGTTCTCAAACTTTCAATTACAGCATTTTCTCCAGAATCCTTAGCTCTTTTAAACAATTCTTCCGCCACATAACCCGGTCCAAATTTTGATCTCAAATCATTTCCTACTATTACCATACTGTCTCGATTATTTTCCATCCCTCTCCTTTCAATTTCTTCTACCAAAAAAGCCCTAGCCGAAAAATGTTTAAATCCTCTCTTATTGACTAAAAAATCAACTACAGTTCCTTTACCTGCTCCAATTGTTCCAGTAATACCAATTATCACCATTTGAACCAATTTAACATTTAAATAGGTTCAAAACAATCAGTCAACTCGTGCAGGCCCATGAGGATTCGAACCTCAAATGGAGATTTTGGAGATCCCAGTGATAACCATTTCACTATGGGCCTAAATTAATTAAATTGTTAAATATGATACCACCTGCCTGCCGGCAGGCAGGTTTCACCACAGACCTATGTGTTAAGTAGTGAATTCTACCTTAATCTAGTCCTTATTTCAAAGCCAAAATCTTTTTTACCCCTTCCAAGATATCATTTGGATTTTCCGCTATAAAATCAGCTCCATTTTTCTCTAATCTTTCCTTCTCATGCAAACCCCAAATAACTCCAATGGCTTTTGTTTTGGCTTCATGAGCCTCTTTTATATCCCCTACACTATCAGTCACCAACAAAGTTTCCTGTGGTTTTATTTTATACTTTTCACCAACAATTTTAATTTTTTCTACTTTACTCGGATTAAAATTCTTTCCCAAAATTTCTGTAAAATATTTTTCTAAATCGTACTTTTCTAAAAAATCTTTTATTGAGTTTTCATCCGCCGACGACACAATTATTAACTTAAAACCTTGTAAATCTAAATCTTTAATTACCCTATCCATTCCATCAACTGGTACTAATTGAACAATTTTTTCTTGATATCTTTCAAAATAAAGTTGGAAATATGATTCGTCAAAATCATCACGCAATTTAGTACTATAAACATTACCTTCCGCCCAGTCTTGCAACTCACCATAAGTAATATCCGACATCCATTCTCTATTAATTTCCCAAGATAACTGACAACTGTTTACAATCACTCCATCAAAATCAAAAAGGATTACTTTATTTTTTAAAACCATGTTCTATTGTTCGATTAATTATTTCCCAAGCAGAATCAATATCAACACTTTTTGTATCACCACCACCAAAAGCACTCTCATTTGCCCAACAATCAATACCCACTCCTTCATGACTATCATAAAACCTACCAAAAACCCAATTATCGCCTTTAACAACTCTACGAAGATAGTTTAAATCACCTCTTAAACTGTCTTCAGACGACAAAATACCACCAAAACACATTTCTTCTGGTGTCAAAAAGCTACCAGTATCTGGAGTTCCCAAAACCAAACCAATTCTTTTATCAGCCTTCCTTAAAATTATCCCTCTATCTAACAAAAAGGCTATATCCAAGCTTCCACCAAAATCAGGTAATCGTTTCCATCTTTCAATTCTTTTATTACAAAAACTCTCAATTACAACCGCTCCATCCATACGAAACTCATCTACCAAACCATCATATAATTTAACTAAATTCTCACTATTCATATACTTTGTGGACCTAAGGGGACTCGAACCCCTGACCTTCCCCATGCCATGGGGACGCGCTACCAACTACGCTATAGGCCCAAA
>CAZCFJ010000026.1:0-10219 GCA_964497945.1 uncultured Gammaproteobacteria bacterium | reverse complement strand
TCAGAATTACAACCATTGTTAGTTTTGACTTTAATATTTTGGGGAAAGACTGATTGACAGGCCAGGAGAGTGGAACTTTTACCAGCAGAACCGGTAATACCAATAATGTCCAGCTGTTTATGATTTTTCTTTTGGAGAAAATGAATTTTTTTGAGCTGGAGCTGAGCAAAGAAACGGATATAGTTTAGAACAAAAAGAGATAGATATTTTTTCACTAAACATATTTTATCAGGTATAATGGAATTCATATGAAAAAGATTAAAGTTTTACTATTAATGGGTGGTGGCGGGAGCGAACATGAAGTATCCTTGTCTTCGGGGCAACAAGTATTGAAAAATTTTGATAAAGAAAAATATGAAGTAACACAGATGGTAATGGAGACTCAGAGTTTAGATTTGGTAAAAGTAAAAGAAATTGCACCAGAAGTAGTCTTTATCGCCCTTCATGGCGGAGTGGGTGAAGATGGAACAATTCAAAAAATATTTGAGGATGAAGGAATTAAATTTATTGGTTGTGGATCAGAGGCATCACAGGTCGGGATGGATAAAATTAAGTTTTTGGAATTAGTAGAGAAAAATGGAATACCAGTACCGAAAGGATTGAATGTAACTAAAGGAGAATTGGTTGATCTGGATGCAGTAAAAGAATTAGGAAATAAATGGGTGGTTAAGCCGGCTAGTCAAGGATCAAGCGTGGGAGTAACTATAATCGATAATTTAGATAAATTAGATGAAGCTTTGGAAGAATCTTTTAAATATGAAGAGAGAGCTATAATTGAAGAATTTTTGCCGGGAATGGAAGTGTCGTGTGGAATTTTGGGAAATAAAAATCCAGTGGCTTTACCAGTAATTGAGATTTGTCCAAAAAATAATTTTTTTGATTATGAAGCAAAATATACTGAAGGAAAATGTGAAGAAATTGTGCCAGCCAGATTAAGTGAAGAAACAACTAAAAAGGTTCAAGAATATGCTTTGAAGGTTTTTGAATTAGTAAAAGCAAAAGGATTTATTCGGGTGGATTTTGTGATTAAAGATGAGAACCCAGTAATTTTGGAAATGAATACCATTCCAGGATTAACACCAAATTCGTTGTTACCTAAAGAAGCTAAAGCGGCAGGAATAGACTATTCGAAATTGTTAGACAGAATGATTGAACTAGCGTTGGAATAAGTTGATAGATCGTATATTTTAGGTCGTAGAAAAATTAAGTAATTAGTTGTGATGACTCAGTAAAATTGTATATACTGTTCTCATGGCTGAAATGAGTGGTGAAGGTTTTATTCACAAAAGATATCCTGACTTACAAAAATCTACTAGTGTAGCTGGGGCAATTAGACATGAAGAAGGTTTGATTGGTGTAAAGATTCCTAATTCACCAGATAAAAGACTGGAAATTTTTCTTAAAACAATGGAGAGGGTTTTTATCAATGACCCCAATCATCCAAGTAGTGAAACAGCAGAAAAAACTGCTTTAAGACGGAGAGAGATATTTAAGAAAACATTTTTGTATCCGGCAGTTTTGATTGATAGAGACAATGTACCAGATTCTTATTTTGTTTTACAAATAAAAATTGCTAAAGAAAGAGGTCAAGGTGGTGATCTGGAACTTAATGGTATTGGTAATGTAGGTGATGTCTCTAAAGAAAAGAGACGAGAAGTAGGAGTAGTCATTTATAATGATCAAAAGAAGTCCTTGGATATGTGGGTAGATTATCTGGCTTCTCCGGATTCCCAATATCCAACTTGGTTTAAATACTATACGTTACAAAGTGTTTTAAAAATGGGTACTTATGATAAAAGTAAACATGAATTTTCAAAAAGAACCAAGGAAACAACAACGATATTTCCTGATTTAAATAGAGAAGCGTTGGCTTATGTTTATGATTCTTTAAGTCAATATTATTTGAAGGATAAAAAGCCAGAGAGTGAAGAGTTGGATCGGGTTTTAAAATCAGCTAATTTTGGGAAAATTTATACTTTTTCAATAGAGAGAACAACTCCAGTATCAAAAGAAAATAAAAAAAGAACTGAGGGTGAATGGGTAAAGTTTGATAAAGGAAGTGATCCGACAGCTCTTTATGAATCCTTACAAGGTTATGGGACTGGTTGGTGTACTGCCGGTGAAGAAACAGCCAGAAGTCAACTACAAAATGGTGATTTTTATGTTTATTATACTAAAGATGAAAATGGACGAAATGTAATACCGAGAATTGCGGTTCGAATGGAGAGTGGTCAAGTAGCTGAGGTAAGAGGAATAAACGACCATCAAAATTTAGAAGAGAATATGTTAGATATTGCCAGAGAAAAGTATAAATCTTTACCTGGTGGAGATAGCTTCGAAAAGAGGGATAGTGATATGAAAAGAGTGACATTGATTGATAATAAGGTTAAGAAAGGTGAGGAATTGACAGTAGATGAATTGAGATTTATTTATGAGATTGATAGAACCATTGATGGTTTTGGTTACCAGAAAGATCCAAGAATTGAGGAAGTTATTTTGTATAGAGATAAAAGAAAAGATTTAGGTTTGGTTTTTGATTGCCAACAAAATCAAATTAGTTTGACTGAAGAGGAAACTTTGAGAGGTGATATTAAATACCATTATGGTTCGCTTGATTTTGGAGATTTAACTTCAACTGAAAGCTTAACTTTACCAAAATTAGTTGGAGGTGATCTTGACCTTGGAGGTTTAACTTCAGTTGAGGGGTTAACTTTGCCGGAATTAATTGGAGGTTCCCTTGACCTTGGAGGTTTAACTTCAGTTAAAGGTTTAACTCTGCCGGAGACAGTCAGAGGTTTTATCAACCTTGGACACTTGACTTCAACCGAAGGTTTAATACTACCAAGATCAGTCGGAGGTTTGATTAACCTTGGGCCTTTTATCACTTTAGTCGAAAAGAATGTTTTGATGCAGAGATATCCTAGATTAGATATTTTTTAAAAAAATTTGTTGGACAAAATGATTGAGCTAGCGCTGGAATAAATTTCTTAGCTTGGTTAATGGTTTTTCTTGGTGGCGAATGGCACATTGTGGGGAAAAATATCCAATTTCACCAGTGTTTAAACAAAAATCTGGACGGTCATCGTTATGGTTAGTGCATAATCCAGTTTGAATATCAAATAAATTACATCTTAGATAAGGTATTTGATCTTCACCGTTTTCATCTTCGACGTGGTAGTGTTTTTCTGTTTGTTCAATATATGGATACTTTTGTTGAATGCTGTCTAGAATTTCTGGCCAGCGTGGATGGTTAAAAACCATTTGGCTAACCAGAAATTTTTGACAACACTGTCCGTGACAATCAAAACACGGATTTATTTTTTCAGACATTTAATTGATTTAATATCTGATATATCGGGATGTGGTTAAATTTTATTTAACCTCAACTTTAACGCAAGGTCCCATAGTAGCACAGAGAGCCAATTTTTTGATTTTGTTGGATTTGACGACTTTAATGAGTTCTTCAACGTTAGCAGCTAATTCTTTTTCATCTTGAGAAACTTTACCGACCACAATGTGAACGATAGGAGCTTTTTTCTCAGTTTTGACGATAGTTTTGGCAACTGACAAACGTTTGACAGAAGTTTCTGGATCGTCGGTTAAAGTACCATTTTTTGGATTAGGCATTAAACCTTTTGGACCTAAAACACGAGCGAAAGGTAATAATTTTGGCATGGTAGCTGGAGTAGCGATAAGAATGTCAAAATTTACTTGACCATTTTTTATTTCAGCCAAAATAGTGTCGTTTAAAACAACAATTTTTTTGCTGGCGGTTTCTAAGTGAGGGAAAACGATTTCGCCGACATTACCGATATCGTAAGTAGTAATGTGAGCTTCGATTTTTCCGTCAAATTTAGAAAAAGAGGTTTCTTTAACTAAAGAAATGGCTTCTTTTAGGGAATAATACTTATTAACATCAACTTTTTTCTTGGCAGTTTGATATTTTTTGCCACGAACTTTAGCTGTTTTAACTTTGTGGTTTTCAGCGGTTTCTTCAGTTTCAGTAGAAGTTTCTTCAACTACGGTCTCTTCAGTTACGGCCTTTTGTTCAAGCTCTTGGCTTTGAACTTCCACACTTTCTGTTTTGGCTTTTTTAGCCTTATTTTCTTGTGAGGTTTTGCTCATATTTTTATAAATTTTTAATTTTTAATTTGAAATTTTTAATCAATTTTCAAATGTTTTAATATTTAAATTTTTAAAATTCAGATTTGATTGAAAATTAAAAATTGTAAATTTAAAATTATTGTTGGTTTAACCAACTATTTCAACACCCATAGATTTGGCGGTGCCAATGACGGAGCGTTTGGCAGCTTCAAGATCTTTGGTATTTAAGTCTGGCATTTTGGTTTGAGCAATTTGCTCAACTTGGGCCATGGTTAATTTACCGACTTTTTCTTTGCCGGCAGTACCGGTACCTTTAGAAATACCAGCCATTTTTTTGATCATGTCAGAAACCGGAGGTTTCTTGAGAACAAATTCAAAGGAACGATCTTCGTAAATAGTGACGATAGCGGGAATAACAGAACCTCTTTGATCTTTGGTTTTTTCATTGAATTCATTACAGAAATCCATGATTTTAATACCATGAGGACCAAGAGCGGTACCAACTGGAGGAGCTGGGTTAGCAGAACCTGCCTGAATAGCGATTTTGACGATTGCTTTAATTTTTTTAGCCATAAATTAGTTGAAAGTATAAAGTTATAAAGTTTAAAGTTCCTTGGTGACTTGTAAGAAATCGAGTTCAACTGGGGTTTCGCGTTCGAAGAAGGAAACAAGAACTCTGATTTTGCCTTTTTCTTGATCAATACTATCAATAGTACCAATGAAGTCAGCAAATGGACCGCTGGTAATTTTGACAATGTCGCCAGTAGAAAATGGAGTTTCGTATTTGGGTTTTTCCTCTTCAGTGTGGTTGAGAATTTTATCAACTTCAGCTTGAGGAATAGCCTGAGGTTTGTTTTCAACACCAATGAAACCGGTGACACCTTGGGTGGTACGAACAGTAATCCAAGAATCATCACTGAGAGACATTTGAACTAAAACATAACCAGGAAAAGTTTTTTCTTGAGATTTTACTTTTTGACCACGTCGGATAACCATTTTGCTTTGGATAGGGACAATAGCTTGAAAGATTTGATCTTCAAGACCCATGGTTTTAATACGGGTTTTGAGAGCTTCTATAACTTTATATTCGTGACCAGAATAGGTGTTGATGACGTACCAGGCAGCATCGAAACTGGGTTCACGAGAAGAGAGTTTAAAAAGAAACTCTTTTTGTGTAGTTTTTGTAGATGTTTTTGGCATAATTATTTTTTGGTTCCGGCGGTAGAAGCGACTGTCGGAAGGGGATTAATTGTTGGTTCAACTGATTGAATCTGTTCAGTTGAGACCGGAGTTTGATTTTTTAAGTTACCAAGTAAGCCAATTGAATTGGTAAAAAGATAATCAAAACCACCTAAAATAAGGGAAATGATAATCGAGATAGATATTACCACAATCGTGAGCTGAATTAAAGTATCCTTTTTGGGCCAAGTGATATTCTTGAACTCAACGGCAACTTCTTTTAAAAAATTAATGATTTTTTTCATGGAAGTATTATAACAGTTAATAGGTTTAACTGGGAGTAAATGGTTTTTTAAAAAATAGATGGTTTTTGGTCGATATTACTTAAATAACCATAAAATTTAGCTATAAAATAAAAATTGACATTTTTTTTTGAGAGTGCTACACATAGGTGTTGTGTGTATTTACTCTAGATTAGTTATCGGTAGTTTGCTCAAAGAAAAAAAGGCATTAATTTGCAAAGGGGGTTGTTTTCCGTTTTTTTTACAGTTGTTCTTATTGAGAGATTTTTTGGCGCCCCAAAATTATTAATTTAGTTTAAGGAGGTGAGGAAGAATGTTAAAAAAGATTATGGTTTTGGGTGGAACAACTTTGGCTTTGTTAGCTTTTGCTGTTCCGGCTATGGCAACTTGTTGGGGTTCAACTTGTTTTTCAACTACCAATGAGAACTATGCAGCAGTAACGACAGTTACTCAAGCAACAGCTAATACTGGTGGAAACAGTCAGTTAAATGTGACCACAGTTAAAAAGGCTTCACAAATAATAGCTGTATCTGGTAGTGCTTTAGGTTCACAAACAATTTCAACCGGGACTGCTTATGCAAATGCTAATTCATTAGCAGTTGTTAACGCTAGCCCATGTGGTTGTACAACTTGTACTGGTTGTATGACTTCAGTAGCTGTTAATGGTGTGACGGCTGATACAAAAACTTTAGCTGATGCTAATGTCGGGACGAACCAACAGGCAAATACAACTGAAGTGACTAAAGCTCATCAAGTAGCCGCTGGAGCTTTAAATTTAGTGGGTACTAGTAATATTTATACTGGAGCGGCAACTTCAGTAGTTTCTAGTCGAACTTTGGTGAATGTTAGACCAATTAGTTGGTAAAGACTAACCAAATGTTTGTTTCTTGAATCCACCGGGAGGAAACTTCCGGTGGAGGAGGGAAAATAAAATTTTGAATTAAATAATTTTGAGGAAAATATTTTGGGTTTTGAGTTTGACTTGTCTGCTATGGGGGTGTTCGTGGTCGCCAATTTTGGCGGAGGAAATTCCAGAAACAACGACTGAAACTAACACAATAGAGCAATCAATTACAACGGGAGAGGCGGTGGCCGAGGTGGTGTCGAATAATGAGGTTAATGAAAATTTATCAGTAACAGAGGGGTCAGTTGATGGGTGTCAGATAGAAATAAATTGCAGTAATCAAAATAATAATGGAGCAACTTTGGAAGTGGGTAATAGTGCGGCAGCAACTACAGGTGAAAATCAAAGTGTAAATGATGGTAACAATGGTAACGTAAGCATTGTTACGGGTGGGGCGACGGCAACGGTAACAAATCAAAATCAGGTTAATACAAATACGTTGGAAGTGGCAACAACAATGGCAGACGTAGGAGAGACGGAAGCGGAGGTAGCGGAAAATAATAATCAAGCTGAGGTGGCAACGGAAAATGGAGCGACGGCAACTACAGGAGAAAATGAAGTATCAACTAATAATGCCGATGTAGTGGTAAATACTGGTGGGGCAACAGCTTATGCTAATGTAATTAATTTAATAAACACTAATGTGGTGGGGACAAATTTGGGAATTTATGTGGTAAATAATTTTGATCAGGAATGGATGGACTTGGATTTGAATCAAATGTGGTTGAAGTTAATTAATGGAAATGGAGTAACGGTAATTGAATCGGGAATGAGCAATAAAAAAATGGTGATTATTAGTAATAATAATTTGGCTACATTAAATAATGTAGTAACAGTGGCGGCGGTAAGTGGGGGAAACACGGTGATTGGTGGCAATGAAGTTTTAATAATAACTGGAGATGCAGTGGCAATAGCCAATGTAATTAATTTGGTAAATGTGAATTTGGTTGGAGGTCAGTTTTTTATAGGAGTAGTAAATGTGTTGGGGGAAAATTTGGGGAATATTGTTTTGCCAAATCCGGATAATTTTCAAAATAAAAATAATACTAACAGTGATGGTGGTGGCAGTACGACTGATAATAGTAATCAGGCGGTTTTGGATAATAAAGTGGTGGCAGGATCGGATAGCGGAAATAATACGACAGTAAATGTAAATCAGTCAGAGATAGAAACGGAGAAAGCGACTACTTATAGCAGTGATTTGTCGGTAGTAAATTTAAATGCAGAATTGAATAATCAAATGTGGCTGCAGTTAAACGTGTTGGGTGAAACTAGCGGCAAAATTTATAACTGGAGTTATCCCGGGTCAATAGAAGAAATTAATAATAATCAGCTTTTGTTTGTGCTAAATGAAGGGAGTTGTCTGAATTGCCAAAGCGGAAATGATTTATTAATAAATGAAAATTTGGCGGAGGTGACGAATTCGGTTTTAGTGACGGCAGATTCGGGAGGAAATCAAATTTTGGGAGCTAGTGACGGAGAAATTAAAAGTGGGTCGGCAACGGCAATAGCTAATTTAACTAATTTGATAAATGTAAATATTCGGGGAAGTGATTGGTTTTGGGGAATAATAAATATTTTAGGTGATTGGAGTGGGGATGTTATTTTTGCTTATCCAGATTTGGCGGTAAATTTAACAGCTGATAAAAATGAAAGTCGAAGTGGTGAAGAAATAATTTATAGAATTAATTATAGTAATTTGGGATATGAAAAAGTTGATGAGGCAGAGTTAAAAATTAATTTACCGGTTGGTTTAGATTATGTTAGTGATGATAGTGGTTGGTTGTTAGTTCAGGAAGGGAATAAATTGAAATGGAGATTAAATAATGTAGCTGCTAAGAGTAATGGTGGTTTTACTTTAAAAGTAAAAATAAATAATTTGAATGATGATAGGGATGTTCAATTACAAACAGTGGCGATGATTGCGACGAATTCGGTGGAGTCGGATTTGAATAACAACGAGAGTGTTTGGGCAACAATTGTTTGGCGGTCGGTGAGTGAAAATAATGTTCAAAACCAAGAAAATAATGACTCTAATAAAGAAACAAAAATAATGGTGGAAGCAAAAAATAACGTAAATGATTATGTATTGCCAAACGATACAGTAACTTTTTTGATTGAAGTAAAAAATGTAGGAACAGGGAAAATGAAAGAGGCGGTTTTGTTTCATCAGGTTTTTGATGGACAAGGAAACTTGTGGTCAGAAAATAGCCTTTATCTGGGGGATATTGATATTAATAAAGTAGGGAAAATGGCTTTTGGTTTGGTAATGAGTGAGGCTGGGGAAAAATATACCACTAAAACTTGGATTGTGGGATTAGACGAAAATAATAGTGAGGTTAGTTCAAATATAGCCGAGACTAATTTTTGGGTAAAGAGAAAAATAGTATTGGAAAGAGGTCAAGTGTTGGGAGCAGAAAATGATGCTGTTTATGAGGGACCGGTTAATAATGGGATTTGTGTGGTTAGAAAAGAGAAATTAATTTACGTATCATTATTACTGGTTTCTTTGATGTATATACAAAGGCAGATAGGAATATGGAGAAGAAAATTAAAATAATAATTGAGATGTCGGGTTTTGTGTTTGCTATTGGCTGTTTTGTTTATGCGATTTGGGAGTTGTTGAGTTAAGGAATTTTATTTTTATAAATTGGATATAATTTGTTTATGGATAAAGATAAAGTAATTGAATTGGCGATAAGATTATTGGGTGGCATAGAAGGTGAATTAACTATTAGTTTTATGAAAGAGGAAAATGCTTATTATATTTCTCGGCCGATTAAAGGTGGTGGTTCAGTGATAGTAGCCAATGACGGATCTTTTTTGTTTGCAGATTCGTCTGTTGGATTTATAAAACATTTGGAAGAGTTTAAAAAAGGAAGAAGGAGCAATGGATAAAGAACCGATTGGGTTATTAAAGCAAGAAGTAGTCAAATCATCTGGCGATTATGTTGGATTACTTGAAAGGATACACAATCGAACTTCATCACAGTCGGATAGAGTGGAATATGAATCAATGGACAGACATCAGCGTGTTTTGTTGGGAGTAGGGGCGACTGCTCCAGAACTTTTTAGTGGTCGTTTACCAGAAAGACAGATGTCTGGGTATGAATTCCCTGATGGTTATGATTATGTTTTAGCAGTGAATAGAAATGGGGTAGAAAATTATGACGAGTTATCTAAATTTATTGGTAATAATCACGGAATTAACACCAACAGATATAATAAATCCGAAGCTTTTAGTGATAGATTCTATATTCCAGGACGGATGAACAAATCTGGTGAAAATATTGCTTATAATGTGTCGAAGGTGGGGATGTTAGAAACTTTATCCGAGGGTTATGGTTCTGGTTTTAACTTTATCACTTGTGTACCGTTTAAGGCGATTAAAGATTCTGAACGTTCATTGTTGAACGATATGGCAGAATTGGATTATGACGGACAAAGTGTGGTTGAAAATTTGATAAAAAGTGAAATGACACCAAAGGATTTGTTAATTATGGTTGATGGAAAAATGTTGGTAAGTGAAAAGTATATTGCTGGAGTTGTAGATAATGATGGGGTATATGTTCCGAATCAGAGCTTTTTAGGTAAAAAAACTGTTGAGTAATTTTATTCACCGCGGAATTGGCGCAGGAAAAAAAATTGATATGGTTTGTGGTATTGTTGGTGTCCAAGGGTAGCGTGTATTATCTTGCGTACACACTAGTGATAGTGGTTTGTTAAAAGT
>CAZCFJ010000025.1:0-11106 GCA_964497945.1 uncultured Gammaproteobacteria bacterium | reverse complement strand
AAAATGTCAATCCCAACCTGTTCTTCGGAAGAATCAGTTTTTACAGAATCAAGTTTCAGAGAAGCTTTGAGCAAAGCAACTCCACCACCTGGAAGAATTCCCTCTTCAACAGCAGCTTTGGTAGCTTCAACGGCATCTTTAACTCGCTCTAATCTTTCTTTCATCTCAACTTCGGTGGCACCACCAACTTGGATAACAATGGCTCCACCAACAAGCTTGGCAATTCTTTCCTGAAACTTTTCTTTATCGTAATCAGAATCGGTTTTGGAAAGTTGCGATCTAAGTTGAGAAACCCGAGCTTTAACTTCAGATTCAGAACCGACACCACCAATGATTCTGGTTTTATCTTTGTCAGCAGTAATCGAATCGGCGTGACCACAATAATCTGAGGGCTCGGCGGTATCAAATTTGATACCAAGATCGTCAGAGATGACTTGACCACCGGTTAACACAGCAATGTCTTCAAGCATGGCTTTTCGGCGATCACCAAATCCTGGAGCTTTAACAGCTAAAACATTAAAAACCCCTTTGATCTTGTTGACAACTAGAGTAGCCAAGGCTTCACCATCGACGTCGTCAGCAATAATGACAAAATTTTTGGTAAGTTTGACGAGTTTTTCGAGGAAAGGCAAAATTTCCTGAAGAGAACTAATTTTTTTGTCAGTAATAATAATGTAAGGATTATCAACAACAGCTTCCATATTTTCAGTGTTAGTAGCAAAGTAAGGAGATAAAAATCCTTGGTCAAATTCCATACCGGAAGTTTCTTTGGTTTCTAAAAATAAACCTTTACCTTCTTCGGCAGTAATTAAACCATCACGACCGATTTTTACCATACTTTCAGCAATAATTTTACCAATTTCTTCACTGCCTGCCGAAATAGTGGCGACTTGTTCAATTGATTCAAGATCATCTGATTTAATTTCTTTTTTGGTTTTATCAAGTTCATCAATGATGACTTTTAAACCTTTCTCTAAGCCCCGACGGATAATCATAGGATTAGCACCAGCAGCCACATTTTGAAGACCTTTATTAACAATGGCTTGGGCCAAAACAGTAGCGGTAGTAGTACCATCACCAGCAGCATCGTTGGTTTTACTGGCGGCTTCTTTAACTAATTGAGCTCCCATATTTTCATAAGGATTCTCGAGTTCGATTTCTTTAGCAACAGAAACACCGTCATGAAGAACGGTTGGACCGCCCCATTTTTTGTCGATAGCGACATTACGACCCTTGGGACCAAGAGTGGTGATGACAGCATCAGCCAAAGTATTAACTCCTTTTAAAAGTGATTGACGAGCATCGGCTCCGAATTTTAGTTGTTTTGACATAATTTATGTTAAAAATTAAAAAGTAAAAAGTAATAAATTATTTGACGATGGCCATAATATCGTCGAATTTTAAAAGTAACAAATCGATATTATCTTGCTTAATTTCTTTGCCACCCCATTCACGATAGACAACAATGTCGTTGATTTGAACTGGTGAAACAATTTCACGACCATCATCATAAATAGGACCACCAACAGCTAAAACTTTACCCTGTTGAGGTTTGTCTTGATGATTGTCGGGAAGTAGAATTCCGGAGGTAGTAACTGGGGCTTTTTTTTGAGGTTCGACTAATAAATAGCCGGCAACTGGGTGGATTTTGGATTGAGTCATGATTAGCTTATTAGCTAATAGTAATTAGCTTTTTGTAAATAAATAATTTAAATTAATAATTAATGATTATCAGTCGTTTTTGACGACTGCTAATATTATAGCGAGGACTTAATAAAGGTCAAGAGTAGAATATTAAACCTATAATATTGATTATTACCATAATTATTGGTATAATCGGCAAGATCGTTAAAAATTAGGAAAGGGATGATGTGGAAGTATGGATGATAACCAACGAGTGCCGAGACTACGGGGTATCAGCGAACCAAGTAAGGAGTGGATATTACGATCGCAATATCTGATTCCAATAATGGTTAGTTGTGACTCTGAAGTCACGGAGAATGAATACCAGGCCGCCTTGAATGGAATTGTCGATGTGGTTAAACTGTCAGGCTCAAATAGACGAGTATCGAGCTTGAGGGATAAACCATGGGCGTCTGGTAATTATTCGAGTGTGGAGTGGTATCTAACTAAAGTGAACCAAAGAGATGGACAGGTTGATGCTGATCACCTTTGTCAAATGTTCATACATGAACCTTGGCAAAATTATCCAAAAACCCATTTGGATATAGTGATCGTATCAAAAGATCTTTACGCTCATGGCTTGGCTTGGTGTTTTGGAAACACTTATCCATTCCAGGCTTCAGCGCAAAGTGTCTTTCGTTTTCGTGGTGAAAGAAGTCAGGTCAAACTTGACTTGATCAGGAGAACCTTACGCCATGAAACTGGACATCTCTTGGGAATACCCGGACCGGTAGGATCGCATCCGAGAATCTATGAGAAAGGAGGAGCTCATTGCAGTCATTTGTGTACTATGAGACAAGGCTGGTCTCTAGCCGAGTTTAAGTCACAGATGATGGAAGAACAAAAAGCCGGAGTGATTTTTTGTCAAGATTGTCTCAATGAGTTGAGAACAATACAGGCAAAGATGAAACCGGTTTAGGACTGAATACCCCCAATGGCTTTACGCGTGAAGACGTGTGAAACATGGGGGTATTTTTTATTAGACTATTTTTGTGAAATTAAAAAAGACAAGAGTTTTTGAGTCAAAAGGATTTAAAGACTTAAAATTTTTTTAGCTTTGAGGATAAATTCAAAATCTCTTTGATTGATTTTTTGAGAAAAATTATCCTTAGGTTTAGCATTTTTAAATAAATTTACGGCTTGGTGGATATTTAACCAAATAATTTTCATATTTTGAGATTTTTCCCAATCGTCAAAAGTAGAATTATTGACCTGTCTGATTTTTTCAGCCAAAAAGCAAACTGAATGATGAATAATATTTTTATCTTCATCAATAAATTCTGATTCGCCTATTTTTTGGATAATTTTTATTTCACAACCAGATTCTTCAAGAGCTTCGCGAATAGCAGCTTGTTCGGAAGTTTCGTTATCTTCGAGACCACCACCAGGGATTTTAAAATATTGGCCGTTTTTGACATCAATAAGGGCAAACAAATTATTATTATCGTAGATTACAGTTCTAGCAGCGTACTTGGTATCCATACTTTTAATTGATTGTATCAAGTTATAATTTGGTTATGACAAAAAGAATAAATAATTGGCTGAACCCAAAAGTAGAACCGAGAAAATCAGAAAAAGAAGGAAACGGCGAGTTTGCGATTGATGATATTAAAAAAGGAGAAATTTTAGCCATATTTGGGGGTCATGTAATGACAAGAGAAGAAAGAGACAGTTTGTCAGAAGAGGTTCGTTATTTGGCTTTGGGAGTTGATGAAGAAATGTTTATTGGACCTAAAAATATAAACGAAACGGATGATGGCGATTGGTTTAATCATTCTTGTGAACCAAATGCAGGGTTAAAAGGACAAATATTTTTAGTGGCGATGAGAGATATTGAAAAGGGAGAAGAAGTTACTTTTGATTATGTAATGTCTTGTGCTCAGGAGGGAGAAAAACGAGTTTTGTTTGAATGCAATTGTGGCTTACCAAATTGTAGAAGAAAAGTAACTAATCATGATTGGAAAATTCCAGAGTTACAGAAAAAATATAAAGGCTATTTTTCGTTTTATATTCAGAGAGATATAGATAAATTGAATGATAAAAAATCTTAAAAAAGCAAATATTTTTGGAAAATATATTTTTTACTATTTATCAAATGATAAATATATTGGTCAACGGATTGCTTTGGAAAAATATGAGCCGTATGAAACACAATTAATTTTGAGACAAGCGAGGGTTGGTGATGTGGTGGTAGATGTGGGGGCAAATATTGGTTATTACACAGTGCTTTTGGCGGATAAAATTGGGAAGAGTGGAAAAGTTTATGCTTTTGAACCGGATAAAACTAATTTTGAAATTTTGAAAAAAAATATAGAAGTAAATGATTTAAAAAACGTGGTGGCGATAAACGCAGCAGTTGGTAAAACTGAAGGAAAATTAAAATTACACAGATCAGAAGAAAATTTTGGAGATCATAAATTGTATGAAACCCACCCGCCCTGCGGGCACCCTCCCTTGAAGAAGGGAGGGCAGAAAAATTTAGACGAAGAATTAGTTAAGATAATTAAACTTGATAAATATTTTAAGGAGGGACCCTCCTTCGCTAAAGCTTCGGAAGGGCGAAGAAAAATAGACTTATTAAAAATAGATACTCAGGGGTGGGAGCCGGAAGTGATTGAAGGAGCAAAAGAATTAATAAGGAAAAATAAACCAGTGATGTTTTTGGAATATTCCCCTGCTAGCTATCAGCAAGCAAAATTAAACGGAAAAAAGATGATGGACTTTTTGAGAAAAATTTATAAAAAAATTTGGTGGATAGATGAATGGTTATATATTTATAAAAATTTGGGTCAGGAAAAGATTGATAAAATTTGTGCCACTAACAAAACTGGCTATGCTGATTTGTGGACGAAGAAAGAAAGTGGTTTGATTGATAAAATAGGACAGATTAGAAATCTTAGAGTCAAGCAATGGATAAAACGATTGCTTAGTGGGTTATAATGTGTCTGTAATTAAAAATTAATTATTTTTAGATTTATGTCAAAAATACAGAATATCTTTGCCCGAGAAATATTAGCTAGTGGTGGAGCTCCAAGTTTGGAAGTGACGGTAACTTTGGAAAGTGGGGCGATTGGAGAAGCTTCGGTTAGTTATGGAGCTAGTGCTGGATCAAAAGAAGCAACTGTTTTGTTGGATGGAGATAAGGCTCGTTATAACGGAAAAGGAATGTTGAACGCAATTGCCAATATTAATACAAAAATCAAAGATGTTTTAGTAGGAATGGAAGCAGCTGATCAAAGAGCAATTGATAATAAAATGATTGAATTGGACGGCACTATTAATAAAGCAATGTTGGGTGGAAATGCGATGTTGGGGGTAAGTTTGGCAGTATGTCGAGCAGAAGCTAACGAAGAAAAAATGCCACTATATAAATACTTACGAAAAACTTATGGTATTGGTGATATTGGTTGGAAATTACCAAAGCCAATGATTGTGATGATTGAAGGTGGAAAACATGCTGATGAAACCACTGACTTACAGGAATTTATGGTGGGGGCGATGGGAGACAAAACTGCAGCCGAAAATGTCCGAATGGAAATGGAAATTTACAATGCTTTGAAAAATATTTTAAAAGCAGAAAAATTATCGACCAATGTGGGTAACGAAGGTGCTTTTGCTCCAAACGGAATTTCTTCAAACGAAAAACCAATGGAATATTTGACTCAAGCAATAATTAACGCCGGATATACTCCAGGAGTTGATGCAGGAGTTGGTATTGATGCTGCTGCTAGCGAATTTTATAGTGAAGAAACCAAAAAATATACTTTAAAACTTGAAGGAAAAGAATTAACTTCGGAAGAATTAATTGCTTATTACAAACCATGGATTGAAAAATACAAGATTGCCACTATGGAAGACATGTTGTCTGAATTTGATTGGGATAATTGGCCAAAAATGGTGGAAGCTATTGGAGGTAAGTTCCCATTAATCGCTGATGATTTAACGGTAACTAACACTAATTTGTGGAAAAAAGCGATTGAAATGAAAGCAGCCACAGCAATTTTAATTAAATTAAATCAGGCTGGAACTTTAACTGAAACTGTTGATTGTTGTTTATTGGCGAACGAACATGGACTGATAACAATGCCAAGTCATCGCGGTGGTGGTGAAACTAATGATACTTTCTTGGTAGATTTGGCCGTAGCTGTTAATTCGGCTTATATTAAAGTTGGGCCAACTCGTGGCGAGAGAGTTTGTAAATATAATCGATTAATGAGAATTGAGGAAGAACTTAGCTAGATCGTAGTTTTTAGATCGTAGATCGTAGAAAAATAAAAAAAATTATGAAAAATAAAAAAGTAATTTTGATAGTGCGAGATGGTTGGGGTTACTCGACTAACTCTTATGGTAATGCCATAATGACAGCTAATACTCCAAACGCGGATAAATATTTACAAGAATATCCTAGTGCACTATTGAAATGTACCGGCCAAGATGTAGGAAATCCAGATGGATCACAGGGTGGAAGTGAAGTAGGTCATTTGACTATGGGGGCAGGACGAATAGTTTGGCAACCACAAGAAATGATTAATAATGCCATCAAAGATGGTTCGTTTTTTAAAAACCCAGCTTTATTAAAAGCGATAGAAAATTGTAAAAAAAATAATGCAGCATTGCACTTGGCTGGACTTTTTTCGGATGCCGGAGTTCATTCTGATGTAAGCCATTTATATGCTTTATTAAAATTAGCCAAAGATAATGGAGTGAATAATGTTTGTATTCATTTGGTATTAGATGGTCGGGATGTACCGGAAAAATCAGCACTGGGTTATGTAGAAAAATTGAATGAAAAAATTGAAGAGATAGGAGTAGGTAAAATAGTTTCAGTAAGTGGTCGATATTATGCCATGGATAGGGATACTAATTGGGAGAGAACCCAAATGGCGGCAGAATTGTGGACTAAAGGTGAAGGCTTTGAAGCAACAGACGCAATTGACGCCATAAATAAAGCGTATGAACGAGGCGATGCAACCGATTATTATGTCCAACCAACAATTATTAATAAAACTAGTTTATTAAAGTCAGGTGATTCATTTATTTGGTTTAATTTTAGAACTGACAGATCACGACAAATTACGGCGATGATGACTCAGCAAACGCTATGTCCAGTAGAGTTCCAATCTGATTTGGATTTGACTTATGTGTGTATGGGAAGATACGATGAAAGTTGGGACTTACCAGTAGCCTTTTTACCGGAAAACGTGGTCAATAATTTGAGCGAAGTTTTATCAAAAAATAACAGAAAACAACTTAAAATTGCCGAGACAGAAAAATACGCTCATGTAACTTTTTTCTTTAATTCACAACTGGAAACTGAATATCCAGGCGAGGACAGAATTATGGTACCAAGTCCAAAAGTCCCCTCTTATGATTTACAGCCAGAAATGTCAGCACCAGAGGTAACAGAAAAAGTTCTGGAAAACGTTGGAAAATATGATTTTATTTTAGTAAATTTTGCTAATGCGGATTTAGTGGGCCATAGTGGAAAATTTGAGGCAATTGTAAAAGCATGTGAAGTGGTTGATGAATGTGTGGGGAAAATTGTAGATAAAGCTATGGCAAATGATTACGCCATAATTGTGGGAGCCGATCATGGAAATGCAGAAAATATGCTTTATAAAAATGGTGAGGTAGATGTATCTCATGGATTTAATCCTATTAAGGTGTCTTTTTTGGGAATTGAAGGAAAAGTAAAAGATGGTGGATTAAAAGATATTGCGCCAACAATTTTGGAAATAATGGGAATTGAAAAACCAGCAGAGATGACCGGAGAAAGTCTAATAGAATATTAATTATCTAGTAACGCCAAATATAAAAGAACTCTCATCTTTTGATGATGTATTA
This sequence comes from uncultured Gammaproteobacteria bacterium, assembly GCA_964497945.1. Lineage (GTDB taxonomy): Bacteria > Patescibacteriota > Microgenomatia > UBA12405 > UBA12405 > WARW01. The sequence continues at coordinate 3,579 of CAZCFJ010000025.1, read as the reverse complement.
GCGACTACTTCTGTTGTATTAGTGTCTCTATCAATTTTAATTGTTCTATATATATCTTGACCTTTATCAATGTCATCTTGATTGGTGTTGTCCCAGTCAGTAATGAATAAAAATTTTCCAGTATTAGAATAAGTAATGTTATTCCTCTCCCAATATAAAAGACCATTACCTATAGTATTATCGGTGTATTTTAATAAAATTTGACCGGAATTAATATTAATCGTGTATATTTTTTGGTCAAAACTTAGAGCAAGTTCATTTTCTGTAGGTGACCAATTTATATGACTAAGAAGCGTAAGGTTGTAGTCATTTTTATCTTTAATCTGTGATATGTTTAATTCTTTTTTGACATTATTAAGGTTATCTGTGTCGTATATCGAAATACTATCTTTTATTGCATCAAAAACGGCTACTTGTTTAAAAGATGGACTCAGTGAATAGTAATTAAAACCTTTAGTATTAGTTTTGGTTACAATATTTTTATTTAAATCTAGTTTAGCAAATAATTGATCATTACCATACAAAATTACAAACAAAGTATTCTCTTTGCTATCCCAACCAATTACACCTGGGTTATCTTGAACTAATTTTTTGGATTTTTGTAGAATATTAGAAATAGTAGTTTTATTTTCACTAATAGTGTAAATATATTCTTTATTACTTAAAGATGGAGGCCCACCACCAATTTCTGGACCCGGATCATTTTTGTTATATGTGTTAATTTGGAAAATAACACTATTTTGATCTTTAGAAAAAGAAATTAGACTAATATCGTCTTGATATTTTTTATCTTCCTTAAGATCTGGCAAACTTGTTTTTGTAATTTTTGATGTGGAGATATCATAAACAAATATTTTATTGTCTTTACTGAGAAAAATATGCTTAATATTAAACCCTGTATACGACATAGGGTCAATTATTTTGTACCCATCAAGTTGCAACTTCTGAATAGAATTATTTGCAATATTATATTTTATAACTTTCTCTGTCTCTTTAGTTCCATCTGTATTGTAGGTACAGTTATAGATAAGAACACTATCATTACTGGACACAGTGATGTCAGTATTGTTACTATCAATCACTACGGGTGAACTTGTATAGTTATTAATATTTTCTTTTTGGGTAATATTAAAACTTTTCGATATTTTTCCAGTTTTTACCAAAGTTAAACATAAAGTTGTGGCAATGATTAATAAAATAATAAGACTGATTATAAAGAAGTATTTGAAAATGTTTGTACTTGGTTTTAATTTTTGATTATTGCCTAAGTTAGGTATTTTCTTATTATCTATCATAGTGAATGATATATCTTTTTATTTGAAAATAAAATACGAGTTAATAAATTTACAAGTTTCGGGTAAAATTTGGGGTGTGGTAATAGAAGAGATTAAAGTTAAAAAGGCATTAAATAAATTGCATAGTAATTTTTTGCCCTATAAATACGACTTAAATATTTACCGAGGGTGTAGTCATCGGTGCCAATATTGCTATGCTTTGTATTCTCATAAGTATTTAGAAACAGATAATTTTTTTGAAAAAATCTATATTAAAACGAATATCGTAGAGGCTTTGGAAAAAGAACTATCCTCAAAAAGGTGGAAACAAGAATGGATTAATTTGGGTGGAGTAACTGATAGTTATCAGGCGATTGAAAGGCAATATAAAATCATGCCAAGAATTTTGGAACTACTAATTAAATATAAAACTCCGATTACAATTTCAACAAAATCGGATTTAATTTTAAGAGATGTAGATTTGTTAGAGAAATTAGCGAAAGTAACGACAGTAAATGTGGCAGTGACGATAACTACTTGGGATGAAAAAATTCAACAAAAGATAGAACCGGGAGCAATTAGTTCTCAGAAAAGAATGGAAATTCTAAAACAATTAAAAGGTAAGGGAATAAATTCAGGGTTACATTTAATGCCGATAGTTCCCTATTTAAATAGTGACCAGGAAAATTTGGAAAATATTTTAAGAGAAGCGGGAAAAATAAAAGTGGATTATGTAATTGCTGGATTATTAAATTTAAGATCAGAAACTAGAAAAAATTTCTTAAAATTTATTCAGGAGAATTTTCCAGAATTGGCAGATAAATATTTTAGAGAATATAAAGGAGCGTATTGGGAAAAAGAGAAAAGACGAGAAGTATATTTTTTGGTTCATAAATTGATGAAAAAGTATGGATTAAATAGTGATTATGAAAAATTTAGACCAAAAGAAATTATTAGAGAACAGTTGAGATTAATTTGAAACCCACCCTTAATCCCTCCCTTGAGGAAGGGAGGGAAATTCTTTTTTACCCTGCCCAAGGCAGGGTGAGGGTTTTTAAAAACTATCATCGCATCCCCTTAATAAGGAGGGCAAAACCCCTCAGTCCTAAGGACAGCTCCCCTTGATGAAGGGGAGCCATTAATAATTTAATATTTACAAAGTGAGACAGGTAGGTTTGGTGTAGTGATGTTATAATTTAGCGATGAATAAGGTAAATATATTAGCGCCGGCGGGGAATTGGGAAAGCCTGATGGCGGCGATAAACGCTGGGACGGATGAAATTTATTTTGGAATTGGCGAACTTAACATGCGAGCAGCCGGGGCGAATAATTTTGAAATAACGGATTTAGAAAAAATCAGCAAATTGTGTCAAGAAAGAAAGGTTAAGACTTGGGTGACATTAAATACAGTGGTTTATGATGAAGAAATTGAAATAATCAGAAAAACTTTAGGAGAAATAAAAAAAGCAGGAATTGACGGAATAATTGCAGCTGATTTGGCAGTAATTAAAGAAGCAAATAATCAAGGAATTGAAGTGTGTGTATCAACTCAAATGTCAGTGTCGAATTTGGAAACTGTAAAAGTTTTAAGCCAATGGGTGGATAGAATTGTATTAGCTCGGGAATTAAATTTGGAACAAATCAGAAAAATAATTGAAGGAATTAAACAAGAAAAAATTGTGGGACCAAAAGGAAATTTGGTAGAAATTGAAGTGTTTGGACATGGAGCCATGTGTGTGGCTATGTCGGGACGATGCCAAATGAGTTTGTATACTTCTAATTTGTCGGCAAACAGAGGTAAATGTGTGCAAATGTGCCGACGAAAATATGAAGTAAAAGATAAAGATACTGGTAAAGAATTGGTTTTAGATAATGATTGGGTAATGAGTCGAAGTGATTTATGTACTATTGGTTTACTAGAAAAATTAGTAGAAACAGGAATTAAAACCATAAAAATTGAAGGTCGGGCCAGAAGTGCCGACTATGTGGATACAGTAGTAAGGGTTTATAAAAAAGCGTTGTGTTTGATTGAGGAAAATAAATATAACAACACAGAAAAAGAAAAATTAATGGGTGAATTAAAAACAGTTTTTAATCGAGGTTTTAGTAGTGGATTTTATATGGGAAGGTCGACGGATGAATGGGCTAGCGGGGAAAATAATTTGGCAACAGAAACCAAAAAACTGTTGGGGCAAATTGAACATTTTTATCAAAAAATTAAAGTGGCGGAAATAAAATTAAATAAAAATGATAGAGTAAAAAATGGCGACGAATATTTGATAATTGGGCCAAGCACTGGAGTTTT
>CAZCFJ010000024.1:3810-11165 GCA_964497945.1 uncultured Gammaproteobacteria bacterium | reverse complement strand
TATCAATTTTGCCATTTTGATAAACTGTCATGGCACCAACAAAAACTTTTGAGCCTAAATTGGAAATATCATAACCCTCGAGACGATTGATTTGTTTGAGTTTTGGAAAATAGGGTGACAAAGTTAAGACTAATTGATCACAGGCTTTTTGATATTTGTCTTCTTTAAAATCAATTTCCTGATAAAGGTGACTGAGACTTTGCCAACCAGAAATAACGTAATTTAAAGAATTAATTTGATCGCGGCGAACTTTGGCTAGCTCATAATTTTCAGCTTTAGAAAAAGCATTCATTTCTTTGGTTAACTGAGAAATTAATTTATGAAAATGACCGTTGAGGATTTTTTTTATTTTAGAAATATTAGCTCGATATTCTTTTTGGTCAGGATTAACTCCTGGACAAAGCCCGAGGTGACAGTAGAGACAAGGTCTGGCATCATGTTTTTTGGAATAATAAGGAAAAATGTGACGAATAGTTTTAAGAAGACTTTTGACTGAACGACTGTCAGGAAAAGGTCCATAAAATAAATCATTTTGATTGAGAGTAGATTTGAAAGCTGGTTTAACGAGGGGGAATTTGTCTTTGGTAATGGTGATGTAAATATAGCTTTTGTCGTCTTTAAGTTGAGAATTAAATTTGGGTCGATACTGTTTGATAAGGCTCGATTCAAGAACTAAAGCCTCGATTTCAGAACCGACAGTATGGAAACTAATGTCAGCGATTTCAGAAACTAAACGACTAGTTTTATAACCCAAAGCATGATCAGACTGAAAATACTGAGAAACCCGTTTTTTGAGATTAACGGCTTTGCCAATATAAATAATTTTGCCGGCAGAATTTTTATAAATATAGACTCCGGGCGAATTTGGAATGAGACTTAAATCAATCACATAGGTATTATATAATGAAACTATGAAAGGAAAGGAAAAAATTTTAACAGTGATTTTTGGAATTATTTTAGCGGTTTCAGGATTAATCCGATTCTTTCAGGTAAAAAATTTCAATACCGCTTTTACTTACGATCAGGCCAGAGATATGTTGGACATCCGAGTTTTGGGAGGATTTAAAGATTTTCAAGTATCAGGACCGACAACTTCGATTACTGGATTAAATTTAGGTCCATATTATTATTTATTGAATTTACCGGCTTATTGGATAGGCCAAGGCAGTCCTCAGGCGTTAGTTTATTGGAATTTAATTTGGTTTTTGGCAACGGCTACTTTGATTTACTGGTTTTTTTATAAAAAAGATGTTGTGGTGGGATTTTTTGCTTCAATTTTCTTTTTGATGGCACCGCAACTTTTTGGAGTAACTAGATATTTTTGGAATGCTAATATGGTGGTTAATTTTATTGTTTTTTATTTTTTGGCGTTAATAAATTTTTTGGAGAAAAGAGATAAAAAATCGGCGTTAATTTTTGGGATTACATCTGGTTTAATAATTCAATTTGAAGCGGCTTTTGGGAGTATGTGTGTGGCTTTTGGATTGGTGATTATATTACTAGGGCGAAAATGGGGAATTATAAAAAAATATTTATTGGGGATGATACCTTGGTTTGCACCACAAGTAGCCTTTGAAATAAAAAATAAATTTATTATGTCGAAATTGTTTATTGGTACTTTAACTGGGGCTAATAAAATTTTAGGAGAAAAAATACCCTTAACACAGGTATTATGGACACACATAAAAACTATTAGCGCTTTTTTTGAAGGACAATTTATGTTGCCTTATTGGGGCGGATTAATTTTATTGATAGTAGCTTTGATAATAATTTTTAAAAATAAAAAATATAAAAACTTAGGAAAATATTTGATTGGATTTTTGTTGTTCGCAATTGGTTATTACACCATAATTTATCATCACGAATTGAAGCAATGGTATTTGGAAGGAATAAGAGTTTGGTATTGCTTGATAATCGCTTTGGCTATTGGAAGTATTACTAAATTTAAGAAAGTATTTTATTTATTTTTGGTTTTATTTTGTTTGAGAAGTTTTTATTTGACAATAGTCGACCAAACAAATAGTTATGTTTTGGACGTTGGTGGAAGTAATGATCCAAAAAATTTGGCTAATTTAATTAAAAATATTGATTGGGTTTATGGAAAAATGAATGGAGATGGATTTGAAGCATATAATTATGTTCCCGAAGTTTACGATTATTCAAGCCAATATATATATTGGTGGTATGGAATTAAAAAATATGGTTATATGCCGAATAAAGTGACATATAGTCTGACTGAAGTACCAGAATACGTGAGAGATCAAAGCAAATTTTATGAAAAAACTAAAGAAAGTAAGAATAAAAAAATTGCTTTGATTTATGAAACCAAAGATTTATACGTAGGATGGTTGAATCAATTTAAAGACTATTGCACAATTGAAAAATGGGAAACTAATTGGAGAACAACAGTGGAAGTGAGAGAGAAATGCACCCTCCCTTGAAATTGGAGGGCTTTAAATTTATTTAATTATTTTAGGTTTTTCTTGAGATATTGGCCGGTGTAAGAACGATCGCAATTCATAACATCTTTGACAGTACCAGCGACAACTAATTCCCCACCCTTTTCACCACCCTCGGGACCCATATCAATAATCCAATCGGCGTTTTTGATCATATCAAGATTGTGTTCGATAACGACAACGGTGTTACCCTTATCGACTAATTTTCGTAAGACAGTAATTAATTTGTCGACATCATAAAAATGTAAACCAGTAGTTGGTTCATCGAGAATATAAAGCATTTTACCTTTACCTAATTTGACTAACTCACGACTGATTTTAAGACGTTGAGACTCCCCTCCTGATAAAGTATTTGATGGTTGGCCTAGTTCTAGATAACCAAGACCAACATCTTGAATAGTGGTCAACATACGTTTTAGTTTGGGAATATTTTTGAAAAATTCAGCCGCTTCATCAATAGTCATTTTGAGAATTTGGGCAATATTTTTACCTTTATATTCAACATCAAGAGTTTCTTCTTTATATCGAGTTCCGTGACATTCATCACAAGTGACATAAAGATCGGGTAAAAATTGCATTTCAATTTTGATTTGACCTTGACCTTCACAAATGGGACAACGACCAGTTTTGGCGTTAAAGGAAAATCTGTCGGCATTGTAGCCACGAATTTGAGCCTCGATGGTTTGAGACATGAGTTTGCGGATGTCATCAAAAATTTTGGTGTAAGTGGCGGGATTACTACGGGGAGTACGACCTATGGGAGATTGATCAACTAACAAGACATCAGTGACATTGTTAGCTCCAGTAATTTCGTCGTATTTACCAATAAAACCATAATAACTACCAAGAGTGGCTTTGCGAACACCCCCATAAAGAGTGTCGTGAACTAAAGTAGATTTACCGGAACCAGAAACACCGGTAACACAAACTAATTTATTTAGTGGGAAGTCAACATCGACATGTTTGAGGTTCCATTGATTAGCGCCTTTGATAGAAATTTTGTAATTAGGATTAATTAAATTTGAATCAAGATTATTTTTGATTTGTAATTTGCCGGATAAATACTTGCCGGTTAGAGATTTACTATTTTTCTTGATGTCGTCAATATTGCCTTGAGCAATAACTTCTCCACCATGTTTGCCAGCATATAAACCAAAATCAACGATATAATCGGCAGATTTTATAACATCTTCATCATGTTCAACGACAACTAAAGAATTGCCTAAGTCTTTGAGCTTTTGTAAAGTGGCAATAAGACGATCATTATCACGAGAGTGAAGACCGATGGTTGGCTCATCGAGAACATAAAGAACACCAGTTAAACCAGTACCAATTTGGCTAGCCAAACGAATTCGCTGTGATTCACCACTTGATAGTGTACCGGCTTCGCGATCGAGACTTAAATAATCAAGACCAACAGCCAATAAAAATTCAATACGAGCAGCCAATTCTTTTTTGATAGGAGTCACAATTTCTTTTTCTTTATCACTGGTTAAAACTGAATCAAGATTGTTTAACCAATTGTTTAATTTTTCGATTGGTAATTGAGTAATTTGATAAATATTTTGGCCTAAAATGTGGATAGAAAGAGCGTCTTGATTGAGACGAGCGCCATGACAAGTGGTGCATTCACTTTTGATCATAAATTTTTCAAGCTCTTCGCGGATAGCATCGGAAGAAACAGAAGCATAACGACTTTCCATCATTTTGGCACGCCACTCAGGGAACTTAGATCGATCAACCTGATATTTTGAGCCAAGACCTTTACATTCGGGACAGGCACCTTCGGGGGAATTGAAAGAAAATAAACGAGGCTCAATTTCTGGCAAAGAAATATTACAGTTAGGACAGGCAAAATTTTCAGAAAATAAAGTGTCAGTAAAATCTTTGGGGTTTTCGGGGAAATTAAAACCAGGATCGTTGACCTGAGCAGTAATAACCAAACCATTGGCTAATTTCATGGCTTGTTCAACATCATCAATAAGACGGTCGTAAATTGGTTTAGTATCTTTGAGATTATCTTTGCTTATAGAAACACGATCAATAACAGCGTCAATGTCGTGTTTGTTGGTTTTGGCAATGCCAAAATCGGAATATAAATCGATAATTTGATTATCAACACGAATCCATTTGTAACCTTGTTTTTTTAAGTTTTCAATTAGCCCTTTGAAGTCACCTTTTTTATCGCGAACAACCGGTGATAATACTAAAAATCGATAAAGATAAAGACTGGAAGCCATGACGGAGGCAGTGTTTAAAATTTGGGTGACAATTTGTTTGCTACTTTGCGGAGAAACTTCACGACCACACTCTGGACAATGAGGATGACCAATGCGAGCAAAAAGTAAACGAAGATAATCGTAAATTTCGGTGACAGTGCCAACAGTAGAGCGAGGATTATGAGAAATAGCTTTTTGATTGATAGCAATAGATGGAGAAAGACCGTCAATAAGATCAACTTCAGGACGTTTCATATTGCCTAAAAATTGACGAGCATAGGAAGAAAGACTCTCGACATAACGACGCTGACTTTCGGCAAAAAGAGTATCAAAAGCCATTGAAGATTTACCGGAGCCAGAAACACCGGTAAAAACGACGAGTTTATTTTTGGGAAACTCAAAAGAAACATTTTTTAAATTGTTTTCTCGAGCACCTTTGACGATAATTTTGTCTAACATATGAAACCTTTTTGTGGAATTTCAAATTTTTAATTTTAAATTTTAAATCAATTAAAAAATGTTTAATTGATGAATTTTGAAATTTGGATTTGATTAAAAATTAAAAATTGTAAATTAAAAATTAATTTAGTATTTTTCAATTTCACGAATTTGGTCGCGAATTTGAATGGCTCCTTCAAAATCCAGATTAAACGCCAAATTTCTCATTTGTTTTTTGAGTTCTTTAATTTGACGTTGCCGCTGAGGTGGAGTAAGTGATGAAGTATCAATTTTGGCCCACTCAGTTTTGGGATCTTTTTTGAGATCATCAAGGATTTGGGGACGGATAGATTTTACCACTGATTTGGGAGTAATATTATGATCTTGATTGTATTTAACTTGAATTTTACGACGACGATTGACTTCGCGAATAGCGCCATCCATAGCATCGGAAACAGAATCGGCGTACAAAATAACTTGACCAGAAACGTGACGGGAAGCTCGACCCATGATTTGAATAAGTGATGATTGAGAACGTAAAAATCCTTGTTGATCGGCATCAAGAATGGCGACTAAACTAACTTCAGGTAAATCAAGTCCTTCACGCAATAAATTAATACCAACTAGAACATCATAATTACCGGAACGTAAATCGTCGAGAATTTTTGACCGTTCAAGAGTATCAATATCGGAATGAAGATAGGCAACTTTTAGATTAGTGCCGGCCGTGCCTGCCGGCAGGCAGGTTTTGCTTGGGTCAGAAAGATAATTAGCTAAATCTTCGGCCATACGTTTGGTAAGGGTGACAACTAAAGTACGTTCTTTTTTGGCAACACGAGATTTTATTTCTTCGACTAAATTAGGAATTTGATTTTTGGTATTACGGATACTAATTTCGGGGTCAACCAAACCGGTTGGGCGAATAATTTGTTCAGCAATGTGATCTTTAGATTTTTCAAGTTCGTATTTGGCAGGAGTGGCAGAAACATAAATAACTTTGGCCATGCGTTGTTCAAACTCTTCAAATTTTAAAGGACGATTATCCAAAGCAGAAGGGAGACGAAAACCAAAATCAATTAAATTTTTCTTACGAGCCAAATCACCAGCAAACATACCACCAATTTGAGGAACACTAACGTGAGATTCATCAATAACAGTCAAAAAATTATCACCCCATAAATGACGGAAATAATCGACTAATGTATACGGAGGATCACCATGTTGGCGATTTTGATCAAAATAAATTGAATAATTTTCGATGCCATTTATATAACCAGTTTCCTGAAGCATTTCTAAATCGTATTCCACCCGTTGCTGAATTCGGTGAGCTTCAAGAATTTTATTTTGTGATTTAAACATAGCGACTTGTTTGTCACAGTCAGAACGAATTTGTTTGAAAATTTCATCAAGATCACGATGACCACTGACGTATTGTTTGGCAGGAAAAAGTTTAAATTTCTCTAAAACCACTTCCTTACTGGTCATAGGATGACGTTGAGTAATTTTGTTTAAAGTGTCGCCTAAAAATTCGAGGACTAAATATGAGTCGGTGTAAGATGGCCAAATTTCAATATTGCCGCCACGAATACGGAAAGTGGAACGTTTGAATTCGAGTTCTGAACGAGTGTAAAAAAGGGAAATAAAACTTTCTAAAAGTTGGCGACGGGGATATTCATGATTTATTTCTAAAGAAAAAGTCATGTTTTCAAATTCAACAGGGTCGCCAATGTTGTAAATACAACTGACAGAGGCGACAACGATATTATCGTCACCGGACAAAAGATTGGATGAAGCTTCCAAACGAAGACGATCGATACGATCGTTAATATCAACTTCTTTGGCAATGTAAGTGTCGGAGGCAGGGATATAAGCTTCGGGCTGATAATAATCATAGTAAGAGACGAAATAGGAAACTTTGTTATTGGGGAATAATTCTTTGAATTCTTGGTAAAGTTGGCCGGCGAGAGTTTTGTTATGAGAAATTACCAGGGTTGGCAGTTGAGTATTTTGGATGACATTAGCAACCGTAAAAGTCTTACCAGAACCGGTAACACCGAGCAAAGTTTGATGCTTGACACCAGATATAATATTGTCCGAAAGTTGGGCAATTGCCTGAGGTTGATCACCTGAGGGTTGGTATTCGGATTGGAGACTAAACGACATAGATAATATTTTATCATGGTTTTGGGTTTTCTTCGTCTGTATTTAAAAGTAATTTACGACCTATAATTTTACTTTT
>CAZCFJ010000024.1:0-3800 GCA_964497945.1 uncultured Gammaproteobacteria bacterium | reverse complement strand
TGTTTAAAAAATTATGTTAATTTTAATTAATGCTGGAAAAAGTTTTGTCGATAGCGAGTGTAGGACTACAAGGAATTGAAATAGAGGTCGAGGTTAATGTGGCCGAAAAAGGATTTCCTGGTTTTGGAATTGTAGGATTGGCCAGTAAAGCGGTAGAAGAAGCTAAAGAAAGAGTTAAAACAGCCATAATTAATAGTGAAATAAAATTTCCTGACGCTAAAGTAACAATTAATTTAGCACCGGCGGATATACCCAAGGATGGGAGTTGTTATGATTTACCAATTTCAGTGGGAATATTGGCATCAATTAGTGAACTGGTTTTACCCCAAGAAAAGGCTTATTTTTACGGTGAATTGTCTTTAGATGGAAGTTTAAGGCATACTCGAGGGGTATTTTTATTGGCATTGTTGGCAAAAGAAAAAGGAATTAAGAAAATTTTTGTACCTCGGATGAGCGCCAATGAGGCAAGTGTGGTGAGTGATGTAGAAGTTTATCCGGTAGATAATTTAAAAAATTTAATTAGGCATTTGAGTGGAGAAAAATTGATTGAACCATTGAGAAAAGTAGAGACTGAAGAAGTACTGGGTGACATTACGCCGGAGTTCGATTTTGCAGAAATATTGGGACAAGAACAGGCCAAGCGAGCGTTAGAAATTGCGGCAGCGGGTGGTCATAATGTGTTTATGATGGGGCCACCAGGATCAGGCAAAACAATGTTGTCGCGGGCTATACCAGGAATATTGCCAAACTTGACAGAAAAAGAAAGTTTAGAGGTGACAAAAATTTATTCAATTACTGGCAATATTCCACCGGGCGGATCATTGATTCGTCAAAGACCATTTAGATCACCACACCATACAACTTCTCAAGTAGGGTTGATTGGAGGTGGTAGTAATCCCCGACCGGGTGAAGTATCACTAGCTCACAGGGGAGTTTTATTTTTAGACGAATTTCCAGAGTTTGGAAGGAATTCTTTGGAGGCACTGAGACAACCATTGGAAGATGGATTAGTAAATATTTCTAGAGCGGCAGGATCAGTAACTTTCCCGGCCCAATTTATGTTGATTGCGGCGGCTAACCCGTGTCCGTGTGGGTATTTGGGTGATCCAAAAAAAGAATGTAAGTGTAGTACTTTTCAAATTTTGAATTATAGAAAAAAATTATCTGGACCGATTATGGATAGGATTGACTTACATTTGACGGTGCCGGCGGTGGATGTAAATAATTTGATGGTTTCTAATCAAGATAATCATAATGAAAAATCGGAAACAATTAAAAAAAGAGTAATGGAAGCGAGAAAAATTCAAAGTAAAAGATTTAAAGATTTAGAACACGTTCATTGTAATTCAGATATGAAAAATCGTCATTTAAAAGATTTTGCTAATTTGACAGGAGAGGCAAATTTACTCTTAAAACAGGCAGTAAATAAATTTAATTTATCGGCCAGAGTTTATTTTCGGTTAATAAAAGTGGCCAGAACAATTGCAGATTTGGATAAATGCAATGAAATAAAAGAAAATCATATTGCGGAGGCATTGCAATATAGAGTAAAGTCCGATGAGTAAATAGCTAGTAGTAATTAGCTAATAGTAAAACATTATGTTTGAAGATAAAACAAAAAACTATAAAAAGGGCAGAGAGGGGGAAGAAATTGCCAGGGAGTTTCTAAAGGAAAAAGGTTTTAGATTGATTGAGTCAAATTATTCTAATGTTTTGGGTGAAATTGATATTATTATGTCGGATAAAGATTGGTTGGTGTTTGTGGAAGTAAAACTGAAAATTGGCGATAAATATGGAAGTCCAGAAGAAATGATTAACAAAAATAAATTAGCCAAAGTCAGACGAGTGGCCGAATCATTTTTGGTGTTAGAAAAGGAAACGGCAAAAAATTTTGAGAAGTATAGAATTGATGCGGTGTGTATAGTGTTGAACGGAGATAAGACGGTTGAGAGTATAAAACATTATGAAAATTTATATTAAATCCCTCTCGGCTTCGCCGTATCTCCCTTTGATGAAAGGGAGAAATTAAAAAATATTTAATAAACAAAATGAATGAGTGGAAGAAGTGGCCGATAAACTTTGTGGAGAAAAAAGATTTTCCTGAGTGTTTGCAGGAGGTTAGGAATTGTCCGGAAAAACTTTTTTATCGAGGAGAATGGAAAAGTGAATTATTTAAAAAAGTAACAGCGATCGTAGGTAGTCGGCAAATAACTAAATATGGTCGGTGTGTAGTAGAAAAAATCATGCCGGAAATTGTGTTTCAAAAATCAACGGTAATTTCGGGATTTATGTATGGGGTAGACACAGAGGCTCATCAAAAGTGTTTGGAATTGGGCGGAAAAACAATTGCGGTGTTGGGTAGTGGTTTGGATGAATATTACCCAAAAGAAAATGATAAATTGTATACGGAAATTTTAAAAACTGGCGGAGTGGTAATTTCGGAATACGAGGCAAATTTTAAACCAACTGTGTGGAGTTTCCCTCAGAGGAACAGAATTGTGGCCGGATTGACTAATACTAGTGTAGTGATTGTGGAAGCGGGAATAAAATCCGGCAGCTTGATTACGGCTAAATTAGCAATGGAACAAAAAAGAAAAATTTTGGCAGTACCCGGGCCAATAAATTCTAAAACTTCGGAAGGGACAAATTATTTAATTAAAACTGGCGGGGCAAAAATTTTGACTGAACCACGAGATATTTTTGAAGATAAAATTGCTATGCCGACTCAAGAAAATTTATTTAAGGATTATAGTAATTTAAATGACTTAGAGAGAATAATAATTGATTTGGTGGAAAACGAGGCTATGACTAGTGACGAATTGTGTCAAATAACAAAGAGAAATATTACCGAAATTTCGACTACCCTATCATTAATGTTGATGAAAGATTTATTGACAGAAGAGGACGGGAAATTTTATATATCTTAAAACCCACCTGGCCTTCGGCCATCCTCCCTTGATGAAGGGAGGAAATTATTTTTATAAATAGTTGGTCCAGTCGGAAATTGGAGCGACGTTGCCACAGATGAAATTGATGCCATACAAAACTATGGCGGGTAATAAAAGTAAAAAGATTATTTTGACAGATTTTTTGTTGAGAAATTTTTGAAAAGCAAGGAATAAAAACGGATAGACAGGAGAAATATAACGACTAATATCCCGATGAGCGACTAATAAAGTAGCTAAAAGAAAGACTAGTGGAAAAATAGCGATGATATCAAATTTATATTTTTTGAGAAGGCGATAAACACCATAAATAGCGATAAGAAAAATATAAATAATGTCCTCGAGCCAAATAGTATTGATCCAAGATTTAGTGCTGATAAAAACTAAGTATGGCAAAAAGTTTAAATGAAAATTATCCCCGCTTTGAAAATAGGCCAATAAATTTCCAGTTTGAAGATAATAAAGATAAAAAATACCTAAAATAGTTATCGGGGTTAATAGATAAGGATAATATTTTTTGACAACAGGGATTAGTCCATGCCTACCGGCAGGCAGGTTTTTATTTTTAACTAATTCATAAATGGCGATGACAGCATAAGATAAAACCAATAAAACAGCTGGGGTTTTGAAAGTTTGAGCTAGAGCGGCAAAAATAGCTGAGAGCCAAATTTTGTCTTTTTTGAAAAAGAAGACTGAGGCAATAATACCAGCTAAGAACCAAGTTTCGGGGGCACCGACAGAACGTAAAACGAAGAAACGAGCTGGAAAAAATAAAAATAAAACGGTTAACCAATAAGCTTTTTTTTCTTTGACAAAAAGTTTTAAAAATTCAAAAAGAATTAAACTAAGAAAAAT
>CAZCFJ010000023.1:0-11556 GCA_964497945.1 uncultured Gammaproteobacteria bacterium | reverse complement strand
TACCTTAGAAGAATTTGTTCAAGCTTTTAGTCTTGAGCATCTTCACAAAAAATCTCCAGTTTTTGATCGCAAAAAATTAGATTACTTAAACGGCTACTATCTTCGCCAAAAAACCGACGATCAATTATTTGAACTATTCAAAAAATTTTTGCCTCAAGCCACCGACGATCAAATCAAAATTTTAATTCCAGTTCTCAAAGATCGAATTACAAAATTATCTGATCTTCAAACTCAAGCTAAATTTTTATTTGAAGATGTTGATTATGACAAAGATTTATTACTCAAAAAGGGGACTACTCCCGAATTAGCTAAAGACATGTTAATTAAAACCAAAGAATTATTATCCCAATTTTCTGATATTCAAAACAGAATCACTAATTTAATCACAGAAAATAATTGGAACGTTGGTGAATTTTTTATGGTTTTCCGTGTCGCTATTTGTGGTTCTACTTTTACTCCTCCAGTTGTCGATTGTCTTCCGGCTCTGGTCAAAGAATCAACTCTCAAAAAATTAGATATTGCTCTCGCCAAACTTTCCTAAAATTTATTAAAATAATTTGTGGCGTTACTATTTTTTATTCTTTTCTTTTTTTTATCTAAACCCGTTTTCGCCGAGATATCAATAAAAATAACAGATTTTTCGTCTGACTCTAATCCAGAGTGGGTTCAATTAACCAATAATTCTAGTGAGGATATAAAATTAGAAAATTGGTATTTTGAAGATTCCTCAAAAACCAGAAAATATATAAATATTTGCTTATCTAAAAATTCTAACCAAGCAATAACATACTCCTACTCTGGCAATTCTGGATGGCTCAATAATAATGGCGACACCATAAATTTATACAATACTGAAGGAATTTTAATTGACGCACTAACTTATTCCGACAGTCAAAGCAAAGATCAAGCAGTTCCAAACAATAGTAATAATTGTGTTTTACCTACACCGACTTATCTTCCGACATCTATCCCAACACCAACATCTATTCCCACCAACACTCCCACCCCCGATCCAACTATCACCAATCCAACATCTGGTATTAGTCTTACCGAATTTATGCCATATTCTTCCATAGAATGGGCAGAAATATATAATGATAATTCTTATCCAGTCAAACTTACTGGTTGGAAATTAGTTGACAATTCTTCAAATACCAAATCACTTCCAGATTTAATTATTTCGGCCAAAAGTTATACTACCTATGATTTTTCTGGTTTTTTAAATAATGATTGTGATACTATCACTTTGGTCAATAATTCCGGTCAAACCATTAGTCAAAGAAACTATGAAAATAATAAATATAATCTCGATTATTCCTGGTCTTTAGTTAATAACAGTTGGTGTCAAGCCAGTATTACTAAAGGTTATGTTAATGTTACTTCTTGTTATACCGCCCCAACTAATACTCCCACTCCTACTGCCACTCTAACCCCTAGTCCAACTCCAACTCCAGATCAAAGTAAATACACTTCATCTGATACTGCCACTGAATCGGCCATTATTGAGCCAACCATCGAATCAAATTATCTTACGCCTAGTCTTACACCCACCATTTCACCCACGGGATCTGTCTTAGGTGATGATATTACCAATACTACCCAAAAAAACTATCTTCCTCTAATTTTAATTATTTCTGGTGGATCACTACTGACTTCTCCTTTAATTATTAGTAAACTTAAGAAGTGAAAAAAATAATTCGTTTTCTCCCCGCCATCATTTGGATGGGTATTATTTTTTATTTTTCCTCTCGTCAAACTACTGGTATTGGTGGCAATTCTTATTGGTACCGGTTTTTAATTTTAAAAACTTTTCATCTCATTGAGTACGCCACTCTTTTTGTTTTAATTAATTTTGCTCTAAATCGAAATATTTATTCCATTATTACTGCTTACCTCTATGGTGTCAGTGACGAGTTTCATCAATCTTTTACTCCTGGTCGGTTACCAAAATTCACTGATACTTTAATTGATCTACTTGGCGTTTTAATCGGATTCTTCTTTGTAAAGTTTGTCTTTCCCAAGATCAAAATAAAATTTAAGTCTTGACTCAGGCCGCAAAAATCGTTTAAATGTATATCTGTTACATACATTCAAAAACGATTTATGAAAAAAATATTTCTAAGCTTAGCTTTAATTATTGGTATTACCAGTTTTTCATTTCTTTTAACAAAGGCTTATTTTTCCGATAGAAAAATTAGCTCGGGTAATAAATTTACTGTTGGTACTCTTGATTTACAGGTTGGTGATTCTCAAAACAAACAAGTTGAGCCTTTTATTATTTCTGATTTAGGCACTGGAGAAATTGCTGGTCAAAAAATTTGGAAACTCAAAAATACCGGTAGTTTACCTGGGCAGTTTATTGCTGATTTATCAAACATTATGGATAACGAAAATGGTTGTAACACTCCAGAAAGTGAAGTCGATCAAACTTGCGATAATCCAGGTACTGGTCAAGGGGAACTTGGTAAATTAATCAGTGTCAATCTTTATTTAGATAACACTCTAAAAACAACATTTCCTTTAACTTCAGTGGGTATTGATAACCTTAAAACTTATTGGTCAAACAACCAAAATAATTTTATTCTTGCTCCAAATCAAGAATCTGAGTTAAAAATAGAGTGGTTTGAAACAGGAGATTATGGCAATGAAATTCAAAGTGACAGTTTATCTTTCGACTTAAACTTCAATCTTCAGCAAGTCATAAATTAATTTATGTCCTCGGCTATAAATTTTTTAAGATGGCTATTGACCTTAATTTTAATAGTCTTAGCCATCTTTTTCCTTTTATCTCAGTTAAATCTTCCTGGTAACTATAAAATCTTTTTAGTCCAATCAGGGTCTATGTCACCAGCTCTCAAAACTGGTGATATGGTTATTGTTAAACCGGTTTCTAAGTATCAATCAAACGATATTATTACTTTTAATTCCCACCAAAACTTTACTGTCACTCATCGGATTATAAAAGAAACCGACGGTTCATTTATCACTAAAGGTGATGCTAATTCTGTCACTGATCAAAACCCAATTAAAACTTCAGATGTTCTCGGAAAAGTTTTTTTTACCATTCCTAAAATTGGTTATTTTATTATGTTTGTTAAAAGTCTTCCTGGTTTAATTATCCTCATTATCATTCCCTCCTCGTTGATTGTTTATCAGGAACTTTTAGAAATAAGGAAAAATATTAAAAAAACTGTCACTCAATAATTTTTATGGCCAGGATTTGGTTTTTAGTTCTAATTTTTAGTCTTATTTTAATCAAACCTACTAACGCTGATTTTGTTTTTACTAAATCAATCAAAAATAATCAATTTTCTGCTACTACCTTAGATTTCTCTCAATTAAAAACCACCAATGAATCTACTGCTGATATTCTTTTTAATATTGACAGTATTCTTCCGGGTGGCTATCAAGTAAATACTCTCAGAATAAAAAATCAGGGTAAATCAAACTTACACTATCAAATTTTTTTTGAAAAAAAATCCGGCGACGATAATTTGTGTCGTAGTTTAGACATTAATCTGTCAAAAAATAATCAAACAATCTATCAAGGTAAATTAGTTGATCTTAGTTTAGTCGATTCTTTCAATTCGGAACAAAATTTTATTGATTGGCTAGTTACTCTCAAACTCAACCCTAATTATTTAGGAACGCAGTCTGTTAATTGTCAATTTAATTTAAATATTTTAGGTTTTAATCAAGACCTTAACCAAAAATCCGGCTTCGAATATCAGCGAGTAATATCAAATTACGTTTCCTTTAATTAAATTAATTCAAAATCAAACTTTTCTTATATACTTAAACTGTGAAACGTCATTGGTCCCATTTTTTTATACCCAAAAAAGAAAATAATTTTCGTGCCACCATTCTCAAAAATGGTTTTCTGGTTTTATTGGTTGGTGTTTATCTTCTTAATCAAGCTTTCATTAAATATCTCAGTTTGGTTAAACCTGGCGTTTTAGGTTATTCTTCAGAAATTACTGCCCAAAAAGTTTTTGATCAAACCAATAATCAGAGAACTGTCCTTGGTTTAACTACTTTAAAATACAATTCTGTTTTATCTCAATCAGCTACTAAAAAAGCTCAGGATATGTTTGCTAATAATTATTGGGCTCACAATTCACCGTCTGGCACTACTCCTTGGGATTTTTTCAAAGCCGTTGGTTACCAATATTCGGTTGCTGGTGAAAATCTGGCTCGTGATTTTTATGACACCGATTCTTTAATGAAAGCCTGGATGAATTCACCCACACACAAGGCAAATATTATTAATTCAAAATATCAGGAAATTGGTATTGGAGTTGTTAATGGTACTTTAGGTGGTATTAAAACCACCTTAGTCGTTCAACATTTCGGCACCCCAGTTATTGCTATTACTGAACCAAAAAAGACTGAAACTAAAAAACCAGTTACTTCTGAGGAAATTGTCATTAATGACGAACAAAACAAAGTTGTTGATATTTCTCCTCAAACATCTGAATCCCAAGTCTTATCTCAAAACCAACAAAATTATATTAACCCACTCACTCTTAATAAAATTTTTGGCTTAATTATTTTTGGTCTCATCATTACTGTTTTATTTATTGATGGCTATATCACTCTCAAGTATGGTATTCATCGTATGACCGGTTCAACCGTTGGTCATATTGGTTTTTTGGTTGTTATTCTTTTATTTATTCTTTATCAACAACAGGGGGTAATTTTTTAAACTATGATTATTCCTAAAGAAGTTCGGCAAAAACCTTTAGAATACCTTGTTTTAGGTATTATTTTTTTGGCTGGTTTAATTTTGTATTTCTTCGCTCCATTCGATGCTCATGGTAAAAGAATCGTCGTTTATCTCACTGCCGCTAATTATTTTTTTTGGAGTCTCTATCATCACTACAAACGCGGCGACTTGAGTCTACAAATTATTATTGAGTATTTAATTATTGCTCTTTTTGGAATCACTTTACTCACTTTATCGTTTTTTTGACCTGTTCTGTTTGCCAAGCCTTTATCTTTTTTGGATCACCGGACAATAAAACTTCTGGAACAGTTTTCCCCATAAAATCTCTTGGTCTAGTGTATTGAGGATACTCTATAGGTCTGACCATCTGACCTTCAATTAGCTTCTGGCTGAAACTCTCTGTTTGGCTCGATTCATCTTTACCCAAAACACCGGGTAATAATCGTGTTACTGAATCAATCAATACCATCGCTGGTAATTCACCGCCAGTCAACACATAGTCACCAATCGATATTTCTTCGTCAACCATATAATCACTGATTCTCTGATCAAATCCTTCATAATGACCAGCCAATATTACTAAATTTTCCAATTTAGACAATTCTTCTGCTTTTGCCTGATCAAACTTTTTCCCTCTCGCCGACATCATGATTATTCTGCTTTTTTGAGTTTTCTCAATGAGTGAATTTTGTTCTCCCCCTCTTGTCAAAGAGGGGGTTAGGGGGAGATTGGGTTCTAAAATTTCTTCAAGCGCTTTGTAAACCGGTTCAACTCTAATTAGCATTCCCACATCTCCTCCAAACGGTTTATCATCTACCGAACCATAATCATCAATTGCCCAATCGCGTAAATTATGCGTTTTAATTTCCACTAAACCTTTTTTAATCGCTCGTTTTATAATACTTTCCTCAAAAGGGGATTCAAACATTTTTGGAAACAATGTCAATACATCTATTTTCATAGGCCTATTTTAACATTTTGCGATATACTGATCTTATATATGACAACAAAAACCCAAAAATCCGTTGCTGTTATCGTTATCCCTACCTATAATGAAGCCGACAATATTGGCCGAATGATTGAATACCTTAATACCAAAACTTTTGTTGATATAAAAAATAAAAAAAATGATTTAACTCAAGATTGGGACATGAAAATTTTGGTTGTTGATGGAAATTCTCCTGATGGTACTGGTAAAGTTGTCGAAAAAGAAGCTAAAAAATATTCTAATACTTTCCTTTATACCGAAACCAGTAAAGATGGTATTGGTGCCGCTTATCTCAAAGGTTTCAAATATGCCATAGAACAACTCAAAGCCGATTTTGTTTTTGAATTCGATGGTGATTTTCAACACCCTCCAGAAACTATCCCTGTCATGTTAAAAGCTATGGAAGACGGTTACGATTACGTTATTGGTTCTCGCAAAATCAAAGGTGGTTCCAATCCCAAGGGTTGGGGTTTCAAACGAGTCTTTTTCTCTGAGGTTGGCGGATTTACTGCTCGTTTTATGATGTTTTTCCCATTCAAGAATTTTTTCAAAGTTACTGATCCTACCACTGGTCTCAAAGTCACCCGTGTCAAAGGTTTTATTGACAAAATGGATATGGACTACAGTCGTCTATTAACTCGCAGTTTTGGTTATAAACTTCAACTTCTTTTTGAAACTCTCAAAATGGGCGCTAAGTTCAAAGAAGTTCCCCTCCAGTTCCATGTTCGTAATGCTGGCGAATCTAAAATCGAAGCCAAAACCGCTAAAGATATTTTCCGAGTTGCTTTCCTACTTCGTTGGCAAGATGAATTTACCCAAAAGTTCCTTAAATTTGGTACAGTTGGTTTTACCGGGTTTTTGGTCAACGCTATTTTCCTCAATCTTTTTTCTAAATTTATGGGCGCACCTTGGCCGTGGACACTCTCGGCTGAACTCTCCATTATCAGTAATTTTATTTTAAATAATGCCTGGACTTTTAAAAGTCAAAAAATTTCTGGTCAGGGAAAAATTTTGTCAAAATTCTTCCAATTCAATGCTAGCTCTATTGGAGCCATCATTATTCAGAGTATTTTTGGCACTATCGCTGAGCTAATTTTTGGACCAGATCATAAAACTTTATACCTCGCTGTTATTATTGTTTTCTTAGTCCTTCCTTATAACTGGTTTATGTATAACAAGTTCATTTGGAAAAATAAGAAAAAATAGTTTTAATATTGTAAAATAAGCATATCTATATCTAATTATTTCATTAGACATTGGAAATTAGACATTAGAAATTTTTATGAAAGGTATCGTTCTTGCTGGTGGCCGTGCCACTCGTCTCCGTCCATTAACTGCCATTACTTCCAAACAACTTCTTCCGGTTTACAATAAGCCCATGATTTTTTATCCTATCGAAACCCTAATTAAAGCCGGTATTAAGGATATTCTTATCATTATCGCTCCTGACTATTCTGGTCATTTCTTAAATCTTTTGGGTGATGGTAAAGAATTTGGTGCCCATTTTAGTTATGCCGTCCAAAAAGAACCTCGGGGCTTAGCCGATGCCTTTATTATTGGGGCTGATTTTATTGGTAACGACAATGTCACCATGATTTTGGGCGATAATATCTTCGATCAAGACTTTTCTTCTGAAATTAATAATTTTAAATCCGGTGGCATGGTTTTTGCCAAACAAGTTGCTGACCCGGAACGTTTTGGTGTGGTCGAGTTCGATCAAAATATGAAAGCTATTTCTATTGAAGAAAAACCTACTGCTCCCAAAAGTAATTATGCTGTTGTTGGTCTTTATACTTACGATAATAAAGTTGTTGATATTGCCAAAAATCTTAAACCCTCTGACCGCGGAGAAATTGAAATTACTGATATCAATCGAACTTATTTAGAAAAAGGTCAATTACAAGTAAATATTTTTGACACTCTATGGGAAGATGCTGGCACTTTTGATAGCCTTCTCCACGTCAGTAATGTTATGGCTGAAAAAGCCAAACAACAAGGCTAAGATTTTATGAATTTTTCCCAAAATTTCATTAAATCACCCCAACTTGTTTCTCAACTTATTCAATCAAGTCAGCTATCACCAGACGATATTGTCGTCGAAATTGGTCCGGGTAAGGGGATTATTACTCAAAAATTATTAGATTTTGGTTGTCAGATCATTGCTATCGAAAAGGATCGTCACTTAATTAATGAACTTCAAGACCGATTCTCTCAAAATAAAAATTTTAAATTAATTAATACTGATTTTCTTTTGTGGTCATCACCTAAAACACCCTATAAAATATTTTCTAATATTCCTTTTTCAATTACTGCTCCTATAATTAATAAAATTCTTAAGTCAAACAATAAACCCACTGAGATGTATCTAATTCTCCAACAAGAAGCCGCCGAAAAATTTTCTTTATTTGACGATATTAATAATCAGGATGCTATCTTAGTTGCCCCATTTTATGATGTCGAAATTTTAGGTGATATCGATCGAACCGCCTTTACTCCCAAACCTCAGGTAAATATTGTTTTTACTAAATTTACTTTATTAAACAAACCATTAATAGAAACAAGAAATTACCAACAATTTCGCGATTTTATTATCTTTGGTTTTAATCAATGGAAACCTAATATTTTTGAAATTTATAAAAAAATATTTTCTTACGATCAGTTCAAAAAAATTAATCACCAGCTAAAAGTAAATTCTCTTAAACCAACAGAACTAAATTTAAGCCAGTGGTTAGGTTTATTTTCTATTTATCAAAAATTCGTTCCTGATACCAAAAAACGTCTTATCTCTGGTTTTGAAAAAACCCATCTATCCCACATTAAGTTTTAATGTCTATTATTTAATCAAATTTAGATATAAAATTAATTATATTAAAAAATAAATATGTCTAATAATCCAGAAAATCCAGCCAACCGAGAACCATACTTTAATAAAGAAAAAACCGCGTTAAACTTACTAATAGAATATGGAGATGAAGAGCATTGTGGCCCTTATATAGATTTTACTGATCGCAGACCAGAGTCAGATTACAGTGTCCGATATGGGGTTTGGTTTCACGGAATTCCACCAGAAGGGTGTGTTCAACTTAGTGATACTTCCAAAAATGTTTTACAACACCTCAGTAGTACAATTAACCCCGTCAAACTGCGTCAAGTCGATAATTCTACAAAATAAATATCTAATTTCTCGTCTTCAAAATCCATTTACATCATATTAAACCCTCAAATTAAATTTCCTTAAACGTTTTGATTATTTCGTCTACTTTTGGATCGTAATTTGTATTCACTAAAGTAATATAAAAATTTCCAATTTTCTTTACTGTCACATTTTTGTAACTACTGTCATATTTTTTTTGATATTCCGCTTCACTATTCCACACTTCTATTGCCAGATCATACGATTGTCCGCCGCCAAAAATTAATGCCACTGCTTTTGGCCAACCATACATACTTTCTTTATCAGTTAGTACTTTATACTTTTCCGGATAAGAAATCTCAAAACCATATTGCTTATTAGTATAAATTTGCCATCCATTAGGCAAATTCGACGTTGGTTCTGTTGTTGGAGTTACCGTTTCTGTTGGCAATACTGTCGGTGACACTGTCTCAATAAATTTCTCTGGCGCTTCAATAATCAAATCAGTTTTATCTTTAGACTTTTGGCTTCCATAATAATAGGCAAAACTTCCACTCACCCCAATTAGTAAAACAATCAGAATAACTTCCATAAAATTTTTCTTCATATTTTTATTTTGACTTAATAATTTTTTTAGAAACTTCACCCACAAAAAGTCTAAAAGCTAATCGATCTTCCTTTTCGTAAATATAAGGAATACCAATTGTCTGTCCACAACCATCACAAACCAAATTTGGAATTAATTTTAATGGTCGATTTTCTAGTCCAGAATATTTATCTGATTCATAAATTCTGTCCAAATACATTCTCTTTAATAAACCCGGTCCATCTTTTTGATAAAGACACAAATGTTGTCCGCACCTAGAACAAGAAATATCTAACAATCTAGAATATCCACCCCTAACTTTCTTATACTTGTCACTCTTAAACTTAAATTCTGACACAACCTATTCTAGCAAAAATTATTAGGTTATAATCAACATTATGGCACTTCTAGCAACTCATATCAGGTTTGCTCTAGATGTTAAAAAGAATTTTAATATCAAGAATCTTGATGAATATATATCAGGAACGGTTTACCCCGATAGTCGTTATATTACTAAAATTGACAGAGAAGCAACTCATAATAGTAATTTCTTAAATAATAATTTTTACAAGGACAATGATTTTAAAAAGGGTTGGTTCGTCCATTTAATCTGTGACAAAATCCAATTTAAAGTTTTTGAAAATATCTTTCCTGATTTATTAAATAATTTTAAAGATGAAAAAAGTAAATTATCGCCAGAACATTGGGTATTAAGAACAAATTTAAAAATATTTCAAGATATGTATGATGTGTCTCAGTTTCCCATAAAGAATTATTTAAAATGTCTAGAATATACCAAAGCGCCTAATAATGAAAAAAATGAATTAATAAAAAAATATAATCAAATCATTATTGATCTTTATAAAAAAGATAAATTAATTCCCCAAGATCTTATTAATATGTGGACTGACTTAGGATTAGATAAAGAAAGGGTAAATCAAATAAAACAAAAAAATGACGAAATGAAATCAGACGTAAAGATTTTAGAAAAAATACCACTAATTTATCCAGAAATACTAAGTTTCTACAAAAACTCCAAATAAAACGTTCCTGTTTTTTGTTGCTCTGCATGGATTCGAACCACAATTCTTGCGTTCAGAGCGTAGTGTCCTATTTACCCGACGTAGCTTTGCGAAGGCGGGCCATTAGACTTTTGTTACCCCACATGGATTCGAACCACAATTACTACGTTCAGAGCGTAGTGTCCTACCATTAGACGATGGGGTACTGATGGCCAATATTATACGTCAAATGGTATAATTTAGCCAAATGCAAACCATCGAACAACTAATTCAAGAGTTAAAACTTACTCCAGAGCAAGCCGAAGGAGTTAAACAGTACATGAACAGTCTTTTAGTCGAACTTCTCGAAAGTATCAAACAAGACCATATCAATAATTTCGACGAAACTATCAACAATCTCAAAAATAATTAATTTTTGAAACTGTATCTTTCTTTTTCTCTCCCAATACTTGTCGGTTCTCCATGGCCAGAAAATACATCGGCATCTTCGGGTAATTCCATCAATTTTCTTAAACTTTCAAAAATCTTTTTGGTTGATCCATATTTAAAGTCTGTTCTACCTCGTAAATCTTTAAACAAAGTGTCTCCGGAAAATAACAAATTATCTTCCTTACTATAAAGACATACAGATCCAGGCGTATGTCCTGGAGTTTTAATTACTTCTAATTTACTTTTTCCAAAATTAATTTCATTAACTTCTTCTAAATCTTTATCAATCTTCAAGATATTTGGCGTCTTTATATCCATTTTCAAAAAATGTTTTGCAGTTTCGTCCTGTCTATCGAGCAAAAATTTATCTTTAGAATTTATATAAACCGGTACATTGTACATCAATTTCAAATCCAAAGCCGCCAAAGAATGGTCAAAATGTCCATGAGTCATTACTACTCCTACCAAATTTATTCCTTTATTTATTAATTCCTCTGAAATTGCCACTCCATCATCCGCTGGATCAATTACTAATCCATCTTTTGTCTCTTCGTCCCAAACCAAATAACAATTTGTCTCAAGTTGGCCCAAAACCAGTACTTCAAATTTAATCATAGGTTATAATAACTCATAACTATGAACGAAAACAAACCTGTCTCCAAAAGATTATTT
>CAZCFJ010000022.1:0-12644 GCA_964497945.1 uncultured Gammaproteobacteria bacterium | reverse complement strand
TGAATAGGGTAACTTTAATTGGTAATTTAACTCGTGACCCAGAGTTAAGATATACCCCAGGTGGTATGGCGGTAGCATCTTTTGGAGTAGCTACTAATAGAGTTTGGATAACCAAACAAGGTGAAAGAAAAGAAGATGCACAATTTCATCGAATTGTAGCCTGGAATAAATTAGCTGAACTTTGTTCTCAGCTTTTATCAAAGGGGAGGAGAGTTTATGTTGAAGGTAGAATTCAATATAGAGATTTTGTTGATCAAGAAAATAATAAAAAACAAATTTCTGAAATTATTATCGATGATATGATCATTTTGGATAATAAAGGTAATAATGATCATAGCGAGCCAGTTGATTTAGCTGGTGAGGCTCCAATGGAAGTTACTGGTCAGACTGAAGGTAATATCGAGGATATTGTTATTCCAGATGATATTAGTGCTCCAGAAGAAGCAAAAAAAGACGAAGAAATGCCTTTTTAATAAATTATGATGAAAAAAAGTAAAAAAGATAGTTTGTTGATTGCAAAAAGAAAGGGCCGAGAAAAAGGTTGCTCTTTTTGTAAAAATAAAACTCTTCCACGATGGGAAGATTATGAAAAATACAGTGAATTTTTGTCACCTCGAGGTAGAATTTTAGCTTCACAATATACTGGTGTTTGTGCTAAACATCAACGAAAATTGGTTAAAGCAATCAAACAGGCTCGACATTTGGCTTTATTGCCATTTGTAACGCAGTAATCCTTCGACATTGCTCAGGATTTGACCCCCTCTATTACATTGGTAATGGAGGGGTTTTTGGTTATAATTAGTAGTTATGAAGAAAAAGACTAAAACTAAATGGATTATTAAAATAGTCGGTGAGGTTAAGTTTTTGGTTAAGCAAGGGGAAAAAGTTAGTGAAGGTCAGGTGGTAGCTAAAGTAAAAGGAAAAATAATTGAGTCGTTTAATTTTTCTAGTTTTTTTGGAAAGATGAGCCAGGATAATCTGGAAAAATTAAATGAAAAATTTAAAAATACTTGGGTAAATAATGGTGATTTAGTTTGTCTAACTGGTGGAATTTTTCCAAAGAAAATTTGCTTTCCGATGAGTGGTAATTTCTTGGGGATAGATGAATTTGGAAATTTAAAAATTGAAAGGATAGAAGATGAAGAAAAAGAAATAAAAGCGCCGGTAGCAAGTACTGTATCCAAAATTGAAGAAGATAAAGTTGTTCTAGAATTTGAGGCGAAAGAATTTAAAGGTGAAGGAATTGTTGAAGGTAAGTCATGGGGAAAAGGAAAGATAAACGAAATCAATGATTTAAAAGATTTAACCCCAGTAATTAATGGAGGAATTTTGTTTACCAATAATTTATCAAAAACTTTTTTACTTAAAGCAGAAGTAGTCGGAGTTTCAGCAGTGGTAACTAAAATGTCAGTAAATATTGAAGAGATAGAATCTAATTTGCCGGTATTAAAAATAACAATGGAAGATTGGGATGAATTAATGAAAACGGGTGATAAAGAGAGAAGTATTTTGGTAAATTCTAGAGTGGGAAGATTATTAATAGTGATAGAATAAATGATGCGTTTGAAAAATATCAGGAATTTAGCTTTAGGGTTAGCTTTAATAGTAGTGGTGGGGGCGATTGGGTATAAATTGGGAGAAAAAAATCAAACTTTACCAGAAGGGAATCAATTTGATTTATCATTGATGTGGAAGGTAAGAGATGCTTTGTCAAAAGATTTTTTGGAGAAAGATAAAATTAAGGATGATAAGGCGCTGATGTATGGATCGATTGAAGGAATGGTAGCTGCTTTAGATGACCCATATACAATGTTTTTACCACCAGAAGAAAATAAAAGCGCTAATGAAGATTTGGCGGGAGAATTTGCCGGGGTGGGGATTTCTTTGGGTTACAAAGATAAAAATTTGGCAGCAATGACGATAATTCCAAAAAGTCCGGCAGAAAAGGCTTTAATTAAGGCGGGAGATTTAATTTTAAAAATCGTAGATAAAGCTAATAAAGTGGATAAAGATACAACGGGAATAAGTTTAGAAGAAGCGGTTAAATTGATTAGAGGTGAAAAAGGAACAGAGGTAACTTTGACTTTGTATCGTGAGGAAGATAAAAAGGGGACTTTTGAAGTGACTTTAAAAAGAGATGATATTCAAATTCCGGGGTTGGAATTTGAGTGGAAGGAGTTTAATGGGAAAAAGGTTGCGTGGATAAAATTTTATAAATTTAGTGAGCAGATATTTGATGAATGGCCGGAAATGGTGGAGAAAATTAAAAATGAAAAAGACAGTAATTATGGCGGAATTGTGTTGGATTTGAGAAGTAATCCGGGTGGGTATTTACAGGCAAGTGTGATGGCAGCTTCGGATTTTTTGAGTGAGGGTATAGTGGTGACACAAGCCTCATCTGATGGAAGTAAACAAGATTACACGGTAGATAAAACCAGAGGAAATTTATTGAATGATAAGTTAGTAATATTGATTAATGGAGGGAGTGCTTCAGCTTCGGAAATTTTAGCCGGAGCTCTGAAAGACTATGGTCGGGCAAAATTGGTAGGGGAAAAGTCTTTTGGTAAAGGTACAGTTCAAGAGACAAAGGATTTTAAAGATGGTAGTGGTTTACATATCACTATTGCTAAATGGTTGTTACCCAGTGGTAAAAATATTCATAAAGAAGGGATAACTCCTGATGTAGAAGTAAAATCTGGTGATGATCCGAATGTAGATGTGCAACTTAATAAGGCTATGGAGGTTTTGTTACAATAATTTCAGCTTAATTTAAGTTTTGGAAATTATTAATTTATTAATGTTAGTGGTTTAATTATTTTATGAAAAATAGAAAGATTAAATCGTTAGTGGTTTTTTTAATAGTTTTATTACTTTTAGGTAGTGGGGGAGTTGGTGGGTTTTTGTTGGCGAAAAAATTTTTAAACAATAGAGTTTTAGTTCAAAATAAAATTGAGGTGACTGATGAAGAATCGGTAGCAACTAGGGTAGTAGACAAGGCAACTCCAAGTGTGGTGACGGTGTCAATAAATAAGGACGTGGTAAAAAATACGGCGGATATTTTTGCTCAACTTTTTGGCGGTGGACAGGCAAATTTTGAAACAGAAAATATAGAGCAAGATATTGGAACTGGATTTATTATTAGTAGTGATGGATTAATTGTAACCAATAAACACGTAGTATCTGACCAGGCGGCAAAATATAAAGTAGTGATCGGTAAAGATGAAACAGTAGAGGTAAATAATATTTATCGTGATCCGGTAAACGATTTAGCGATTTTGAAGGTAAATAAAACTGGTTTAACTCCGGTGGATATGGGGGATTCGGATAAATTAAAAGTAGGTCAAACAGTGATTGCGATTGGAACGGCTTTAGGTGAATTTAGATCAACGGTGACTAAAGGGGTAGTGTCGGGTTTGGGAAGAGGGATCACAGCTGGTGGTATTGGGGTGGGAAGTGAAAAGTTAGAAGATGTAATTCAGACAGATGCGGCGATAAATCCGGGTAATTCTGGAGGACCGTTGTTCGATTCGGCTGGTTTAGTAATTGGAGTAAATGTGGCCATATCTCAAAATGGTCAGAGCATTGGTTTTGCTTTACCAATAAATTTAGTTAAATCTAGTGTAGACAATTTCCGAAAGACAGGTGAATTTGATAGACCTTATTTAGGAGTGGCTTATCAGATGATTTCTAAACAAGCGGCATTGCTTAATGAAGTGCCAGTTGGGGCTTATGTCCAAGCAATAGTAAAAGATAGTCCGGCAGAAAAAGCCGGATTAAAAATTGGAGATATTATTACGGAAATTGATGGTAAAAAATTATCTGAGTCTGAAGATACTTCGATTGCAGGAATAGTGAACCAGAAAAAAATAGGGGACAGTCTTAAAGTGAAATATTTTCGAGATAAAACAGAGACAGAGGTAGAGGTAAAACTAGAAAAGAAAAACTAATTACTTTAATTTTTCTTTTCTTCAACTGGTTGGTCGAGGACGGTGAGCTCGAGTAATAAATCGTCGAGATAGCCGGCCATGACTTGGTCAAGGTTGTTAAAAGATTTGTCGATACGGTGATCTTTGATTTGATTACGGGGGTAATTGTAGGTACGGATTTTGTCAGCACGAGTTGACTGACTGATATTGGATCGACCACCGGCAACTTGAGCGGCTCGTTTTTCTTCCTCCATTTGATAAAGTTTATTTTGTAAGAGTTTGAGGGCGATTTCGCGGTTTTGTTGCTGATAACGTTCAGTGCGGACATCAAACATTAACCCGGTTGGTTTGTGAACTAAGTGAATAGCAGTAGAAACTTTGTTGACGTTTTGGCCACCATTGCCGCCAGCGCGGGAAGCAGTAATAACGACATCATCCATACTAAAATTAATCTCTTTAGACTCAATTTGGGGCATGATAGCGATAGAAGCGGTAGATGTTTGGATTCGGCCACGTTTTTCGGTGATAGGAATACGTTGAACTCGGTGAGTGCCGGCTTCGTGTTTGAGTTGATTGTAGGCATCAAAACCGGAAATTTGGATGACATGGTCATCGATTTGGGAAACTTTCCAACCAACTTTGTTGGCATAACGCACATACATATTCATAAGATCATTAGCCCAAATAGTGGCTTCCTGACCACCCGGACCGGGGTAGAATTCCATAATGGCAATGTTGGGATTTATGGTAGGCATAATTAAGTTTAAAGTAGAAAGTTTATAAAGTTATAAAGTAAATAAATTAAATAAAATAAAAGCCGTCAGAATCACAAAATTGATTTCGACGGCTTTTGAGTAGCTAGTTTGATTTTTTAGCGGTTTTTTTGGCAGTCTTAGCATCAGCATTAGCCTTACCTTTGGCCATTTTTTCGTTGAATTTATCAATTCTTCCCTTAATGTCAACGAATTTTTGTTGACCGGTGAAAAATGGATGACATTTTGAACAAACGTCAACGTCAATTTTGGCAACGGTAGAACCGGTAGTAAATTTATTGCCACAAGCACAAGTGACTTGGCAATCAGAATAATATTGTGGATGAATTCCTTGTTTCATAGGGTTTATTTTAACACAGATTGTTAATCTTTTAAAATATTTGAATTAATTATAATTTAATATCTGGTTCTGGTTCGGCTGAAGGTGTTTGGATTGGTTCTATAATTACTTCCGGTGTAGTTTCTTGGGTTGGATTTACTTCTGTTTCTATTGTTGATTCTGGTTCCAAAATCTTGGTAATATGATGAAGTTTAAAATAATATCTTTCTGTTATGCCTTTTAATTGTTCATCGTGTTGTTTCTTGACTGTTTTGATTCTTTGATCTAATTGTTCACTTGTTTCGCCAATTAAACGAGATTCTCTAGTTGTACTTTCTAGAGATTTTCCTAAACTTGCCATATTTTCTAAAATTGATCGGTTAACTTCTTCTTCAGCATCTTTTAATGCGGTGGCTAATTTTTCTAATTGTTCTTCTGATATTCTTTGATATTCTATTTCTTCTGGTGTTAAAATAACCCCTTTTTCGCTGATTTCAAACGATCTACCTGTTTTATCTCCAATTAATTTACCATTTTCTATATGAGCGGGTTCAAGAGTGGTGTCAGGCACATACAATGGCACAAAGTGTTCTTTATAAAAAGTAAAAGTTCCCCCCGCTGATTCACTTAAAAATGTACCATCTTCTTTTGGAATTAATTTTCCACCACTCATTGGATCCCGAAGAGCAGTCACTACCCCCGTTTCCTGGTTTACCGTATAAGTTTCGCCTCCATATGGATCATGATAAAAATTGTCTTCGCCTTTGACTAATTTACCCAAACTGTCCGGGCTTTTAGGTGGTTCGATTACTTTTCCTTCTTTATTAACTTCAAAACTTGTACCGGTATATTCATCGTAATATAAACCATCTTCTTTTTTGATTAGAGATGCTCCACTGGTTGGACTTTTTGATACTTCTATTACTTTTGGTTTTGAAACTGGAGCCTTAAAATCTATTGGTTTTTCTGGACTTGAAGTTATTTCACCCATATAGTTAATTATATCTTATACAAAAATCACTGTCATTTTTATGGTTCAAATTTTAGTGGTTTTTATTGAATAATTTCAATTAGTTTTTGGAGGGAAATTACTGTTTGTTCTGAAGTATTTAGATTTTTGAGAGTAATCTGATTATTCTTGGCTTCATCGGTACCAATGATAACTAAATAGGGAACACCTAAATTTAGGGCATATTTAATTTGTTTTCCAAGCTTGTCACTGTCAGGATAAATAATAGAAGAAATATTATTATCTCGAAGAGCTGAGGTTAGTTTGATAATATTGGTTTGAGTTTCGGGTCCAAGATTAGCAACTAAAACTTTAATTTTGTCGGTTTGATTATTGGGTAAAAGTTGAAGTTCTTTAACAACATCAACAACTCTTTCAAAACCAAAAGAAAAGCCAACGGCGGGAATTTGAGGACCACCAAGAGTGGCAACTAAATTATCGTAACGACCACCACCACCAATAGAACCATTGGCCTCGGGGACTTGAACTTCAAAAATAGTACCAGTGTAATAATCACAACCACGGACTAGAGTTGGGTCAAAAACATAAGAGTCTTGAGGTAAACCAAAGTCTTTTAATATGTCTAAAATTTGCTGAAGAGTTTCGTCTGGCTGAGCTTGTTTGATATATTTGAAAATTTGATTAATTTGACTGTCACTAAGGCTTTTGGAGATGAGCTCATCTTTTACTCCATTTTCACCAATTTTGTCTAATTTATCGAGAGATTGAAGTACATAATTTTGACGTTCTGTAACACCACTCTGAGATAAAATTGTGGATAAAACAACTCGGCTATTAATTTTGATAGTGGCGTCTTTGAAGCCCAATTTTTTGACTCCCTGATAGATAATAGAAATTATTTCAGCGTCAGCAATAGGGGAGGTGGTGCCAAAAATATCTATATCACATTGGATAAATTCTCGGTAACGGCCTTTTTGAGTATTTTCGGCGCGCCAAACTGGTTGGATTTGGTAACGACGAAAAGGTAAAGGAATTTGATTACTATAAATAGCCAAAACTTTGGAGACAGGAACGGTGAGATCGTAACGTAAACCAACTTCGCGATCACCATTATCTTTAAAGAAGTATCCCAATTTATCATCGGTTTCACTGCCATATTTACCTTTTAAAACTGAAGAATATTCAAGGGCTGGGGTTTCCAATGGTTGGAAACCGCAAGTTTCAAAAAGTTCAGTCAAAGTATTTTTGACGTAATTTCTGATATACATGTCAGAGGGTAAAAAATCCCGAAAACCCTTGAGGGTTTGAGTATTTTGTTGATTCATAGTTGAATTTTAACATTTAAATAGTTGGTTATAGATGGCGTATGGTTTTTTATAATAAAAAGCCCATTCACGGTCACCATAAGAAAAGTGCCACCACTCGCCATCAAATGGAGCAAATTCGTTTTGCATCATCAATTGACGGAGTATTTTTCTATTTTCTTTTGCTTGATTATTAATTGATTTTGAGAAGTATTTGATATTTGGATCATTAAAATTCAAGTAATCACTACCAAAATCAATTGGTTGATTAGTATTTTTGTCTATGATTAATAAATCAACAGCTCCACCAGTAGGGTGTCCGGCTACTGATGGAACAGCAATGTATTGGTGAACTTTTTCGTAAAGTTCAATTGGATTAGGATAGAAACGTTTTTGACTAATAAGATTGAGTTGCTGTTTAAACATACTTATTTGTTTTGACATGTCTCTGAATCCTGATTGAACTTGAATAGAATATTCTGGATTTATTAATTGAAGTTGTTGATTAACCTGTTTAAGTTTTTTGACAACAGTTTGTCTAAGTAAAAAGTTTTGAAACGAGACAAGCCTTTCATTATTATCACTAACTTTTATATTAATTAAATCTTTATATTTGACTATCATAATTTTTTTTGAAAATGTAAAATACACGACGATCAGAAACAGTTTCGCCATTAGTTCTCATTTGACTTACTTCTTGAACAACAGGTAATTTTTGAAAGCCAATTTTTTGGTAGAGAGATATGGCTTTAATATTATTTTCCGATGTCCTTAGTATGGCTGATTGATTACCAGTAGAATCTAAAAGTGATTGCGTTAGTTTTTTGCCAATACCTTTTTTTCTGAATTTTTCAGATACTCCTAATTCGGCAAAATAGGTAATATCTTTTGTGTTTATACCTTTGCTACTTAATAATTCTGACAAAGTAGGTTCTTTAGAAAGGGGTATTGAGGCACTAAAACCAATGATTTCATTTTGATTTTGGCAAACAAATATTTTCCCTGAATTTAAATAGTCATTGAAGAAGTCTTTGACCTCCTCTGGGGAAAATTTTTCTTCATATGGTGGTTGGCTAAAGACGTTTATATATAAATCAATTAAGCCTTGATTAAAGGCAATATCCAATTCATTCTGATTTGAAACTTCTTTAATAATTGAATCTTGGTAAATTTCTCCTGAAGAAAGTGATTCAGTTCTACCTGATATAAAAGCAGTTTTAAATTTTTGACCATCAAAATCAACAGAAACTTTTATATCCATTCCTGACGGTTGAAGTATTGACACCTCGCGAACTGATTGGTTAGTTGTTTTTGATAAAACTAAACCTAAGGCTGTGGTGCCACTGCCACAGGCAGTTTCTAAAAATAATGTGTCAATGTCTCTGACATAAACCACTGGAGTGATTTTGTACAAGTCTCCTTCTTTTTGGGTAAAAATTATTCCGGCAGCTGGTAACTTGTCTAAATTTAAATCAACTATTCTATCTTTGGCGATTTGTTTGATTTCGTCTTCAGATAAATCATTAATTGATGCAGTATTGAAGGTAATTAGGTGAGAGATGCCTTCCATTTCGACTAGAAAATCAGATGAACCATTTGGTTGTCTGATTGGGGTTATTTTTTCTGGATCTGGATATATGGGCATTTGAGCATAGGCTTCAAGGTTTTGATTAACGCCACAAACCAATTCACTTGTGACACCAGATACTTTTAATTTAATTTCTCCGGGCTTGCCTCCTAAAGTAAGGAAGGCAGCGCTTCTGGTAGCGTTACCGCAAAATTCACCACCGGCCATATTAAGTTGACCGTCGGATAAAAACCCAACTTGTTCTACATTTGGGTAATTACCCATAATTAAATCATTGAGTTTTTTCCTTTCTAATTGGTCGTTAACTTTATCCGTAATAATACAGGTGTCGTTGCCGCCAGGTTTAATAATATTAAATTGATAGTTATCAGAACTATTATCAATTTCTAAATTTTTGATCATTTCTTTCATTTTATTTTTATTAATTAAATAAATTGCGAGAACGTTTGTTTTTTCTTTAAACGAAAAATCCCCGCGGGAAGCGGGGATTTGATTAATAATAAAAAAGTTTTAGGCGGCCAAAAACCCCGTGGTTTTGGGGCCCACGGTATGGCAATGGTTTTTAATAAATTTAATTTTATTTTTCATAAGTTTTTGTGGGTGATATGCCGGACTTGAACCGGTAACCTCAGCTTTCACAGAGCTGCGCTCTAACCAATTGAGCTAATACCACCAGGTAAAAATTTCTAATGTCTAATTACTAATTTCTAATTAAGAAAAAAGACAAAAGAATTTTAAAGTGCTTTAGGCAAAATTTCGGCGTCTGCGACTTGAAATTTAGTCCTTAAAAAACGAAAAACCCGCCGGTTGGCGGGGTCAAGATATGTTTAAATCCGCCAACTAGAGGTTAGCGTGATGATGGTTTAAACATAAAGTCATGTATGACATTAATTTTATTTTAACCGTATTTTAGGGAAAGTCAAATTTTTTGCTAAAATGAGTTTATGAATATAGTAAAAATAGAGAAAGATAGTTGGACTTTGGAAGTTGATTTGGACGGGGGGAGAATTGTTAATTTAGTTAAAAATGGTCAGAAAATTTTAGGAACATTTGAGAGGATTGATGGTAAAAAAGGGAACACCCATATTTGTGTACCAAATTTTGCTAATGAAGGGGTAGAAAAATTTGGATTTATTTTCCATGGCCCATTTAGAAATGCGGTTTGGAATTTGATAACACAAAATGAAAATAGTTTAGAAATAGAATACGAAATTGATGGTTTGTTGGTAAAGCAAAAATTTTTAATTAATGAAGAATTTGAACAAATTATTGAGGTCAAAAATAATTCGTCAGAAAATAAAAGGGTTAATGTGGCAATGCACAATTATTGGGATACAGAGTTTGGTTGGCAGGGGACTAAATTAAATGGGGTGGATATTAGTGATGGTTTTAAAACTAATCCAGAAGTAAAATTGGAAAAAGAAAATATTTTGGAATTTTCAAATAAGAAACCAATAATTTGGAAAGTAGAAAATCTTAAATTAGCAAAACTTTGGACAGGATTTAAAGAAGAAAATGGAAAGAGAGTTTATGATCAAAAATATGTTTGTCTGGAGCCGGAGATGGAATTTGAAGGATTTGTGGAGACAGAGGAAAGTTGGGTAGAAATAGGGGGAAAAATAGAACTGAAACAGATGATCAACTGAAAATAAATTTTGCGTTAATGTACGTGAATTTATAGTAGGTGATATAATATTTTATTTATAAATTAATAACATAGTAGCATGGTAGACAAAGAAGTGGTTAGAAGTATCGGTGTTGAGCCTGTCAATGTTTTGAAGCCAGATAGTGGATTGTCTGGTGAAGCATTGACTCGGGAAATAAAAGAAATGCAGAGTAGGGAATTTAAATATTTTGATGAAAAGCGTTTATATACAACTGAGAGTGGTAAAGAGATAGAATTATCGTCAGGTGATGTTTTGCATCGTGTAGCGATGAAGATTTCGGGTGGAGAATATCCTGATGGAACTTCATTGTCAGAGGTAATGGGAGAAAAACTTTATAATTTTGTATATAGATCGGTAGATAGTTCAGGACAATTGGTTCCAAATCAACGTCCGACTGAAATTCAAGAACAGTTGGTTAATATGTTTTTTATTTTTTCTCAACTTGAGGGATGGTCTGACAAGGATAGAGAATCAAAAATTAATTCTGGCGGTTATTTGCTAGATAAATATTCAAAAGCTTTGTTTATTGATCTTGGATCTGATACGGTTTCTAATTTTGCTGCTGAGCAGTTTCGTGGGTTCTCTAATTATGAAGATAAATTAAAGTACTTATCTGGGCTTAGTTTTTTAGCAGACCAATCTAATTTCCGTGTTAATGGTAACTTAGAGCAGATACTAGGTGGTGATATAGAATATAATTTTTCTCATCTTTTTGAATATTGGAGACATGATAGCAATGGTATTGAACAAGAACATTATGATGATCGGGTTGGTACGATGACTAAATATTTATCCGGGTTAGAGAAATTGAAAAATTTTAATGGTCGTATTGATGGTGTGGTTGAAAAAGTAATTAGTAAATTGATTGGTGTTAACTTTAATAAGTTGGTTGATTCTTTAGGTGTTAAGTTAGATAAGATCGACAGTTTTTTAGGTCTTAGAAATGTTAGAGATGAGATGTTTTATTTTTGCAAAAAATATGGGGTGGATGTTGATTATAAAAAAATTGATACGGCTGTTACTTTAGCAATGGGGGAGAAATTTCGTGAAGGAAGGTTTAAAGAATATAGTAAATCATGGTATGCCTATGATAAATATCGTAAAACTAGAAATTTTCATAGTTATAGTTCGTATTATACGGATGTATTGGCTTTTGGAGATTTGCTTAAGAGTTTGGATTTACCAGAAGGTTTATTAGAATCATATGGCTATCCTGCATATGGGGTGTTTGGAGTTATATCTGATATTTTAGGTGTACCGACTCCTGATGGTATCAGTCTAGGACATGGAGAAGTTTCTGAAGTTGCTTTCACTATATTTTCAAAATTAGGTTATGGAATTGATGAACTAGAAATTATGAAGGAAGGCGGATATATTGAAAGTCCTAGGAGTTTTATAACAAGACAATTTGTTAAGTTGGTTAAAGATCGGACGGCTCCACTAAAAGAGAGTAAAACAGATTCTAAAAAAAAGAAAGAGGAGTTGGTTTCGGCGCCATTGATTAGAGGTGATTTTGTTGAGATAGTTGATTTTGAAATGTTGTCACATGGTGATGGATATGAAGAGACTGGGGAGTTTGTGGGTAAAAATAAATCCAATACAAAAAGAGAGGAAAGAAAAGGATTCGGAATAGGGAAAGTGAATCAATTATTTAGAGAGGCAAGGATGTTTATGAAATATGATAGAGATAATGCTGCCAAAGTAAAAATATACATAACTAGAACAGAGGAAGGTAAAAGTAGTTTTGATAAATATTACGCTTTAAAGTTGGAATTTGGGGGTAATATGTATATTGTTGCGGAAGGTAGAGAGGATACAAGTGCAACTTATATTTGGGTGGGTGATATTGGTAGTGATGATGCTTGGAAAAAAGACTTTAAACTTAATCGATTGGATGCTAGGAAATCCTTAAATATAAGGAATATGAATCATATAGGTGGCGATGATATTGATGATCACTGGTCAAGGATTTATACATTTTTGATGGATGAGAGGAAAATTGATAAACAGAGTCCTCTAATAGAGGAAACAGCTTAACATTTTTGGGGTGGTATATCGGACTTGAACCGACAACCTCAGCTTTCACAGAGCTGCGCT
>CAZCFJ010000021.1:6809-13712 GCA_964497945.1 uncultured Gammaproteobacteria bacterium | reverse complement strand
GATTGTTTCACAAGTTTGTCTTGTGATTCAGTTTGAATATCCATTTGGTGGCTCCTCTTGTATCAAAATAATGGTTAACTGTATTCAGTTAATCACATTGGATATTAGTGTGTCAAGAATCAAAACAAAACCTACCCCTAACCCCTCCCTTAAAAAAGGAGGGGAATTATTTTTTACCCTGCCCATGGCAGGGTGAGGGTTTTAAGACTTCTCCCTTTTTTAAGGGGAGGATGTCCGAAGGACAGGTGGGTTTAAATGAGGTAAAATTATTTATGACTAAGGATAATAATCAGCCAAAGGCTGACTGGCGAATTGCTTTTTTTGGAGTTAAAAGTTGGGAAAAGGAAATTATTGAACGAGAAATTAGTAGATTAGATACATTTGGAGTAGGTATATTTAAAGAAGAAGTTCAAGATAATTTGGAGTTGGCGGCTAATTATGACATTATTTCGCCATTTATTTATTCGACTTTTGATGAGAAAACTTTAGAAAAATTGCCGAATTTAAAAATGGTAGCGACTAGGTCGACGGGGATGGATCATATTGATTGTAATAAGTGTAAAAAAAATGGAGTGATAGTGGCTAATGTCCCAGTGTATGGATCGAACACGGTGGCGGAGTATGCTTTTGCTTTATTGTTGGCGGTGAGCCGAAAAATTGTAGTGGCTCATCAATCAGTAGAAGATGGAGAATTTAATCCAGAGGGTTTGACTGGGGTGGATTTGTATGGAAAAACATTGGGTGTAATTGGTTGCGGAAAGATAGGACAAAACGTAATCAAGATCGCCAGAGGCTTTGGAATGAAAGTTTTAGGAGTAGACGGATATAGAGACCCAAAATTAGAAAAAAAGAGTGGTTTTAAATATGTCGATTTGGAGACATGTTTAAAGAATGCGGATTTTGTAACTTTACATGTGCCGGCGATTCCGGAGACTCATCATATGATTAACAAAAAAAATATTAAGTTAATGAAACCAGGAAGTATTTTGATTAATACAGCTCGAGGGGCAGTAGTAGAGACTGAAGCAATAGTGTGGGCATTAAATAATAAGATTTTGGCAGGTGCAGGATTGGATGTGACTGAAGAAGAAGTAATGGTTGAAAGTATGAGTGTAATAATGAGTAAAAAAATTACTAAAGATAATTTGCAGGATATTTTGAGTTTCCATATGTTGAGGGATAGAGATGATGTAGTATTCACACCGCACAATGCTTTTAATACTAAAGAGGCAATAGAAAGAATAGTAGTGACAACAATGGAAAATATTAAGAAATTTATGAGCCAGGGTTGAAATAGATAGGGTGGGCGGCTATAATGGGTTTAAACTGTTTATTTATTTTAATAAAGGAAAATTATGTCCAAAATTTTAGTTACCGGAGGTTGCGGTTTTATTGGCAGCAACTTTTGTAATTTAATGGTAAAAAAAGGTCACGATGTGACAGCTTTTGATAATTTATCTTTGGGGGTTCAATCCAATTTGGTTCCAGAAGTTAAATTTGTGAAGGGAGATGTTAAAAATAGGGCAGAGTTGGAAAGTGCAGGAACAGACTTTGATTACATAATCCATTTAGCAGCTTCGTCTTCGGCGCCAATGTTTGTGGACCATTTGAGAGATTCAATGGAAAACAATATCATGGGTCATTTGGATGTGTTGAATTTTGCTCGAGATATTAAGGCAAAGAAAGTTTTATTTGCTTCAACCAGTTCAATTTATGGAAATAATCCAACTCCGTTAACTGAAGATCAGTTTGTTTTACCTCCAAATTTTTATTCAGTGACTAAACACTCTCAAGAAAGTATGTCGAGAGTTTATTCTCAAGTTTATGGGTTAGAAATAATTGCTTTTAGATTTATGAGTGTTTATGGTTTGAATGAGGGTCATAAGAAAATCTTTGCTAATGTTTTATCTCAATTTATTTGGGGTATGGCAAAAGATAAAGCAGCGGTTTTGTATGGTGATGGAACTCAGGAGAGAGATTTTACTAATGTGCGAGATATTTGTCAGGGAATTGAAAAAGGAATGCTGTCGGAGAAAAAATATGGTTTTAATATTTTTAATATTGGGACAGCGACTGCAGTAAGCTTGATTGATTTAGTGGCTACTATCAATAAAGTTATGGGGAAAAATATTGCGCCACAATGTATTGAGAATCCGATTAAATCGGGATATATTAAGACACAATTAGCAGGAATTGAAAAGATTTCGACTGAATTAGGTTATGCACCTTCAGTCTCTTTGGAAGAGGGAATTAAGGAAATTGTGGACAATTTGGATCCAAGTAAAATTCCTTTAATGCAAGAGTAAATCTGTTAGATAAATTAAAAACCGGCAAGTAACATTGCCGGTTTTTTGGTGTTAACTTAAAAATTAAAGCAGCTTTTCGTCGATTTTGGGAAGTAATTCTTTGATATTTTGAGCTTTTTGTCGGGTAGTAACCAAGAGAGCATCGGGAGAGTCAACAATAACAATGTCTTCCAAACCTAAAATAGCGATTGGTTTTTTGTCAGCATAAACTAAACAATCGTGGCTATCATGATCAATAACTTGACCCTTGGTAACAATGTTTTTATTTTGAGTTTTAGAAATAAGTTCAAAAATAGCACCCCAGTTACCGACATCACTCCAACCAAGGTTAGCGGGAATAACTAATGGTTCTAAATCCTCTTGTTCGCAAATAGCATCAGCTAATTGTTCTTTATCAATAGTATTGTAAGCTTCAATAATTTTTGGATCTTTAGGATTTTTTTTGACTAATTCATTAATATTGTCGAGGATTTGGAAACTGGCGGGACGATATTTTTTAATCCAGCTAATAAGAGTGTCAGCACGGAAAAAATAATTGGCACTGTTCCATAGATAACCCCAATCGGCAACATATTTTTTGGCAGTTTCTAAATCAGGTTTTTCGATAAAAGTGTCAATTTTATAAATTTTTTCATCATTAATTTGATCAAATTCTTCGCCGATTTTGATATAACCAAGGCCAGTTTCTGGAGCGGTAGGAGTAACGCCGAGAGTAACTAATTTTTGGGGATATTTTGCAACAGCACCAAAAGCGGCTAAATTAGCCTTGACAAAAGCGTCTAAATCTTGAATATCGTGATCGGAAGGAAGAGTGGTAAAGACAGCATCTGGGTCAAGGCGAAGTAAATGATTAGCAATAAAACCGTGAGCGGCAGTGGTGTTTCTGGCGCTTGGCTCGAGAATACAATTTTTTTTGGGTAAGTTTGGTAATTGTTTTAAAATTTCTTTTTCGTATTCTGGAGTAGCGGAAATGAAGATTTGGTCATCAGGGAGGAATTTTTTGACCCGATTGTAAGTTTCTTGTAATAAAGTTTTATCTGAAGTTAATGGTTGAAATTGTTTGGGTTTGTTTTTGCGACTAAGTGGCCAAAGGCGAGTCCCTGATCCACCAGCCATAATGACTGCATAATTCATAGGTACCTTATTTTAACATGGGGTTATAATGTGGTATGAAAAATGATGAGTATTATATTAAAAAATGTATTGCTTTGGCTGAGAAGTCGGTAAAAAAGGGTGAAGCGCCATTTGGAAGTCTGATTGTCAGAAATGGCAAAATAATTGTGGCGGTAACTAATGCCAATGAGAAAAATCATGATGTGACCAGTCATGCTGAAATTATGGCGATGAGGAAGGCCCAGAAAAAATTAAGGACCAAAGATTTGAGTGACTGTGAAATTTATTCCAATTGTGAACCGTGTCCGATGTGTTCATTTATGATGAGAGAGCTACACTTTAAAAAAGTAGTTTATGGGGTGAGGTCGCCAAATAT
The DNA here is from genome assembly GCA_964497945.1 of uncultured Gammaproteobacteria bacterium. Lineage (GTDB taxonomy): Bacteria > Patescibacteriota > Microgenomatia > UBA12405 > UBA12405 > WARW01. The sequence goes on along the minus strand of CAZCFJ010000021.1, from coordinate 9,917 downwards.
GGGAGGACACAACAAATGGAATATTTTGCAAGACAAGGATTTGTCGGCAATTAAACCATTTTTTAGTGATGAACCAGAGGTAATTGGGGGAGTGTTAGAAAAGGAATGTAAAGAAACTTATACAAAAATTGGTTGGGGTGATTTTTTGGAGAAAAAATAGATTATTGTATAATGACTCATGTTTGAATTTAATAATAATTGTTCGGAAGTAAGAGAGAAAGGTGTAGAAATTGGTCGATTAAATAATTCGGCAGAGTTAATTCGTCATCCAATTGAGGAAGGTGGCATTGGTTATGACAAGATTTATATTGAGGCTGCTGGAGTGGAACGAAATGGCTCAGAAGTGGTTATTCGGGTAGATTCTTCTGATCCGACTGTAGTATTCGATCAAAAGTTAAAAGGTGAATATGGTTTAGAAAACTCACCGACTGTAAATGATTTGAGAAGTGGAAATGGAGAGAAGAAGTTAATTTCTGGTGGAACTTGGATATGGATTACAGATAATGATGGTCAAGAATATTTGTCTTTGATGAGACGTGGAACAGCTGCTCCTACTGATAAAAATTGCTTAACCGGTCCGGCAGGCAGGTGTGGTGAGAGATTATCAAGAACTTCGGTTGATGAAACTAATCAGGAATTTATTCTTGTAGTATCAGATGGAGTTAATAATGAAAATAAAATGTTGGTCTTTTATAGAGGTGAAGAAGATAAAGAGGATTTAGTTTGCCAGAAAATTAGACAAGTTGGAGAAGTTTTTCGAACTTTGATAGAAAAAAATGAAAAAACTGGTGATAAACAGAGTAGAATTGATGCGGATTTTTTGAGAGATAATATTGGGATAGATGATTTCCAACTTTTAAGAATGGGTATAGTTTCTTCTGAAGGATTAGACACAGTGATAATGAAAATTGATGGAGAGGAAGTTGACAGAGTACATGGAATAGCTTATATGGATGAGGAACATAATACTTTGGAAGTTAGGGAAGTAATTAATTTAGTTCTTCCTCAAGGAGTTAGTGTAGTTAAATTTTTAAATGGGGAAAAGTTTTTAAATCCAACACAATTGGTTAAAAAAGAAGAATTACCAGAGTTACTTAACAACGAGTTGTTGGTACCAGCATTAAGAAATTATATTGAAATGTTGGTTAAGAAAGGTCAACTTTAAAATTTTGGAGAAAAAGTAGATTATGAACATAGAGAGACAGTTTGGCGGAGAATATGGAAACGAAATTGAATTTTTACGTCCTGAACTTAGGGAAATTTTTAATAGAGCTAATGAAATACAAAGATACCAGAAATTGGGTCTAACACCAAGATTTATTAAAAACGAAACAGTAAGGAGTCATATTTTAAGATTATTGCCAATGGTAGACAAGTTTATGGATGATCCAACGGAGACATATCAGTGCAAAGAAATACTGGTATTGCATGATTTGCCTGAGGTTAGAAGGGCAATTAATTTAGGTGAAGGTTCGGACACTACAGCAGTAGAAAAGGGTGCCTCTCTTGCGATTGCTAATAAAGTTGATTCTGAAGAAATGGAAGTGGCTAGAAATATTTTTAATGGTAGAGAATTTATTTTGTATCAGAAATTTTCAGAAGCGGGAGATTTTTTAAAAGGCAACGGTCAGAAGATGCCTGATAGACTGGCTTTAGTAGCAAAAATGTTAGATGAAGTTGATGGAAGTGTTCATTTTCATTCACTAGCTTTTGATGGTAGATTTTCTGGCCAGAAATTGACTGAAGGAGCTCAAATAAGAGCTTTTGAAAGATATAAAAAAATCTCTCATACGTTAAATTGGTTGAAAGGAACTGAGTTAGATGAAACGGAAATTTTATCAAGAAGAATATTGAATGATGCAATGTTGACAATAAAGGAGATATGGATACGTGATTACAGAAGAAATATAGATAGTAATAGAAAAATAGGGGAAATTCCTGTACTGATCGAAAAAGGGTTGAATGAATTTGTATTACGGGAGTAATAGTTTTGTTTTGAAAAACCAAAAACCCCTCCGAAAGGAGGGGTTTAAAGTTTAAGTAAGAATTAAATTTATTTTAATTCAACTTGAGCGCCGTCCCGATGGATTTTATTTCATAAAATCATGCGGGATGTTCGCACAATTAGAGCTTATTTAAGCTCTACTTGTGCTCCAGCGGCTTCGAGCTTGGTTTTAGCATCATTAGCAGCATCTTTTTTCATAGTACCGAGAGAAGCTGGGGTAGCATCTACCATATCTTTAGCTTCTTTCAAACCTAATTCTGGTTTGAATTCACGGACAACTTTGATGACAGCGATTTTGTTAGCACCACCAGAAGTGATGACAACATCAAATTCGCTTTTTTCTTCAGCAGCAGGAGCAGCGGCACCAGCGGCAGCGGCACCAGCAGCAGCTACAGGAGCAGCAGCGACAGCTTTGACATCGAATTTTTCTTCGATACCTTTAACGAGTTCAGACAATTCTAAAACTGAAAGTTCAGAAATAGAATCTAATATTTTTTGCAATTTTGCAGAAAGTTCCATATTTGTTTTTATTAAATTTTAATAATTTTATGAACAATTAATTTTGCTCTTGTTTGTCAGCAACAGCTTTAAGAGCTAAAGCAAGTTGAGTTTGGTTGTATTTCAAACCATAAGCAAGACGTTGTAAAGGATTGACTAATCCACCTAAAAGTTGAGCGATAAGAGTCGACTTGGATGGAAGAGAGATGAAAGCTTTAAGTTCATCCAATCCGAGAAGTTTTTTGTCGTAGACACCGTATTTGAAGGTGATGAAATCGTGATCTTTGTTGACTTTATCAATCTCTTTTAAAGGATTGACTTCATCTTCGTTACAGAAGGTGATGGCGGTTGGACCAGTCAAAGTTTCAGGGAGAGTAATACCGATGTTGGTAAAAGCACGGGAAATAAGGCTGTTTTTGACAACTTCAATTTTACCGCCAGCAGCTCGGACGTTATCGCGAAGAGCAGAAACGTCAGCAGCGTTGAGACCCTGATACTGAATCAAAGCACAAGATTTAGCACTTTCAAGTTTGCTGGTGATATCAGCGACTTGATCGATTTTGGCTTGATTTGGCATTTATCTTTTAAATTAGTAATTTACCGAA
>CAZCFJ010000021.1:0-6709 GCA_964497945.1 uncultured Gammaproteobacteria bacterium | reverse complement strand
TTGATCGATTTTGGCTTGATTTGGCATTTATCTTTTAAATTAGTAATTTACCGAAGTAGAGGCTTTTAAAAAGAAAAAGGCCTCGGTAACCGAGGCGCAGATAAAACAAAATTAGATTGTTTTGACCTCAGCGGGACTTATTTTTGTGCCGGCTATCTTCGGTTGATGGGGAATTATAACAAAAATAAAAAGAAAAGTCTAAGGATAATTATTTTTGATAGACTCGGGCTTCTTTAATATATGGATTAAAATTTGATTGTTGAGTGTGGACTAAATTAAAACCATTTTTAAGAAAGGCATAGTTCCAAATAGCTGAAGGGTTTTGGCTACCAATCAGAAAGAAACCATTTGGTTTCAAAAATGACGATGATTGTCGGACAAGATTTTTGGCTGAATATTCCGACATAACAATATCTTCAAGAACTCTATTAGCAATGATGGCATCAAAACTATCAGATGAATGGATGACAGAGCTTAAATTTGAACCGTTGTAACGTCGAGCATCAATACCCCGATCTGCTGCTTGTTCAATAAATATTGATTGAGTTTCAACCATAGTAACACTGGCACCCTGATCTTTAATATATTTTGATAGAAGTCCACTGGATCCACCGATTTCTAGAATTCTGGCTTTGTTAATTGAAGTAATTTTTGATTTTAAAATTTCAATTATAGGTTTAAAGGCAATAGAGATAGTTTCTGGAGAATAGGGAGTTTCTGCCTCTCGAGAGCTGATAGCATAACCGGAATTAAAATTAGTGAGGAGACTATCTCCATGGCTTTGGTCGTGGAAAAAAGCTAGATCTGATGAATAAAATGGTATTTCAGACATAATGGGATTAGATACAAAATATGTGTTTATTTTTTTTACCCAAAAATATGGGATATTTTAATATTTGTGGGGTAAATGGTCAAGAGGGGAGAAATAAAAACCCGCTACTAGCAATTTTGTCTCGCGACAATATTGTTTTGGCGGGTAAAGCCAAAGTGTTCAGTTGACCTGAAAATCTTTGGTTTTAATGAACGAGAAAAGGATACCGGCTTTGGTTCTGAATGGAAGGTTGATGATAAAGTCATTGAAGACTTCTAGTTGAATTTTTCTGGAAAACTCGAAAATATTGGTGATTTCATCGAGCTCACCGTTGGATAGTTGGTCGAGTGCATCCCAAAATAACTTGACGTCTTTTGGAGATCCATTATTGGCGGCTCTTTCGTATCTGGCGGTTGTTGTTTTGAGTGAGGGATTGTCAGGATAACTGGTCAAGCATTTGGTCAACGCTAGATCAATAGCTTCATCATCGGTTTTTATGTACTTACCAAAGAAGATGAGTGTTAGATTAATCTTCTTTTGACCGTTGGTAAGGGTGAGATACGAATTGTACTCCATGAACGGTTCCTTCTTTCATTGTAAAATGTGCTTGCTGTTAAGCCTGATATTTTAACTCTTTTTTCAAATAAATTCAAATTATAGGATATTTTTTGACAAAAATGTAGCCCGCAATAAATCAATTTCCCCGAAGGAAAACTGCCTATTGCGGGCGCATGGGGTTTATCTACGGACAGGATTGATGCTTGGTTCTATCGTCGTTACGACGAGTAGGATTGGACGGCTTGTAGGGTTTTGGTGTGTCCGGTTTGGTGGTTTCGGCGGCGAGAATCTTGTGATTGTGAATCTGGCGAGGGTCTGATGAAACATCTTTCTTTTTCTTGATCGACATTTTGATCGCCTCCTTCTTACCTTTGCCAATTCTTAGGACACGCCGGACGAGAATGTTCGGACTTGTTTGGTCGCTGATCCCGTTCACGTCTCTTCTGGCGTTTTTCTCTGGACACTGGACAGGGCTTGTCGGGTTTGATCTCTGCCAAGATGATCCCACCTTTCTATTATTTTGGCCCGTTGGCCAAATAAAAACAAAACCTCATTTATAGATAAACCTTAAAGTGCGAAAAACTATTTTTAAAATAAAAAAATCAAAAAGCTTGTAATTGATTGTTTATTTTTTAAGTTTTTATTGTGGAAATTGTAACAGAAACAGGAATACTTGTCAAGTATTATAGGATAAAAATTAATGACTAATTACAAATTATTAATTACTAATTAAGTTATAGAATAAGATAATGATGAAGATTTTGAAAATTGTTGGAATATTTATTTTATTTGTAGGAATAGGGTTGGAGTTGGGAAATATTTTAGATAAAAAGACCGATTGGTTGTCACCATTGTCGAGCGGTTGGCGGAATGGACAGTTTAATGGAATAAAGAACCAAGAAAAACCAAAAGAGAAAAATACTGGTTATTTAGCTCAATACAATTTTGAAAACTTAAAAAAGAGAGAACCGCAAACATCAGAAATTAAGATTGTGGAAGAAAATAAAGTTTTGGATGAAACCAGAAAAAAGTTGATTAAGGCTTATGCTAAAGAGGGAATTAAAAAAGAAGACAACTTTGTAAGTTATGTAATCACTTTTGAAAGTAATGGTAAGAAAATTTCGGGAATGTTAAACCTGCCTGCCGGCAGGCAGGTCTTCCAAAATAACAATGTAAATGAAAAATATCCAGCGATAATCATGATAAGGGGTTATGCTGAGTCGGAAGGTTATTTTGTAGGGTCGGGGAGTTGGAAGGCAGCCGATGAACTGGCCAGAAATGGTTTTGTAACCATAAGTTTAGACTTTTTGGGATATGGATTATCTGATGGCGAGTCAAAAGATATTTTGGAAGCAAGATTTGAAAAACCGGTGAGTGTGTTGGATTTAATGGCGGCAGTGAAAAAACTAGATTATGTGGATAATACAAAAATTGGAATTTGGTCACATAGTAATGGAGGACAAATTGCGATTTCGGTACTAGAAATAACTGGAGAAAATTATCCGACAGTGTTGTGGGCGCCAATGACTAATCCGTTTCCGCAAAGTATTTTGGAAACCATGGATGATAGCGAGGGAGGAAAAATTGTGAAACAAAAAATTGCTGATTTTGAACAAGATTATGATAGTAAACTTTATTCAATTGATAATTTTTATGAGTGGATAAATTCGCCAATTTTGATTCATCAGGGAACAAGTGATGTGTGGTGTAAAGTAGAATGGCAAGAGAATTTAAAAAATAAGTTAACTAAATTAAGTAAAGAGGTGAGGTTGGACGTGAGACAAGGGAATGATCATAATTTAAAACAATCGTGGGATGAAGTAATAAAAATGGATGTGGAATTTTTTAGAGAAAAATTGGGAATATAATATTTTTTTGGCTTGATTTAGGTTGTTTGACGAAATAAACACTCCGATAAATCGGAGTTTGATAAATAGGCAAAATTTGTCGTTACTCTCCAAATTTAGACCTATTTAACAAAAAATTGTGACTTCAAATTTATTTAAAAAATTATTTATAGTGAGAGGCTGAGGGTTTAAATTTGTGTTTTGTCCCCTTGCCCTGTCAAGGGAAAGGGGTAGGGGTTAGGGTTTAAAGAATTTATTATTGAGAAAAAGAGTTGACCTTTTGGAGGGGAATATCCTGATTTATTGAGACAAAATGTTTGTTACAATAGGGTTAGATATGCAAGTATATTTTGTAGCCTCATCCAGATTGGTGGGTAAAGATAAAGATCTTTATTCGTTGATGTATAAAACAATTTCAACAGAATATAAAATGGTGAGCGATAAAGTGTGGAGATGGGTGAAAAGCGGAGTTGAAGATTTGAGAGGTGATCCGCAGGCAAAAAAAGAAAATTACAACGAAACTTTGAAATGTATTAATAAGGCTGATATTGTGATTATGGAAATTTCGGGTCACAGTATGTCGATGGGCTATATTTTGAGTAAAGCTTTAGAAATTAACAAACCGGTGATTGCCATGTATAAGGAAGAAATGGAACCAGTGTTTATTGCCGGTATGGATGATCCAAAATTAATTTTGGCAAAATATACTCAGGTTAATGTAGAAAAAACTATTTGGGAATCAATTAAAAAAGCTAAAAGTTTGATTGATGTGAGATTTAATTTTTTTGTATCACCAAAAATTTTGACTTATTTAGATTGGGTGGGACAAAAAAGAATGATTCCAAAATCAGTATTTTTGAGAAACTTGATTGAAAGAGAAATGAAAAAGGATAGGGATTTTAAAGGGTAGAGTGTGCTACCATGAATTATGTTTGAGAGGAGAGAAATTCCAGTAGATGTTGCAATAGTTAAAAAAACAAGAAAAACAAGTCTCGTCTGAGTCATTTTTGGAACCGATTTTAAATAAACCACTGACCGTGGAAAGAATTGACAATTATGCCGATGATGCAGTTAATGAGTTGATTTTTTTATTAAATCAAAAAGTTGATGATTATAAATCTGGTCATAATACTGGCGGTTGGGATGATAAATCAATTGAAAATGCGGCCTTAAGATTTTATGGCTTAGAAAGTGTGAATAGTTATTTGGATTTTTTGGCCCAAAAGGATGCAGAAATTCGAAGTTTGAATGGAGTAATTAAAAAAGCTGGTCAAGTTGGAGAAGTGATTGTTAGACCTGATAGTTATAACCCGAATATTGTGGGTGGAAACGGTGGTGAAATAAAAGAAAAGAAAATGATTAGTCGGGTAAAGACAGTTTTGTTTATTCTGAAAGAAGATTTTGAGGTGGATGTAAGTGATGAGAGTCAGTTAACTTTGAAGAAAGGAATTTTAAAGGATAATATGATGCGAAAAACAAGTTATTTTTTAATTTCGGCACCGAAAATTGATCGGACATTGTTGGTTTGTGATGAAGAGGGTAATGCAAGTTATGTGTTTAATAATAAAGTTTTAAGAGATAAGGGGATTTCTGAGGATATTTTGATTGGTTCAACCAAAGAAGAATTAAATGAGTTGATACAGAAAGCACCAGAATCGGGGAAGAGAGTAGTTTATTCGAAGGATGGTTTTGTGCCGAGAATGATTGTGGCAATAAAAAATCCTAATAGTAAAAAACCGGATGAAATAACAAAAGAAATGGGTGGAATGGGGAAGTATTTATATCCTAAGGCAGAAAAAGATGAATTGTCGTGTAATAAATTAGCTGAGAAATTAGGGATTGTACATTCGGCAGTTCTTGGTAAGCTTATTGATCAAATAGATCCTGAAGAGTTAGGAGAAGTTAATTTGAGAAAGTTTGGATCAAGTACTACTCAGGCTTATACTCCAGAGCAACAAACTTTGATAATTAAAAAAGCCGAAGATCAAGGCCTTTTGATACCAAAGGCAGCAGAAAATGAATTGTCGTGTAGTAAGTTGGCTAGGAAATTAGGGATAGATCCCGCTACTCTTAGTAACCTAATAAACCAAATAGACCCTGAAGAATTAGGAGAAGTTAATTTGAGAAAGTTTGGATCAAATACTACTCAGGCTTATACTCCAGAGCAACAAACTTTGATAATTAAAAAAGCCGAAGATCAAGGCCTTTTGATACCAAAGGCAGTAGAAAATGAATTGTCGTGTAGTAAGTTGGCTAGGAAATTAGGGTTAGATCCCGCTACTCTTAGTAACCTAATAAACCAAATAGATCCTGAAGAATTAGGGGAAGTTAGTTTGAAAAAGCACAACACAAGAAGTGCTCAGGCTTATACTATAGAACAGCAGTGGAAAATAATTGAATATATTAGAGAACATAAAAAAAGTTTGATTGGTGAAGAGAAAAGAAAGTGGATGGAAAGTAGAACGGAAGAGTGAGATTTATTGATTTTCGTTTTTGAATTTTTCTTTAGTCTTTAACCACCATGGGGATTGGCGACAGAGTTTTGAGGAATCTTTGGGATCAGATAAAATAGTTTTGACTAATTCTTCCAGATAAATTGTGTTTTGAGAGCCTTTGATTAAAATGGTTTCGCCGCCTTTAATAGTATCTTTTAGATAATCAACAGCCTGCCACCAATAAGTGAATTTTTTTGATTGAGGGCCAAAATATTTTTTGGTTTGAGGACCGACAGAGATAATAACGTCGGCAGATTTGGTAGCTATTTCATAAATACGGCGGTGTTCAAAAGGAGTGGATTTGCCCAATTCTCTCATATCTCCTAAAACCGCTATTTTTTTTGTTTTAAAAGTGGAAAGGAATTTTAATAATTCTTGGCAGGCGAGTGGGGAGGAATTGTAAGAGCTATCAATAATGGTAGTGTCTTTAATACCTTTGAGAATTGAAGAACGAGAAGGAGGTAAAGAAAAATTGTTTTGAAGATTTTCGATAGCCTGTTTTTGGGGAATATTAAAAAGTTTAGCTAATGAGAGAGCGGCGCCAAAACCAATATCATAAACCGATGGAAGGAAGAATTTTTTGAACTTAATATTAGTTGGAATAATATTAATGATATTTTTGTTGGTAGTGTATTTGACGACTAATTTGTCATGAGGATTAATAAGAGCGACTTTGGCTTGATTAACTAGTTTTGATTTTTCGGCGGCGATTTGGTCGAGTGAGTCAAAACACATCATATGAACTGAACTGACGTTGAGAAAAACACCAATGTTAGGTCTAACAATAGAAAGAAGGTAATCCATATTTTTGGGCCAAGAAGCAGAATCGATACCCATTTCTAAAATTAAAACATCGTAAGATTCCCAATTAATTAAATATTTGATGGGGGCAAGAATTAAAATTTTGAGCCAAGAAATAGGGTTGTAATCATTAATTTTAAGATCAAGAAAACTTAAGGGGAGACCAGATTCAGAATTACAACCATTGTTAGTTTTGA
>CAZCFJ010000020.1:3756-13921 GCA_964497945.1 uncultured Gammaproteobacteria bacterium | reverse complement strand
CAATTAAACTTCTGTCAGTCGACAAAGCGTTCATCAAAGTATGGTTAGTCAACACTTTTCGAATTCGGCTTCTGGTTACTGGTCGCACCACTTTCGATACAAAATTTTCTCCAATATTTTGCCAAATTTCGGGCAATCTTTCAGTATCTAACTTAATTAAAACTGTCGCTTCTACTGCCACAAATTTATTATCCGAAGTTACCGCATTAATTACTTCATCACCCATGATTTCTTTATTATCTTTCAACGCAATATCCTTAGCTACAGTATATTCAATCAATTGAGCGTTAAACAACTTAACCCTGTGAATAATTGGTACTTTAAAATGCATCCCCGGATACCACACATTCCGTAACACTCCTCGAAATACACTATAAATACAGCCCACATGACCCGGCGGTACTGTTACTATAAACCCACCGACTACCTCATCTACCAACAGGGAGACAAGCAAATTATCTATTGATGCCATATATAGAGAAATTATACCCTAATTAAAATCAAAAAAACACTTCTATTTCTTAAAACATTTGGCCAATTCCGTCAATTTTTCTTCTGGATTTTTGTTTTTAACAATATATGATGAAATCAAAATTCCTTTTGCCCCTAATTTCAATGACACTGCTACATCCTCAGCCGAATGTATTCCTGCTCCCACCAAAATTGGTACTTTAGGAAACATTTCTACCATTTTTTTAATCACTTCCGGTTTTTCACTAGCGACTGATTTATCTTTGCTTCCAATCAAACTTTTTGGTTCATAAGCAATAAAATCTGGTTTTATGTTTTTTGCCCATCCTTTGGCTTGTCCTAAAGTACTCAAACACACTGTTGTTACAAACTTTTTTGGCCAAGCTTTCAACATTTTTTTAATAGTTCCTGGTTTTTTCCGACATTCCGAATGATTGATTAAACTTCCATCAATTCCTGCCTCTTTTGCCTGAATCGGGGATATTGACCCTGATTTTGCCCCTTCAAAAAAATCATCTGTATTTTGTATCCACACTTCCATTTCTAATTTTTCTTTAATCATTCTGGCGTCCAATGCCGATACCACAGGGATAATTTTAACTCCGGTCTTTTCTGCTACCTTACGACAAATTTTTGCCAAACCCAACACTCCATCACCAAAAGTGTTTTCATAAATCTTAAAATTCACCGCAATCATACTTAATCTTACCAAAATTTCTTCTTCTCTGTGTCTCTTCTCTTATTTTTCTAACATCTAATATCTAACATCTAATTTATTTGTTCAATCCGTATTTTTGTTGTAACTGGCTTATACCTGTTTTTAATGTCGACAATACTTTTGTATCTTCACTACTACCAGTTTGCGACATTCCATTAATTGCATCAGTAAAATATTTCTGCATATCAGAATTTACTCCCTCATCACCTGTTTCTGAAGCTAAATACCAACTACTGGCACTGTTAGCTACTGACAAAAATGGCCATACTTTTTCATTATTCTTCAGTTTTTCGGACATACTTTTTCTAGGATAAATTTCTCCAAAACTTCTTAATTGCGATTCAGCTGTATACATTTTTTCCAAAGCTTCGGCAGAACTTAAATATTGTAAAAATTTCCACGCCTCAGCCTTATGTTTACTTTTACTATTAACCCCTTCCGTCCAATAAGTTGCCCAATGGTTGTTGGTTAATTGACTGCTATCAGTACTAGTTAAACCTAATGTTGGTAATTGAGGTACTGTCGTAATTCCATAGCTCAAATCTTTATTTAAATTCTGAATATCAAATACCCTCCATGATGGTCCAAAATAAAACGCTAATTTACCACTAGCAAATAACTGTGTTGAATTTGGCAATGAACTATTCCAAACATTAGTTGCCGACTTGGCAAAGGATGCATAGAACTTTAGTACATCTCCCAAATTTTCATCCATATTTGCCGATGAAATTTTGGACAAATTTATATTATTCTGTTTCATCATTAGCCCTACAATATCGCTCCAGTGATCCACATTAGCATTCGCCAATCCCAAGGCTGCCCCAGCCACCAATATTTTTCCGTCCTTGTCTTTTTGAGTTAACTTAATTGCCGATTCTCTCAATTCCCACCAATCATCTGGCACCGGCAAACTTGCCTTATTTAACAATTCTTTATTATAAAACAAAGCCAAACCATCATACATTATTGGTACTGATACCCATTTACCATTTAATTTCAAATCATTTTTATAAACATCCAAAAAATCATTGTCCAAACCTATTGCTGTTGCTGTTTCAGTTGGTACAGGTTCCAAATAATCTTTCATCATTGGTACCCAAGTATTATGAAACCTAAAGATATCAACATCCTCGGTCCCTCCGTTAGTTTTTTCTAATTTGGCTATCAATCTTGTTCTGTAATCAGTCCTTTGACCTCTTTTGTAATTCACTTTAATCCCTGGATTTTTTGATTCAAAGTCACTAATAATTGTATTAATTACTGATTGATCTTCCCATAATCCCCAATAATTTAAATTTACTACCTCTGTTGCGGCTTTATTTTTACCCGACACTACCCTAAAAATTATTAATCCTATTATTAATGCCAACAAAACCGCCGCGCCAATTATTACCCATTTATTTTTAATCCAATCCAATTTATTCTTTTTAACTTCCGGCTCTTTTTTCTCTGCTGTCATTGTCAATCTTTCTTCTGGAATATCTGGTTTTGACTCAATCTCCGGCTCTGGTTCAGTTGGAATAGTTGCCCTTCTCGGCGGTAATGGTGATTTTATATCTTCTAAACTCACATCTATATCATACCTTAAACTTATACCTGGTTACTATATCCAATTTTTATTGGTAAAATAAGCCATATGTCTCCACTAATTTATTCTCTTTTATCTACCCTCGTTGTTAGTTCAATCTCCCTCATCGGTTTATTTTTGATTTTTATCAAATCTCAAAAACTTCAAAATTTTACCCTTGCTTTAGTTAGTTTTGCTGTCGGTGCTTTACTTGGTGATGCTTTCATCCACCTAATTCCTGAATCCTTTAATTCTTTTCCATCTGGATCTACTGCCTCAGTTTTTATTCTTTCCGGTATTTTGCTTTTCTTTATTCTGGAAAAAATTCTTCGTTGGCATCACTGTCACGAAGTTGATTGTCATCAGGAAGAGAAACACATTATTACTCTCAATTTAATCGGCGACAGTGTCCACAACTATATTGATGGCGCTCTTATTGCTGCTAGTTTTCAAATCAGTACTTTTGTTGGTTTAACCACAACTCTCGCCGTCATTCTTCATGAAATTCCCCAAGAAATAGGCGATTTTGGTATTTTTATTCATCATGGAGTTTCTATCAAAAAAACTGTTCTTTATAATTTTATTTCTGCCCTCACCAGTTTTCTTGGTGTCTTTACTATCTTTTTATTTAATTACGACTTTTCTTCATATATTATTCCCCTTACTGCCGGCGGATTTATCTATTTAGCTCTCACTGATTTAACTCCAGAACTTCATCGTCACGACCCCAAAATTTCTATTGCTCTAACTCAACTAATCTCTATTATTCTCGGCATCAGTCTCATGTTCTGTCTCCTCTTTTTAGAATAAAAACAAACTAATCACGTCATTGCGAGGCCGAAGGCCGTGGCAATCTCATTGAGATTGCTTCGTCACTGTTGTAACAACTCCTCGCAATGACGCATTAATTAGTTTTTTGTTTTTTCCCTCAGCCTGCCATGGGCAGGCTAAACAAAAAATTCCCTCCCTTCATCAAGGGAGGATGGCCGTAGGCCAGGTGGGTTTTGTCTTATAGTTAGAGACTTCCGCCCTTCTTTAAGGGAGGACCTGCCCGCAATCGCTGAAGCGATAGCTTCTGCAGGCGGGTGTCCCACTTCAATCAGGACAGGAGGGTTTGATTTTGTTATTATCTTCCTATGGAAATCAATGTCTATACTGATGGCGGTTCTCGGGGCAATCCGGGCGTTTCTGGTTATGGTCTAGCAATTTACGAAGGCAAAAAAATTCTTTATCAAGAAGGTAAATTTCTCGGTATCAAAACTAATAATGAAGCCGAATATTCCGGTATTATTGCTGCTCTTGAATGGATTAAAAAAAATAAAGATTTATATAATATTTCTCAGGTCAATTTCTTTGCTGATTCTCAACTCATGATTCGCCAACTTCAGGGAATTTACAAAGTCAAAGCTCCCACCCTATTACCTCTTTTTTCTCGAGTTCAACAATTACTTATCCAAATTAATTTGCCGGTAAAATACACCGATGTTCGACGTGAGTTTAATAAATTAGCTGATGAGCTTGCCAATCAAGCTATGGACAAACGTTTTTAATATGAAATCAACCGCCAAAAATTTATTAATCGCTTTTTTAATTACTTTTTTCCCGGTCGTACTTTTATTTGCTCCATTAATTCTCAATTACAACAAAAGTGCCAGTAATACCAAAATTTTAAACAAAGATTATTCTCATCTTTCTCGCCAAGAAATTATTAATAAACTTAATCAAGATTTCGTTTTACCTGAAAATTTAAAACTTGAGTATCAGGGAAAAGTTTTTGATATTTCTACCGCCTCAATTTCTGCCAGTATCAATACCGACAAAATTGCCGGCAACGTTCTTTATCGTCGTCTCGATGAAGGTATATTTAATTACATCAAGTACTTTTTTAACCCCAAAGAATTTTCTCTCAGTATTAATTATGATTCTCCCTCTTTAACCAAAAATATCGAGAACATTGCCTCTCAAATTGACAAACCTTTTGTTCCCACTGAACTCCTTCTTAAGGACAAAAAAATTTCTACTAATTCCGGTTCTATTGGTCTTAGTGTTGATCAAAGCCAACTCCAAGAACAAATTCTTAATAGCCTAAGTTATGCCAATTTTTCCGAAAATATTACTATCCCAGTCAATTCCATCGGTTCTATCCCCAATGATAATCAAGTTAATCAAACCATTTCCCGGGCTCAAAAATTAATCGGTAAATCCATTATTCTAATTACTCCTTCAGACCGGGTTACTATTAATGACCAAATTCTCATTTCCTGGATCGATTTTGACAATGGCTTTCAAACAGACAAAATTTCTTTATATTCTCAAAACACCGCCCAAAGTTTTAAACATGATCCCGTCGATGCTGTTTTTAAATTTGAAAATAATAAAGTGCTTGAATTTCAAACTGCCAAAAACGGTATTGCTGTTGACCCTGACCAACTGACTCAAGATATTATTTCTGCTTTTACTAATCTTGAAAATTCCGATAAAAATAATATTGAGTTTAATCTTTCTTACCAAACTTCTGAGCCAAAAATAAAAAATTCCGATGCTAATGATTTAGGTATTAAAGAACTTATTGGTAGCGGTACTTCCACTTTCAAACATTCCAGTGCCACCAGAAATATAAATATTGCCAAAGGTTCTTCCATTGTTAATCGTATTTTGGTTGCTCCAAATGAAACTTTTTCTTTCATCAAATCTCTCGGAGAAGTTACCCTTGAGGCTGGTTATGCCAAAGCCTACATTATTCGTCAGGGTAAAACCGAACTCGATGTTGGTGGGGGAATTTGTCAAGTTTCTACCACTTTTTTCCGAGCTATATTAAATGCTGGTTTAGATATTACCGAACGCAAAGCCCATGCTTACCGTGTTAGTTACTATGAAGAAGATTCAAAACCAGGTTTTGATGCTACTGTTTTTATTCCCAGTCCCGACCTTAAATTCATCAATGATACTGGCCATTATGTCCTCATTCAAAGTGTTTTAGATATGGACAATCGTCGTCTAACCTACGAAATTTATGGCACCTCCGATGGTCGTAAGACCGAAATTACCAATTATCGCCAATGGGATTCTACTCCTGCCCCTCCCGATGTTTGGATTGATGATCCCACTCTTCCTGTTGGTAAAGTTGTTCAAGATGAACACTCTATTCCTGGTCTCAAAACTGCTTTTGACTGGACTGTTAAAGACAAAGATGGCAATATTCTTCATCAAAAAACTTTCCAATCAAATTTCGTTCCTTGGGCGGCTGTCTATCGCCGTGGTCCAACTAACTAAGTTTTAAAATCTATTCATTTTTAAAATTTTTTGGATTATCTTTTATATACTGTTTAACCCAAAAATAATGTTTTTCATTTTTTATAATTTGATCAAAAAATCTTGTTTGCCAGCCAAAAAATAATTTTTTATTTTTCATTTCTATTGTTGTCGTTCTTTTAAATTGATTTATTATTCTTGCTATTAAACTTAATTTCCATTTTTGTAATCCAATTAAATTTTTCTCTTTAAGATTATTCTTAATTATCTCTGAATTAGAACCAGAGACGCCCAGATTGGTCGTCTCTACATTTTTAATTTGAATTAACCCATGTATATGATTTGGCATAATACAAAATTCATCCAAAATTATCTGTGGATAATACTTTGAAATTTCTTTCCAATGTTTTTTGGCAATTTTTCCTTTTTCTGACAATAAAACTTTATCGTTTTTAATTTTTCCAAAAAAATTATTTTTATTTAAAGTACATATTGTTATAAAATAAATCCCATTTGAAGAATAATCAAAAAATGGCAGTCTCGTTGATTTAATTCGATATTTATCATTAAATTTTTCTTTATTGTCAATCTCCACCATTATTAATTTTATCGTTTTTTTATCGTAGAGACGACCAACCTGGGCGTCTCTTATCAAAATATATTATTCTATATTATTCCCATTCAGACGACGACCAACCTGGGCGTCTCTTATCAAAATATATTATTCTATATTATTCCCATTCAGACGACGACCAACCTGGGCGTCTCTTATCAAAATATATTATTCCCATTCAGACGACGACCAACCCATGTTACAATAATAAAAAATTATGTCTCACGAATCCATAAAAAGATATTTAGAAACCCACCCCAGAAGTTATCAAACTTCAGAAATGATTCCCTATGTTGCTCTCAACGCTCAAATTAATCCATCAGACAAACGTGTTTTATGTGCTGATCCCAATGATAAATCTTGGTTTAATCCAAATGCTGATATTCACATCAGCTCAGAATGTACTGCCGATATGACTACTGACCTTCATGCTTCATTGACAAAAAATCTCTCAGACTCACACGCTAGTGAAATTCTTGCCAGAGAAAAAATTGTAAGGTAATTAAGCAGTTGCCAATTCTTTTCGTTTCTTAGTTCTTGCTTCAAAATATCCTCGGCATTTATCGATCAATTCTTCTCTTTCTTTTTTATCAAAAATTACTTCTTTCACTTTTTGTCCAAATTTTATCCATGGTTTCTCTTGATATATTTCTTTCACCTTATTCCAAACCACAACTGATTTATCAACAATCGTTTTAGCGATCTTTTCCAAAGGTTTGTAAAATTCAAGATTCTTTTGAATTTTAGTTTGATCATCGCCAGTTTCATAAAATAGTGTTTCTTTAACCTTTTGTCCTATTTTTTTTAATGGTTTCTCTTTCCAAAAATTTTTCACTTTCTCCCAAAAACCAACTTTTTTAATAACTGGTTCACTAGCAACTTCACTAATCACAGCTAATTCTGGTTGTTCAGCCTTTTCTACAAAAATTCCTCCAATCTCGGGTAATTCCGGTAATTCAAGATTTTCTAAATCAAAATCAACTTCCTCATCTTTATCTTCAATAAAAAAACCTTCAACACCTTCACCTCTCATTATTCTTTCTTCGTCTTTACCCAAAGTTCTTCTTAATAATGATGGTCTAACGTCTTTTTTAAAAAGAAGGCACTCCATTCTTCCATCATATTTAGCACCATCACCTCCGTCGTCATATGAAGGAATTCCTTTGGTCAACAAATTGTTATTAGGTCTAGGATCAGGATTCCATCGTTTGATCAAATCCATACCTTCAGAAAGGTTATACATATACCTACATTATAACCTATAATACTAAAATATACAAATCTATAGGTTAATTATCTTATTCCTACTAAAATTAGTAATTAAATATGGAGTCTCGGGTCTCTATCTAAACTATCCACATCATCAACAAATTCTTTTCTTAAAGCTTTTTGATAGGCAACTACTCCAATCATTGCCGCATTATCTGTATTTAAATTCTTATGACTTGGCATAAAAATTGGTAAATTCATTTCTTTAGCCAACTTTCTCAATCTTTTTCTTAATTCCAAATTTGCTAACACCCCACCACTAGCTAACAACATTTTTGGTTGATATTTTTCTATTGCCAGCTTGTATTTTCTCAACAAAGTTTCAAATACTGCATTCTGAAAAGTAGCCGCCAAATCATTTAAATTTTGATAAATTTTTTCTTTCGGCCAGTCTTTTACTTTGTAATAAAAACTAGTCTTTAATCCCGAAAAACTATAATCCAATATTTTTTTATCTGCCAACGGGTGGGGAAGTTCCAAAAAATTTGTTTTTCCGTCTCTAGCTAATCTTTCAATAATTGGTCCGCCCGGATATCCCAACCCCAACATTTTTGCCGCTTTATCCAATGCTTCTCCCGCCGCATCATCCAACGTCTCCCCAACAACCGTGTAAGTTAGTTTTTGTTCTAAAGACTTCCGCCCTTCTTTAAGGGAGGACCTGCCTGCCGGCAGGCAGGTGTCATCAGCTTTAGACGAGACAGGAGGGTTTTGTTCTATCAGGATAATTTTTGTATGCCCCCCTGACACTGTTAGTGCTAAAGCCGGCAATTCTAATTCTCTTTCCGGTTTCCCTTTTTTATTTTTCAAAAAATTTGCCCAAATATGACCTTCAATATGATTTACTGCCACTAATTTTTTATTATATTTTTTAGCCAGTTCTTTGGCTTTATTTACTCCAATCCCCAAAGCAATTGCCAACCCCGGTCCCTGTGTCACCCCAATCACATCAATCTCTTTCATTAAAATATCTAAAAATTCATTATTAAGACTTCTCCCTTTTTTAAGGGGAGATGTCGCCGACAAGGCGACAGAGAGGTTTGATCTTATCAATGCTTCAATTATCACTGCTTCAATTCTTTCACTATGCGCTCTCTTCGCAATATCCGGCACCACCCCGCCCCATTTGGCATGCAAATCAGTTTGTGATGAAATCACATTCGACAGTACTCGATCGTTATCCAAAACGGCCGCACAAGTGTCATCACAACTGGTCTCTATTGCCAATATTTTCATTTATTTGTATTATTACTATATAAAATATGTCAACTAAAAATAGTACTTATATAATTTTAGGTTTAGTCCTGCTGATTTTATCAGGAATTGGTGGTTATTTCCTCTTTCAGATTTATCAGACCAATCAATCAACCCCCACTTATACTTCAGAAACTACTCCCAAAATTGAACTACTACCAACCGATTCACCCGAAGAAGAAACTAGTGAAATTACTCCAGCCTCTACTTCTGCTTCAATTATCACTCCTACTGCCTCTGTTTCTAGTAAAATAACTCCAAAAGTTACTATTACTCCAACCAAAATCCCTACCAAAACTCCAACTGCTACCCCAACCCCTGCTACTTCATCAAGTTCTCTCCAAACCTTTACTTCCGATAAAGATGGTTTTTCAATTGAATATTCCACCAAAAGAAAACTTTATTCAGACACCGAATCTTCTGGTAATCGTCATACTTTTTACCTATCTTCAGGTAATTTTGCTGTTCATGTTGGTCTTAATGATAAATGGGCCTGGACTCATCCCGACCGCCAATTTGACCAAAATTCTTTAGTCGCTGGTCAACCATCATTTAGATATGATATTGCCGCTCAAACCATTGTCGATGTTCAATATAATAGTAAAAACTATACCATTCAATGTGTTCACAATGGTAATGCGACTCTCAAAACCGAGTGTGAAGCCTTCATCTCTTCCTTCAAACTCTTATAAAAAAATATTTCTTTAGTTTTTTGTCTTAATTCTAAGATCTAAAATCTAGCATCTAGTATCTAATTTCTCTTGTTTTCTCATCCACATATTCAAAATTAACTGACACTACATTAGTCTTTTCTCTTAATTTTTTCAAATAATTCTCTCCCATCTGTTCTGGCCATTCAATACAACTAACTGTATTTTCTTCAAACAAATCCAAAAACTTTATCTCTTCTAAATCTTTTTCCGACGTAATTTTATACAAATCCATATGTAAAAATTTCCAGTTTTTTTCTAAAGACTTCCGCCCTTCTTTAAGGGAGGATGTCGATTTATCGACAGGAGGGTTT
>CAZCFJ010000020.1:0-3656 GCA_964497945.1 uncultured Gammaproteobacteria bacterium | reverse complement strand
TAAAAATTCCGCAATCTTCTCCGTCTCTTTTTCCGATTTGCTAATCAAACTAGTTGTTTTTCCGGTAATCAAATCTCCTCGTCTCAAAATTTTTATTTCCGATTCAGTTGCATCGATTACTGTCGATGGTTTATTTTTTGCTAATTTTCCACCATCAACAATCAAGTCAATCATCTCTTTTTTCTTTTTTGACAATGGTCTCAAAAGACTTTGCACAGAATAATTTGGCGTTCTCCCTGATAAATTTGCCGAAGTGGCCGTCACTGGTTTACCCAACCTATCCACTAAATCGTGAATATACTTATTATCCGGAATTCTAATTCCCAAAGTTCCATTTTCTGCCTCAATCCCCGTCGCTACTTTATGTTTTCCTTCACTCACAATTGTAAATGGCCCTGGCAATAAATTTTTATAAATATTTTTACTATTTTCGTTTAAGACCACATATTCTTCGGCCATTTTCTGATCCGACACTGCCACCGAAACTGCTTTTCCTGTCCATCTATTTTTAAATTCGAGCAATTTTTTTACTCCTTTTTCATTAGTCGGGTCTACTGCCAAAATATAAACCGTATCGCTTGGGAATATTACTAATCCCCCCGCCAAAATAATTTTGGCAGCTTCTTCAAGAGCCTTATAATCTTTAATATCTATCATTTTCATCGTTTGTATTTTATCATTTCCATAGGTACACCCTTATATGAATCATCCGGAAAGATTGTCAAGACAACGAAAAGAAGAAAGAAAAGAAGAAAAGTTTCGACGTGGTTTAAGTATCAAACGAGTTCAAATACTTTGTAATTCACTCCAAGATGGTTTCCTCGATTCGGCAAAAGCTCAATCCCAATTAGATTTACTTCCAAAAGTTCGTCCTGATAAACAAGAAGCGAAATCTGTAGCTAATGTTAAAAATGCCCTCCGATCGTTTCCGTTTATTGATCGAATTATTAGTACTTCACACAGAAGCTATGAAGATACTCGTTTGAAATATGATTTAATTGCTGATCTAAATGGTGAAAATATCGATTATATCGGAATACAGGTTAAATCTAGTCGAAGGGCTATCGTTAGATTTTTTGAACAAATCAACCCAGATTATCCGGAAAAAAAGATTCAAGACGTACTCAATCAAAGACGTTTAGTCGTCTTAAACGGTCAAGCACCAATTCCTACTATTCAAGAAGATTTCTTAAAACAATTCACTGCCGTAAACAATTTTTATTCCGGCAAATCATTAATTTAATTTCATATCTTATTATTTTATTTATTTTTTAGACATTAGATATTTATTTTAACTTTGGTTCTCCAAACTTCTTTCTAAACCTCTCAAAAATTATTGGCGACTCACTCCACAATTCCGCCAATTTTTCTTTAGCCTCTTCAAATGTCATAAATCTCGGTCCTTTTTTTGAATGAAAATTATCCGAGTATGCCACTAATTCTTCCTCCAAAGTTATTGGAATATAATCCTTTGCTTCAAATGGCAATTTATTAGCCACAATATTTTCTTTCACAATTCCTACCCCTAAGTGTATTGTTGCTATTCTGGCAATCTCCTCACTAACACCCTCATTTTTTAAAATTTCATAACCTCTTGACCCATGCAAAATATACGGCATATCATTAACCTTTTTATAATAATCATAACAGCCAATATCATGTATCAATGCCCCAATTTCTACTAACTCTCTATCAATTTTTATTCCTTTTTTAATTAAGTTATCAGCCAATTGTAAGGCAATATCTCTCACAATTAAACTATGCCCCCACACCAAATCCAACAATTCTTTTTGCTTTTCTCCTGCAGCATATTTTTGATGGAGTTTATATATTTCTTCTTGAGTCATATTCCTAATTTTATCACTGCTTCCGTGTTAAAATACTTCCATGGATAAAGCTTATAACCCCGCATCTGAGGCCCAAATTTACGACCTTTGGCAAAATTCTGGCGCCTTTACTCCCAAAGTCCCCGAAAATCCCAAAGAATCCCGTCTCCAAAAAGAGCCCTTTACTATTATTCTTCCTCCTCCAAACGCCAACAACCCGCTTCACGCCGGTCATGCTTTATTTACTGTTGAAGACATCATGGCTCGTTACCATCGTATGTTAGGTGACCCTACTCTTTGGCTTCCTGGCACCGATCATGCTGGTATCGAAACCCAATTCGTTTTCGAAAAATACCTCCAAAAACAGGGTAAATCTCGTTTTGATTACGACCGCCAAACTTTATTCAAAATGATTTTTGATTACGTCAATGAAAATCGTGATGTCGCCAAGAATCAAATGAAACGCCTCGGTTTTTCTCTCGACTGGACTCGGGAAAAATTTACCATGGATCCAGATCACATCTCTCGTGTTTACGCCGTTTTTCACCGCATGGTCGACGAGGGTTTAGTTTATCGTGATGAAAAAATCGTTAATTACTGTACTTTTTGTGGTACTGCTTTTTCCAATCTCGAAGTCGAACACAAAAACGTTGCCTCTCATCTTTGGTACTTAAAATACCCAATAGTAGGGGAAAAGGATAAATATATTACTGTTGCTACCACTCGCCCCGAAACTATGTTAGGTGATACCGCCGTGGCTGTCAATCCTAAAGATCCTCGATATAAAAATTTATCCGGCAAAAAACTTTTACTTCCTTTAGTTAACAAAGAAATTCCCATTATTTTTGAAGATTCTATTGATCCCAAATTTGGTACTGGTGCTGTCAAAGTTACTCCCTCTCATTCTCCGGAAGATTATGACATGGGCAAGAAATTCAATTTGGAATTTGTCCGCATTTTTGATTACGACGGTAAATCAAATCAAAATGTTCCAGAAAAATATCGCGGTTTTTACCCCAATCAAGTCCGTCAAATGGTTATCGACGATCTAACTTCTGCCGGTCTTATGGAAAAAATTGAAGATTATTCTCACGAGGTCGGTCATTGTTACAAATGCGGTCGCCCTATTGAACCAATTACCGCTCCCCAATGGTTTGTCAAAATTAAACCCCTAGCCGATAAGGCCAAGGAAGTTGTCAAAAATGATGAAATTTTAATTTTCCCTAAGCGTTTCAAAAAATCTTATCTTACTTGGATGAAAGATGTCCGCGATTGGCCTATTTCCCGCCAAATCGTTTGGGGTCATCAAATTCCTGCTTGGTATAATCTCGACGAAACTCCCAATATCAATATCACTTTTATTAATTCCCAAAACGAAACCATTACTGGTGTATGGTCCGACCTTATCAAAAATAATTCTTATCAAGAAATTAAATCCGGACTTCAATCCTTAATCGCTCCAGTCGGGTCTAAATTTTATCTCTCCGAAACTGACGCTCAAAAAAAGAGTCAAAATGTTCTCCAAGAAACCGACACCTTTGATACTTGGTTTTCTTCCGGTCAATGGCCTTATTCTACTTTAGGTTGGAGCCCTGACGGTCATCATTCTCCTGATTTCGAATATTTTTACCCCACCACTGTTATCGATACTATGTGGGATATTTTATTTTTCTGGGTGGCTCGGATGATTATGTTTGGTTTGTACACTACTGGCAAAATTCCTTTTAAAGTGGCTCATATGCATTCTCGAGTTACTGACAGTAAAGGTCAAAAAATGTCCAAAAGTAAGGGAAATGTTATTGATCCTCTCACTATGTCCGATCAGTATGG
>CAZCFJ010000019.1:0-13946 GCA_964497945.1 uncultured Gammaproteobacteria bacterium | reverse complement strand
ATATCCACTCAGAGGCGGCGCCCTCTAAAAAACATTGTCTGCATTAAATTTATTGACTATTATTTATGACCTCAGATTTTATTTTGAAATACATGAGAGGGGAGTGAAGTTATCCTCAAGTTATCCACAATGAGTGAAATTTGTTTAAAATTGATGAAAATAAACCTAATTTTTAGAAAAGATATTTTATAGGGTAGTGAGATTTGGGCGAGTAAATTTTTATAGGATATAGACAAGGGGTAGAAAAGAGTTATACTGTTTTTAATGCTCAAGACAATAAAAAAGTTTTTCTCAGTAAAAAAAGAAAAGAGTAAGAAAAAAGGTAAGAATGTTTGGGCGGAGAAACCCGACTTCGCCAAAGGCTACGACGGGGCAAAGCAAATTAAGGAAATGGGGAAACTTGGGGGAAAGTTAATTTTGATGTAACTTTTTAGTTAAAAGTAAAAAGTTGAAAGTATAAAGTAGGACAGAAAGAACTTTGAAAGTTTAGGTATTGAAGAGACAGCAATAAGTTGTTGATCTTGGCTGATGGGGGATAAAAAAATATCCCGCAGAGGCGGGATTAATTTACTATTATCCGCCAAAAGCTTCGCATTTAGGCGGATTGGTTTTTAAGGCAAAAATTGGCCTTTTAGTTCAATTTTTGACCTGAAAAACACAAAAAAAGAAACAACATTATCGATATTCTCAAAGCAGGTGGAACACGTATATTGTTGTTTCTTCAACATCTAAAATAAGGCTAATTTAAAAGAAAGTCAAATTGGTGCGAGCCGATGTTTAGGACTTTTTTGATGAGTTTAGCTTTGAGAGTAGGGTTGAGAGTAGCAGAGGGGGCAGGTCTGCTACTTTCAACCCTATTTTTTTTGATTTAAATTTTTTGTCACGAATTTTTTCGCTGGAAAATGAGTCTGGTCGCCCAGGCTCAAAATCGCTACAAAATTGTGACTGCAAAATTTTTTATAGAATTTGTTTGATGATTTGACATTTATTGGGGGATATTATAGAATAATTTTGTTTCCAAAACGTTTCCCGTTTTTTATGTTGTTTTCCAATTTTTTTATAGTTTTTCATAATTAATTTTTTATATTTCCTAAAATGCCCAGAAAGAAAGTCGAGCCAATAGTGGTTCAAGATGTTGATGTTAATGTAGCGCCAGAAATAAAAACTGAACCGGTGGTTGAAACAGTTGAAATTAAGGCAGAACCGGTAATCGAATTGATTAAAGCAGAAGAAGTACAAAACCCCTCTGTCACGACTGAAGTCGGTGACACCAGCCTGCCGGCAGGCAAGTCTTCCCTTAAAGAAAGGGAGAAGTCTTTAGTAACAAATAATAATGCGGTTAGTTTTGTTAAACCATCCTTGGCTAAAGCTATGGAAGGGCAAAGCCAGGTAACCTCACAGCCAATTCAACCGGTGAGACAAACTTACCAAGCCCCAGTAAGACCACAACCTCAACAAGCTAGACCTCAGGTGAGTTATAGTCAGCCAGTGGTGACTGAATTAATTTCGGGAATATTAGAAATAATGCAGGATGGAAGTGGTTTTGTCAGACCAAATTTTTTACCAAACGGAAAGGACGCTTATATAGCTTCAATGCAAATTCGACGTTATGGTTTGAGAGCGGGGGATTTGATTACCGGTGCGGCTAAAAAACCAAAAGAAAATGAAAAGTATTGGGCAATGACCAGAATTGATAAAGTGAATGATATGGATTTGGCCAGTGCTTTGAAACGACCAGATTTTAAGGATTTAGTGCCGATTTATCCAGAAAAATTGATGAAATTGGAAACTGAGGCAGAGGTTTTGTCGACGAGAATTTTGGATTTATTTTGTCCAGTGGGTTTTGGTCAAAGAGGAATGGTAGTGTCCCCACCAAAAGCAGGTAAGACCACTTTATTGAAAGAAATTGCGGCCGGAGTGGCGGTAAACTACCCCGAAGCTCATTTGATGGCAATATTAGTAGGAGAAAGACCAGAAGAAGTAACTGATATGCAGAGATTTATTAAGGGTGAAGTGATTGCGTCGAGTTTTGATCAAAAACCAGAAGACCAAACTAGAGCAGCAGAAATTGGGATGGAAAGAGCCAAAAGATTAGTGGAGTTAGGGAAAGATGTAGTGGTAGTATTCGATTCAATTACCCGTTTGGCACGAGCTTACAATTTGGCAATTCCAACTAGTGGTAGAACTTTGTCGGGTGGTTTTGATCCGGCAGCTTTGTATCCAAGTAAGAAATTTTTTGGAGCGGCAAGAAAAATTGAAAATGGGGGGTCGCTAACAATTATCGGAACGGCTTTAGTAGAAACCGGTTCAAAAATGGATGAATTGATTTTTGAAGAATTTAAAGGAACCGGAAATATGGAATTGAGATTGGAAAGAAATTTGGCAGAAAGGCGCATTTATCCGGCTTTTGATATTTTAAAATCAGGAACCAGAAAAGAAGAATTAATTTTGGATGCGGCGACTTTGACTAAAGTAATTTCAATTCGCCGAATGTTTGATGCTTTGGGAGAAAATAATGATGCAACAGAAATGATTATTGCCCAAATGAGTAAAACTAAAAATAATGAAGAATTTTTGGCGAAGATAGGGAAGAAATAGTATAATCTGAATTTTAAATTCTTGTCACGAATTTCCTGCTTGAGTAGTTTTTAAAATACCACTCCGATAAATCGGAGTTTGATAAAAAGGCAAAATTTATCGTTGTACTCAAAATTTTGACCTGTTTAACAAAAAATTGTAACTGCGAATTTAAAATTAGATTTGTTGATGAGATAGAGATTTGGGGATGGGGAGTGGATTTAGTATAATAGAAACACAATGTTTGATTTTAGAGAGAGGTTTGAAGAGGAAATAAAATTAATCAAAGAATTCCTTCGGTTTGAGGGAGTGTTTGTGGCCAGTTTTTTTAAGAGTTTTTTGGGTTGGGCTGATTGGATAAAAGTGGTTTTGTCAAAGTTGATGTATCGACAGAGAGGAAGATTTTCTCAGACATTTGTAAATGTGAGTATGGCGTTTTTGTTTTTTGTGGTGATTTTGTTTTCCGGAGCCTTAGAAAATTTAGTAATTAGCAGTGATGGAAGTGAAAACAGTGGAAGTAATTATTTATTGATGGCAGCGGATAAAGGTGGAGCTAAAACTTTGGTGTCAAATTTGATGAAGGGTGAAATTACAGAATATCGAGTACAGGAGGGAGATACAGTTTCGAGTATTGCTCAAAAATTTGGTGTAAATATGGATACAGTGATTTGGGAGAATAATTTAAAATCGGTGGATGCAATTAAAGTAGGTCAAATTTTAAAAATTTTACCAGTGAGTGGAGTAAGACATACAGTAAAACGAGGAGAAACTATTTATAGTATTGCTAAGGATTTTCAGGTGGATGCTCAAAATATCATTGATTATCCATTTAATACTTTTGCTAATGATGAAACTTTTGCTTTGGCGGCAGGACAAGAATTGGTGATTCCAGACGGTATTAAACCAAAAGAAATTTCTGTAGATACGGCTAAAACAGTAGCGAGAACAGTGGCACCAATTCCGGGTGTAGTAGGTGAAGGAAACTTTATGTGGCCAACAAGTGGTCATATTTCACAAAAATATGCTTGGTATCATCAGGCAGTAGATATTGCTAACCCGAGTAACCCAGATGTGGTGGCATCACAGGGCGGATCAGTGGTAACGGCTGGTTGGAATGCCGGTGGTTATGGAAATTATGTAGTGGTGGATCATGGAAATGGTTACAAAACTTTGTATGCTCATATGGTAAATAACTCGGTGGTGGTTAAAGCTGGTCAGAGAGTGAATCAAGGACAGAAGCTAGGAGTAATGGGATCAACCGGACGTTCGACGGGTACCCATTTACATTTTGAAGTAATTGGTCCAAATGGGAAATTGAATCCATTGACAGTACTGAAATAGATTTTAGATGTTAGATCTTAGATCTCAGAAAAACATTTTGATTTAAACCCACTCTCCGATGTTCATCGGAGACCTCCTTTCCACCACTTCGGCGGACAAGTAAAAAGGGAGGCTTTATAAAAAGTTGCCATTTTAAAGGCCGTGCCTGTCGGCAGGCAGGGAAATGTCACGAAGTAACAAAGGGTTTGAAAGGGCGAAGAGATAATGCGGGGAAAAAAGGTTTTGATAAGTTGTCTAATTTTTTGGTTTTTGTTAGTCTGATTGTATGACTAAAGTTTTAAAGATCTATACTCGTATCATTTTATTATTGGTACCTTTTTTCTTTTTACCGGTAGTTTATGATTCTTTTGGTTTGGGAAAAAGTGGTTTGGTATTGTTGTCTGGGGCAGTGGGATTAATTTTGTGGGGGATAAGTTTGTTTACTGATAAAAAAATAGAAGTGAAATACACTAAATGGTTGTGGTGGATGTTGATTTTGTTTGTTTGGTCGGTGATTTCGTTTTTTAAAATGACTGTGGGAGGTCAGGCTAGATCGATGACCTCAGCTTTGGGAGTAGGAGGTTTAGTTGGTTTGGTTTTGTGGTTTTTCTTGTGGATACAAATTAGAGAAAAAGGAGAAGTTAAAAAACAGATGATATTTTTGACGATTTCGGCGGTAATAGTGGCAATATTTTCTTTGGTGGCTTTTTTGATACCTGATTCCAAATTGCCATTATCTTGGCCGACAAAAAATCCAATTGTATCAATTAGTAATGGTTGGTCGATTACAGGATCATTGTTGTCTGAGGTAGTTTTGTTTTTGGTGACTTTGATTTTTTGGACAAAATCTTTAGTAAAAAAATTGAAAAGTAAAATTGATTTTAGTGAATATTTTAAAGAGGCAATTGGGGTGGCATTTTTTGGACTAATGTTATTTTTGGATATTTATAAAATAATCAAACAAGGTTGGGTTTATTTGGACGGAACGAGTGCTTGGGTGATTGCGGCAGAAACATTGAAAAATAATCCTATTTTCGGAGTAGGTTTGGGTAATTTTATTGAAGCCTTTTCCAGATTCAGACCAGTAAGTTTTAATATGACTAGTTATTGGTCGGGGACTTTTGGATCTTCATCAGTGGGATTGTTGAATTGGTGGACAGAATTGGGAACAGTAGGATTATTGATTGTGTTGTTGATGACTTTTATGGGTTGGAAGAAGAGGGGTGAAGGTGGCTTTTTGAATTGGGGTATTTTGGGCTTGTTGGTTTTGATTTTACCCCCGACTTATTTGAATGTATTCTTGTTATTTTGGATGTTGGCTTTGACCGGTGGGGAAGTTAAAGAAGCAAAAATGATTTTACCGGTGGGTGAAAAAGGAATGAATATAATGCCTTATATATCGGTTCTATTAGTGTTGGTGATTGCTGGTTTTAGCGGCTATAAAATGGGAAGAATTATGTTGGGTGATTATTATTGGAAAGAATCTTTGGCGGCAGCGGCTAAGAATGATGGTTCTAGAGTTTATAATTTGCAAATAAAGGCGATTGGAATGAATTCTAATTTGGCCGATTATAGGGCGATTTATTCACAAACTAATTTGGCTTTAGCCAAAACAATATTGAATTCGAGTGAGGCAAAAGATTTATCGACTGAAGATAAAGAGAAAGCTTCAACTTTAATTCAACAGGCGGTTCGAGAAGGTCAGGCAGCGGTGAGTTTGGATAGTAATGTGGCAGCTTATTGGACAAATTTAGGATCGATTTATAAATCGTTAGTAGGAGTGGTAGATAATTCTTTGAATTGGTCGGTTCAATCTTATCAACAAGCAGCGATTTTGGATCCGGTAAATCCGATGGTTAGTATGGAATTGGGTTCTATTGCATATGGTTCGAGTGATTATGCTTCAGCGGAAAGATATTTTGAAGATGCAGTAAAAGATAAATCGGATTACGCTAACGCTTGGTACAATTGGGCTTATGCGGCTAAACAATTGAATCAATTACAGAATGCTGTTTCCAGATTAGATCAGGCGTTGAAATTGGTGCCAGCTGATAGTGGTGATTATCAAAAAGGGAAAGAGGAATTAGATAAATGGAATAAAGAGTTAGAAGAGGCATTGAAGAAGTATCAGGAACAATTGAAGCAACAACAGGCAGCTCAACAACAAGTTGATACAAATCAAAAGTCAACTGAGCCATTAACTACTCCACAGCCATTACCAACTGAGGGGACTGAGGAAAAGGTGAACGTATCTAGTAAAGATTTGCAACCACAAGTAAGTCCAAATCCTTGATATTGGATTAAATTAAAAAGCTCCCAAAAACGGGAGCTTTTTAATTAATACTCAAACCTCTCTGTCCCGCTGTTGCGGGACATCTCCCCTTAAAAAAGGGAGAAGTCTTTTTAAAACAGAATCAAAATTATTTAATACTTCATCGTTAGTAAATCTCAAAGTCTTAATATTTACACTTTGTAAATATCTATCTCTATGTTGATCGTAATCTTTTTTACTGTCATGCGAGTTACCGTCTATTTCTATGGCCAACAAAAGTTTCCGACAATAAAAATCAACAATAAATCTAAAAATTGGTTTTTGTCTGATAAATTTACATCCATAATTATTTTTTCTTAAGAATTGCCACATTATATATTCCGCCTCTGTTGGATTATTACGATTTCTTATTGATAATTGTTTTAACTCTTCCAAGTATCTTAAATGACCTCGATTAGTTCGATAGTTTTCTTCTGTAATTTTCACTAATTAATTGTACTAAGACTTCTCCCTTTTTTAAGGGGAGATGTTGAACGAAGTGAAACAGAGAGGTTTAAAAAATGATCTAGTTGATGATCCACCACTTAAATTCGATAGTTTCATTGATAGGTGAATCGAGACCAACAATAAATGATCCGGTGGATTTGGATAAAACCTGAAGATTTTGGTTTTTGCCACCACTAATGATGGAGACATAAATTTGAGAATTATCGGTAACCTGAGAGTTGGTAGTAGTGATTTCTTTTTGGCCGGAGGGAAGAGAACCGGTACCAGAAAGAGAATTGGAAGCGGCTAAATTGGAGACTTCAATTTGATCAAGTTTTTCGGGAGCGGCGACAATTAAGCCCGAACCGGCCGAGGCTTGAATAGTGGGTGAATCTAATGAGATATTAGATGGTAGATCTTGGATCTTAGGGGAAGATAAAGTATTTTTTGAACTATCAGCGGCTTGTGGATTTTGAGAGATGAGTTTTTGTAGAGTAGATTTTTCGGATTCAACTTGAGTTTTTTGGGTAGGATCGGATAAAATTGTAAGAAGTTTATCATAAGTTTCGACAGCTTGAGGAAGAAGGCCAATTTGTTGCTGGATTTTGGCTAAATCGTAGAAATTTTGGGCTTTAGTAGGTTCAAGGGCAATGGTTTGAGATAAATAATTGATAGTGTTTTGAGCATCACCTTTGATAGCATAAGCCGAAGCAAGGCTGCGAGTAATTTCAGCGTCGTTGGGATTAAGTTTTTGGGCTTGAGAAAGATCGGTAATAACTTGGGTAACAACTTGGGGTTGGGAAGCAGCGACACTTTGATAAATGCGACCACGTTGATAATAGCCACGATAATCGTTGGGAAATTCTTTGATGGCTTCGGTAGCAGCAACGATGGATTGATTAAGGGCATCGACGCTTTGATTCTGACTGGCTTGGGTGAAAAATTGTTGTGATGTTAAAAGATAATGTTGGATAGACTTTGGTACCTGTGTTGGTGATATAGAAGGTTGTGGTAAAGTAGTGTTTGATTGAGGGGCAGACACGTCGGTTTGCCCGTATTTGTTGGAGTTGCTTTTGAAAAGAATGAGGCCGGAAAGAGAAAGAAGAGTGAGACCGGAAATAGAGAGAAGGGGAAAAACATTTGATTTTTTGGCGATAGAAGTGTCAAGTAAAAGAGAATTGTTGGTTGTAGAGGGTGTGGTGAGATTGATAGATAAAGTGGCCTGATTATCGGGAGAATTTAAATCTCCTTCGGCTACGCCGATTTCCCCTTTGACAAAAGGGGAAATTTTTTCTTCATTCACCTGGATACCGAGGGATTTTAATTTGTTGATTTGGTCTTGAGTGAGAGTGGGCATAATTAAGTATAAAGTTTTAATTTTTAATTTCAAACCTCTCTGTTTCACTTCGTTCAACATCTCCCCTTAAAAAAGGGAGAAGTCTTTCTAAAACAGAATCAAAATAATTTAATACTTCATTGTTAGTAAATCTTATAGTTTTTATATTTACTGTTTTTAAATATTGATCTCTTAATAAATCATAATTTTTCTTTTTATCGTGTGAATCACCGTCTACTTCTATAACTAATAAAAGTTTTCGACAATAAAAATCAACAATAAATCTGAAAATTGGTTTCTGTCTAACAAATTTATACCCATAATTATTTTTTCTTAAAAATTGCCACATAATATATTCTGCCTCCGTTGGATTATTTCTATTGTTTATTGATAATTGTTTTAACTCTTCCAAGTATCTTAAATGACCTCGATTAGTTCGATAGTTTTCTTCTGTAATTTTCATAATTGATTTTTTTTGACTTCCTCCTTTTTTAAGGGAGGATGTCCCGCAATAGCGGGACAGGAAGGTTTTGTATTTAATTAATAATCCACCAATTGACCTGGATGTCTTGGGTGAGAGGATTGTCGAGAGAAATAGTAAAGTAATTTTGAGCTGGAGTAGTGTCGGTGGCCGGAGTAACGACTTTATTTTTGACATAGAGAACTTGGTTGTTAGTAGAACCAACTGGAGTGAGATAGACCATGGAATTGGTAGTAAGTTTGTTGGTAGAAATAATTATTTCGGTTTTGTTGGCTGGAAGAGTGGCGGTGCCAGCAGTAGCGTTAGAAGTTAATTGTGCCGAATTAGTGGCTAAATTAGTTTCATTATTGTCAGCAATAATCATACCAGAACTAGTTGAAATTTCGGGTAGATCCGCCGCCGCCAAGGCTTCGGCGGATAAATCCGTAGCGATATTAATTTTGTCGGAATTAATTTCAGTGGCAGTAAGTTTTTGAGTTTCAATTTCGGCAGCGGTAAGGAGATTGGCAAAGAGGGAACCGGTGACATTAAGGTTGCCATTGATTTGAACATTACCATTGTCGGCGATAACTAAAGTATCACCCATGATGTGAACAGAACCGGTGTTGGTGGGTTGGATATAAAGGGCGGTGTTGGTGGTTTGGATGTAATTATTGGCAATAGTAACTTCACCAGCAGTGAATTGACCAGTGATGAAAGCATTACCCATTTGAGTATCACCATTGACCAGAAGTTGGGCACCGACGACTAAATTGTCGGTAAGATACATATTGCCGGTAATAGTGGCAGAATCACTGGCAATGGAAGTAGACCAATTTTCAGATTCAGCAACAATAGCGCTGGGAGTAGCTTCTTCTTGATTGGAAGCAACGATATTGGTTAATTCCTGGCGAAGAGAACTGATTTTAGCAGCCATAATATCAGCAAAAGTGCCTTCTTTGGAAATAATTTGATCGGCATAGAGAGTGGAGACACTGGCTTCATTGGCGGTGACTTTTTCGGCGGTAACTTCAGTAGTTTGGATGTTTTGAGCGATTAAATTATCTGTGGTAATTTGGGTGGTTTGGATGTCGGTGGTGGTAAGAGTATCGGCAACAGAAAGATTTTTATCAATTTGAACATCACCATCAATTTCTAATTTATTACCAAGTGGAGAAATGATATTGGTGGCGAGTTCATCAGTAACTGTCTTTTTGGCAAATAATTTTTCGGTGACGATATTGTTGGAAATAATATTTTTAGCAGAGACAAGTCCGGCCTTTATTTTGGCAGAAGCAATTTCGGTAAAGTTGGCAAATTTATTGTTGGCACCAGAAAGATTATAAGTGGCGTTTTGAATTTCGTTTTTAGTGCCGTCGTAACCAAGTGAATTTAGAACACTATCAGAAATATTGTAATTAATGTTAACTTGACCAGTAGAAGTAAGGTTAATATCGGGATCGTAATAAGTGGGTTGAACGATGATTTTTATGGTGCCGACATTATTGGTGTTATTGTTGGAATAACTTTCCGTAGCGTGACCGACAATACGGCCGGCTTTAGTGGCCTTGGCAGCGACACCGGGGAAAGGACTGGTAGCAATGGGGTCACCTGGAGAAATATTACCGTAGATACTGGATATTTTGACATCAACGATACCGGCGATAGCTAGTGGGAAAGCGTTGGGTTGGTCAGCAATATTTTCATTACCAGTGAAAGTGGCGTAGTTGGAGTTAGTGCCGGCAATGACTTGGCCGTCAACAGCTTTGCCGAATTTATCACCATGGTAGGCAATAAGATCGGTGGCTTCGGTTGGTTCGTCACCAATAACGTATTCAGCAAAATCAGAGTTAATACCGTTACCATAAACCATACCAGTGGTAGTTCCGCTTCTAATACGTCCAAGTCTGGTGCCAGAACTATTTTGGAAATCAATGAAAGTACCGGTGGTACCAGCACCTATGGCACCACCGGTACGAACGACTATGGTAGGTACAGTTTTGCCGCTATTTAAGTTATTGAAGAAAGCGACACCAGAGACACCGTTGCCTTGAACATGGAGTTTGTAAGTAGGGTCTGGAGTGACGCCAATGCCGACAGAACCATTGGCAGTGGTATAAATGGTTTTGGATTCTTGATTTAGAAGAACATCGATTGACGTGTTAGTCTGGTCAATAGTAACAATATCTTGATAAATATCATTATTGAATTTTCCTGAGGCTATACTGATGGGATAAATAAAAGATGATCCAAATGGTGTAAATTGGTTTTTTGCTGAAAATGTTCCTAATCCATTATTAATGAATACAGTTATTGCAACAGTGCTATTATAATTAGAGACAGCGAGGTCTGTGTAACCGTCGCTATTAAAATCGGCTGAGGTAATTCTTGAATTACCCCCTGTTGTTGGGTATGTAGTCCCAGTTCCAAATTGACCAGTTCCATTATTTAGAAGAACGGTAATATTACTACTACCAATATTAGCTGTGGCGAGGTCTGGGTAACCATCACTATTAAAATCGGCTGATGTAACAGATGCTGGTTGTGAAGCAGATACAGGTGCTGTGACGCCAGTATTAAATGTTCCTGAAGTAGTATTGGTGAAAGTACAGATTTTCCCATTATTAATATCAGTAATTATTGCGTCTAAGTATGTGTCTTTATTAAAATCTCCCAACACAATTGGTCCTGTATTGAGTGAAAGAAGGCCTGATGGTGTATAAGTAGCACCTATTCCAAATACACCGGAACCGTTATTAGTAAAAACGATTATTCTACCATTACTATTTGAACTTACGATTACATCCGGTATCCCATCATTATTAATATCGCCTGATGTAATTTGTGATGGGGCATATATTGTTGGGTAAGTAGTTCCTGATCCAAAACCACCGGAACCATTATTAAATAAAACACTAAAAGTGGCCCCACTATTGGTTCCATTAAGAGTTGCTATATCTTTGTAACCATCGTTGTTAAAATCGGCCGATGTTAAATAAAGAGAAATATTTGAACCTGAAGTTGGGTATGTTACTCCTGTTCCGAATGATCCAGATCCGGAACCACTGTTAAGCCATACTTCAAAAAAACCACTGGCATAATTATGCCCAGTGACTATGTCGTCGTAACCGTCATTATTTAAATCAGTTGTAATGACATTGTATGGTTGAACTTTTGAACTATAACTGGTTCCAATATTAAAGTTTCCAAAATTGTAGACATCTAAGTTTTTGCTTCGAATATTTCCATTGACTTCAAGTTTGGCAGTGGGGGAAGTGGTGCCAATACCGATATAACCATTGGAAGAGAGGAAAAGTTGACTATTCCAAACGATATTGTTGCCGGCACCAATACTAGCAGAAGTGCCAACGTCAATGCCTAATCCGTTAGTGTAACCTTGGAATCGAGAGGCGGCACCGGCATTGATATATTTAAGAGTGCTGGAATCGTTAACATTGAATTTAATTGAACCAAGACCAGCTAAACTGAGGGAATTTTTGGTGGCATCGTTGACGGCAGGGTCAAGGAAATAGTTGGAATTACTGGCGTCAAAATATTTTTCAGAAATAATTGAACCAGTAAAAGAAGCGGATAAATTGGGAATAGTAGTGCCGGCAATACTGACAGAGGAAGTTAATCCGACAGATAAAGCGGCGACTGGGGAAGTGGTACCAATACCGACTTTACCGTTGGCAACTGGAGTAGCAGATTGAGTATCGCTGGCGGTTAACCCCGTTAGATAAAGGATATTACTAAAATTAGCCTGATTATTAGCAGAATTGATAACACCACGACCTAAAGCAATACTATCTTTAAATCCACCGGTACCAGCATAACGACCAATAGCAATAGCAGTAGCAGTAGAACCAGTATTAACCGTGTCATTGTAACCAGCATAAGAACCAATGAAGATAGCGTTAGCAGCGTTAGTAGCACCGGAACCGGCACTGTAACCGAAGAAATTAGAATTAGCGGCATTAGCGGCACTATTACCAGAATTAACGCCGAAGAAATTAGAATTGTAGGCGATAAAAGCATTTTTACCAGCTTGGTAACCGAAGAAATTAGAATTGGAGGCATTGCTAGCGCCAACACCAGCAGAAAAACCAAAGAAATTAGAATTGTTGGCATTACTAGCACTGACACCGGCTTGATTACCCAAAAAATTAGAATTGTTAGCACTAAAAGCATTTTGACCAGCACTTGGACCAAAGAAATTTGATCCCCAAGCACCACTGGCGTTTTGACCGGCATAAGAACCGATAAAATTAGAGTTATTGGCACCAGTGGCGTTGTTACCAGCATAACGACCAAGGAAGTTGGAATCAGAAGCATTAGTAGCACCAGTACCAGAATTGTAACCAAAGAAATTGGAATATTGAGCACTAACAGCATATCGACCAGCATAACGACCAAGGAAGTTGGAATAAGAGGCGTTTATTGAGCCATTTCCGGCATAATAACCAAAGAAGTTGGAATTGCCGGCACTGGTAGCATTTTGACCGGCATATTGACCAAAGAAATTGGAGTTTGAGGCATTACTAGCGCCGACACCAGTTCTTTGACCGAAGAAATTGGAGTTATCGGCATTATTAGCATATTGACCGGCATAATAACCAAAGAAGTTGGAATTGCCGGCACTGGTAGCATTTTCACCAGCAGAGGAACCAAAGAAGTTGGAATTTGAGGCACTGCTAGCATTCCTACCGGTATAATAACCAAAGAAGTTAGAATTTGAGGCATTAGTAGCATTTTGACCAGAGTTTGGACCAAAAAAATTGGAATAGTTGGCGTTAAGAGCATTTTGACCGGCAGAGTAACTAATGAAATTGGAATAATAAGCGTTGCTGGCACCAATACCGGCAGTTTGGCCAAAGAAGTTGGAATCATGGGCATTACTAGCACCAACACCGGCTTGATAACCAAAGAAATTAGATTGGGAGGCGTTGAAGGCATTGGAACCAGCGTAATAACCAAAGAAAGTGGATTGGGCAGCTTGAAAGGCATTGTTTCCACTGTAGCTACCAAAGAAATTGGAATCGTGGGCGTTGGTGGCACCAACGCCGGCATAATAGCCAAAGAAGTTAGAATTGTTAGCAGTAGCAGCTAATTGGCCGGCGTATCTGCCGAAGAAATTGGAGTTGGAAGCGCTGGTGGCATAACGACCGGCGTATTGACCAAGGAAATTAGAATAGGAAGCGTTGATTGAACCATTTCCAGCAGAATAACCGAAGAAGTTGGAGTAAAAAGCATTGCTGGCACCAATACCGGCACTTTGACCAAAGAAATTGGAATATTGGGCATTGGTGGCATTTTGGCCAGCACTTGAACCAAGGAAGTTGGAATAAAAGGCGTTGCTAGCACCGATACCGGCGTTTTGTCCAATAAAATTGGAATTGTTGGCATTGCTAGCACCGAGACCGGCTTGGTAACCAAAAAAGTTGGAGTTGTTAGCATTGAAGGCCCTAGAGCCAGCATAATAACCAAGGAAATTA
>CAZCFJ010000018.1:0-14180 GCA_964497945.1 uncultured Gammaproteobacteria bacterium | reverse complement strand
CTGGAGGGTTTTTTGGATAAACCCACCCTACCCTCCCTTGAAGAAGGGAGGGCTAATTTTGATATCGTCTAAAGAGAGAAATTTAAAATAAGGTAAAATAAGACAGAATGAAAAGTGTTTTGGTTGATTTATTTAAGGCATTTGTTTTTGTTTTTTTGTTTATTGGTGGGATATGGTTTTATTTAGTATTCCCGTCTGATCTAAGTATTTTTTTAGTTATAGTTAATTTTATCTTAACAATTACCTTGGTTTTGAAGTGGAAAATTCAATGGTTTTTGATTTTATCAGGATTAATTTTAGTTTATTATTTAATATTTAATTTTTTACCATCAGAACCGTGTGGTTCTTCACACATAAAAGAAGGTACAATGACTTCTTGTGAATGTATGGGTATTATTAAAACTTCACCGATTTTAACTTCGGATTTAGGAATACATTATGATAGGTGTATAGGTAAAAGAATTAAGTGCTACAACTATAATGATTCATTTGGTCAGACGAAGTCAAAAAAAGAAGTTCTATGTAAATAAGGTAAAATCAAATAGAATGTGGATAAATTTAATTAAAAAAGTTTTATTGAATTGGTTCTTTTTGATTTTTTGGTGGTGTTTAGGATTTGATTTTTATCTTGGATTTAATGGAAAGTTAGGTTTATTTTTTGTTTTTTTAAATTTAATATTAATAATTTCTTTTAAAGTAACCAAGAAAATTTGGTTATTTTTGGTTGATTTAATAGTATTTTTGTCAGCTTTATTTTTTTTAATTTTTTGGCCAAATTATTATGAATGCGGTATGGTACCAATGCCATCATTTGGAGGAGAAGTTCCTCTCTGTGGTTGTTATGGTATTAGTTGGCAAAAAGGTGAAAAATTTAAGTGTTACACTTTGAGGTAAAATAAGACAGAATGAAAGATTTAGTAATCCCAGAGAGGATTAAAAAAATTATTGCCAAGTTTCAGGAAAATAACGCTGAGATTTATATTGTTGGCGGGGCGGTTCGCGACTTAATTTTGGATCGAGAAGTGAATGATTGGGATTTTACAACTAATTTAACTCCAGAAGAAATGAAAAAACTATTTCCGAAAAATAGTTTTTATAATAATGCTTTTGGAACTTTGAGCATTGTAGAGAAGACAGGAGAAATTTTTGAAGTAACGACTTTTAGAACTGAAAGGGGTTATAGTGATGGTCGTCATCCGGACGAAATTAAATGGGGTAAAACTTTGACAGAAGATTTAGAAAGAAGAGATTTTACAATTAATGCGATGGCAATTGAAGTACAAAACCCTCTTGTCTCTCCACCAGTCGGCGGATCGACATCCTCCCTCAAAGAGGGCGCATGTCTTAGTAAATATAAGATAATTGATTTGTTTGAAGGACAAAAGGATTTGGAAAATAAGTTAGTTAGAACTGTGGGAAATCCAAATGAAAGATTTGGGGAAGATGCATTGAGATTAATAAGAGCCGTGAGAATTGCCGGACAAATAGGATTTAAAATTGAAGAAAAAACTTTGGAATCGATAAAAAAGAATGCTCATTTAATTCAAAATATTGCCGGAGAAAGAATTAGAGATGAATTATTTAAAATATTATTATCCCCTATTCCATCAAAGGGAATAGAGTTATTAAGAGAATCGGGGTTATTGGCTGAAATAATGCCGGAGTTAATTAATGGTGTAGGAATGACTCAAAAAGGACATCATATTGATGATGTATGGACACATAATTTGAAAACTTTAGATAATTGCCAAAGTAATAATCCGGTGACTAGATTGGCGGCTTTGCTTCACGATGTGGGTAAACCAAAATCAATGCGGGATGACGGCAAAGAAAAAACTTTTCATAATCATGAAATTTATGGATCGAGAATTGCCGTAGAAATAGGTAAAAGACTTAGATTATCTAATAAGGAATTAGATCAACTGTTTAGATTGGTCAGATGGCATATGTTCACGGTACAAGAAACCCAAACTGATAAGGCAGTGAGAAGGTTTATTAGAAATGTAACATTGGATTATATTGATGAAATGATTGCTATGCGTAGAGCCGACAGATTAGGTAGTGGGGCTAAGGAGACTAGTTGGCGATGGGAATTATTTAAAAAAAGAATAATAGAAGTTCAAAAACAACCATTTGCAGTGAGAGATTTGAAAGTGAATGGTTTGGATGTGATGGAAATACTAGGGATTAAACCAGGACCAAAAATTGGTGAGGTCTTGAATAGCATTTTTAAAGAAGTGGAAGAAAAACCAGAGTTAAATGACAGAGAAATTTTGTTAGAAAAAATTAAAAGTTTTAAATAAAATGCCAGAAAAAATTGGACAATTAATACAACCGGTAGATCGAATTGAAGGAAGGTTTATCAGGAACTCTTTGGCTAAACCCAAAAATAGCCAAGAACAACCAGAAAGACTTAATGATAAATCTAAGCAGAGTGAGTCACAAGAAAAGCCACTTAAAAAAGGAAGTACTTTTGAGATTAAAGCTTAGAATTATTACTATTTAATAACATACCCTTTGACACTTGGGCGACCTTTGTCATTTACTCTTCTGAAATAAGCACTGTCACTTTCTCCTGGATTGCGGGGAATTAAAACATCTAATCTAGATTTACTATTGAAGCTTTTGCCGCCTCTGTCTTTGACTGTCATAATACCGTAACCTTCAAGATATATTTTGGTCCCGCAAGGATAAACATTATTAGCGACATAAATCACTTCTCTAACACTAGCAATTTTACCACCACAAGCCATATCGGCATGGCCGCCATTTTCTATGGGTAAGGAAGTATAAAAAGTTAGATTAAAAGTTGTGTAAGCGATGGTCGGTGTTGGTTTTTTAGTCGGTGTCGGTGTTTTAGTTGGAGTCGGTGTATTGGTTGGTTTAATAGTGGTTGTTGGTGTTTTGGTTGGAGTTGGAGTATTGGTTGGTTGGTTAGTTGGTGTTATCGGATTAGGATTAATGATTTGTCCATCTTCTTTTTGAGATAAGGAGTCTTTAAGTAAGGAAGTATCAAGGGAGTTAACTACTCCATCCAGATTAAGGTCACCGGTTCTATCGCAGTTGATATCAGCTGAAGCATTAAGGTTGGATTTAATAATGGAATAGTCTAAGGTATTAATGATGCCGTCTTGATTAATGTCTCCGGGGATTAAGGAATAGTCAGCAAAATCATAAGTGGTGGTATTGGTATTAGCTAAGTTGATGTCACAAGTGGTGACTTCATCCAATTTGTTAGTTTGATTGTTTAAACACATTCTGGAGGCCAGATGGAATGATCCTTTGACTCTGAGGTAATTAAAGGTATTAAGATTATTAAACTTAGAATCTAAGACAAGATTAGAGACTAAGAATACTTGATCACCATCCTTATTGGTTTCATTAGAGACTGGAGTTAATAAAGCATTGATATCTGATTGAAAAGTATTGGTTGATTTATTAGCTACTTCAGTTTTAATTTTATTTAATGAAGTTAAACAACTTGATGATGGTTTAACTCCTTTGAAAGCTACTTTGAAACTTACCTGAGAAGTACTAGTGTCCGTTGCCCGACTTCGATCATCTTGACTTTGTTTAACTAAGTTAGTGGCTAAAGGCAGAGACAGAACTAGAAAAGACATTAGAAGTAAGAGAGATAATTGAGAATTAAATTCCGATTTATTCATTGATTATTGATGCTTATTAATTAATTCTACTGAATCTAAAAATTTTTTAAAGACTTATAGACTAATTAGATCATCAATATCGCTATTTGTTTTTCTTAGAATGGTTTTTGAAAAAGAGAACTAACGGGATAGCAACACCAATTGATGAATAGGTACCACAAACCACACCAATAAGAAGTGCAGTAGCAAACCAGCGAGTAGTAATTCCACCAAGCAAAACCAGTGAAGTTAACATAAAAATAATAGTCATGGAATTATTAATAGATCTGGTTAATGTTTCAGTAATAGCTTCGTTGGCTAAAGAAACCCAATCTTTTTGAAAACTCTGGCGTTTGAGTTCGCGAATACGATCGAAAGTAACGACAGTATCATGAACTGATGAAGATAAAGTGGTAAGTAAGGCGGTAACAAAAAGTGAATCAAGTTCGGCTCCAAAGAAATGACCTAAAATAGAAAAGCTGCCAACTAAAATAAAAGTAT
Organism: uncultured Gammaproteobacteria bacterium; assembly: GCA_964497945.1. Taxonomy (GTDB): domain Bacteria; phylum Patescibacteriota; class Microgenomatia; order UBA12405; family UBA12405; genus WARW01. The sequence continues at coordinate 10,035 of CAZCFJ010000018.1, read as the reverse complement.
CGTGAAACATGGCTAAAACAGCCCCGGCACCAAAAGAAAAATCACGGAAACGACGACCGATAAATAAAAATAAAAATAACGAAGACAAAATAACGGCAGTAATAGTCTTGTTTAATAATTCCCGACCTAAAATTGGTCCAACAGATTCAAATTTTTGTTCTTGGTAATCAGAAAAGTTTTCTTTGAGAGTTTTATTTAGAGCGGTTTTTTGATCGGTATTAATATCAGCAAATTTTAGTGAATAATTTTGATTACCTAAAGAAGTAATTTCTTTTAATTCCAAATTATTTTTTGTAAAAACATCTTTTAATTTATCTTCGGAATAATTAGGTAAGGTCAATTCCCACGTAGTACCACCAGTAAAATCAATAGATAATTTAAATTTCCAAAAAATAATGGAAAATAGTGATGAAAGTAATAAGATTAAAGATAGACCAAAAAAAAATGGTCTTAGTTTCATGACATTCATAAGTTAGTTTAAAGCTAAAAGTATAAAGTAGAAAGTTAATTTTTAATTTTTTCTTTGATAAAAACACGTAGGAGATTGCGAGTAACAAAGACTCCGGTAAAGATACCAATAAAAATACCTAAAATTAGGGTTAAAGCGAAACCACGAACCATACCGGAGGTACTCAAAAATGACCAGTTAAAGGGGTTAAACAAAATAAATCCGGTAATGATGGTACAGGTATTGGCGTCTTTAATTGAATCCCAAGCCCGACCAAAAGCCGACTCCAGAGCCATATTCCAATCTTTACCTTTACGGGTTTCTTCTTTAAATCTTTCGAAGATTAAAATATTACTGTCAACGGCCATACCGATAGAAAGAATAAAACCGACTATTCCTGGAAAAGTTAAAGTAACCGGAATAAGACGATAAAGACTAAGAGTAATAAGTCCATAAATAATTAAACCAACATCGGCGATTAATCCAAGTTTACCGTAATTAGCGATCATAAAAAGAGAAACTAGAGCTAAACCAACAACACCGGCTAAAATACCTTTGTTAAGAGAATCTTGACCTAAAGTAGCGCCGATTTGGGATTGTTGAACTAATTTGATAGACAAAGGCAGTGCTCCGGCATTTAACTGAGCAGAAAGTTCTTTGGCTGATTGAGAAGTAAAATTACCACTGATAGAGGCTTTACCATCTGTAATAATGGTTTGGACTACCGGAGCAGTAATAGGATAATCATCTAAAAATATAGCAATTCTTTTATTGAGCAAATCTTTTGTAGCTTGAGCAAAAAGTTTTGATCCTTCTTCATTAAATTCAATTGCTACTTCAGGCTGAGAGTTGTTGGAATTGATTTGAACTGATGAACTTTTTAAATGAGAACCATTAAGACCGGTGTCTTTGGCAAATAAATCATAAATAGTGGCAGAGCTAGTGGCTTCTGGAGCGATTTCGACTTCACCCTTAAAAGAGAGTTTAGCAGTAGTACCAATAAGACTGACAGCATCGTTAACATTTTCAATACCGGGAAGATCAACTTGAAGACGATATTTGTCTTGTTGTTTATTAATTTGAACAGTAGTTTCGCTGACACCGAATAAATTAACCCGACGTTCAATATTACCTTTGAGTGATTCTAAAGCTTGAGGTAAATTATCAGAACTAACACTACCAGTATCAACATCAAAAATGAGTGAAGAGCCTCCAGCCAGATCAAGACCGTATTTAAGTTCAGTATTTTTTATAAAAGTAACTGGGCCAATTTTACTTAAATCAGGGCGATAAAGTGTGTGTTCCCAATTGATATTTTTAAAATGAATATTAATGGGGAGTTTTTCGGGAAAATTTAAAAGGCCACAAAAGAGAGTTAGGGCGACAATAACCCAAAAAATTCTGAGAGTCTTTTTTCTTTTGGTCATAATTATTTTTGTTGGGAAATAAGTGACAATTGGCGGGGGTGACCGGAAAATGAATAGGTAATATTGGCTTTAGAATGATTAATTTTTATAGAGACCGGATCGCCTTCTCTGATATTAAAATCTTTAATTGATTTTGAAGGAATGGTGATGGCTAGACTATTGCCGGTTTTGATAACTTTTCTAATTTGAGTCATTTAAAGATTATTAATTTCCTGGCAGTTCCCTATTATAGCAATAGGATTACTCAAGAAAAAGTCAACAATAAATTGATCACGTTTTTGACGACGAAGATTAAATTCTCCCTTACCCATAACCATATAATTAATTTCATGACCACGGACAATCTCTTCTTGTTTAATTAAATTTTCGATTTCACGAATAGAAACATCACCAACAACAACCAAATCAATATCATCAGTTTGTCTTTTTTCGCCGGTCATAAATTTGTAATTGTAAAAAACTAATTTAATTGAACCTAGAGTTTCATTTTTGTTTTGTAATTTAAGCCCTAATCCAGAAGATTGGTTAGCAATAATTAAAAGGTTAGAAAATAAAGTTGATTGTTTATCAGCCCAATAATAAAGACGGTTACCACGCCATTCAGAGGTGATTAAACCACTCTTTTGAAGGTTATCTAATTCACGACGGACAGAGTTAATTTCTTCATCAACTAAACGGACCAACTGACGAACATAGTAAATTTCTCCCGGGTTATAAAACAGAACATTAATAATTTTTATTCTGGTTTGAGAGACAAAAAGATGTTTAAGACTATTCTGAATCTTCATAAGAATTAATTATAGGAAACTGTGGTTTTAGTGGATAAAAGCTCTACCCAGATATTACCAGCAACAAAATTAATTTCTTTACCATTTTTATCTTTAAAAATAGTTCTAGAGAGCCGATTAGCTTTAGACCAAGTGATCTCAGTCTTTTCTCCATTTTGGAGTAGAACACCATTACCACTACCAATAACATCGTAAAGATTATGTAAATGTTCATCAACTGAACGAGTTTCTTTGACAAATTGGATAATAATATTTTTTGCAGTAATAGTTTTGCCGGTATTAAAATCGACGTGTTCTTTACCACCATTTGATCTGACGTAATTATTGTTAATGGAATCAAATTTCCAATCAACTGAATAATCTTTATAACCAGACCAAAAATCAAAGGAAATATTATTAGCTGTAGGTGAAGAGCTGGCTTTATCGGTTTGTTTGAATAACCAAGCCCGATAACTTTTATCCCATGAAGATTTTTTAGCGTCAGTGGTGCTAGTTAAGCCACGACTAGCAGCAACGTTCCAAAGCTCTTTGGTGGAGCAATACATGGTGTGTTCAGTAGCTCTTTCGTCACCAGTTCGATCTGGTTCACGGCGGCAAGCTTTGTAAGATAAAGAAAATTGACTTAAATCACTCCAAGTGCCTTTATTATTCCAACCATAACTGGCAATTTGCTCAATAGCTTGGGCTTTTTTATTGGTAGTACATGGACCACCATCAGTAGCAGCGCTACAATTAGCACCGCCAACATGGTTATAAAGTGGATAATCGGAATATTCCGAAGCTAAGTCAAGAAAATAAGTTCTGGCAGAACGAACTGGACCAACATCGTATTTTGAGCTTTCTGAACCGGCAACTTGACCACAATAGAAAACACCCATAAATCGGGTAATTCCACCTTCGGCTACAGCTTCATAAACTATGTCAGCGGTTTGTAAACCAGATTGAGGTCGAGAATCCTCGTGATTTTCAATCATGACCATAAGTGGACGACGTTTGGCCCAGATGGCAGCTTCCTCTTTGGTATATAGCTGACCGTTAATTGGACAGACTTCAGTTTTTGGACCGGGATAAAGTGAGGCTTTAGTTGAAGTATTAGTATTATCTTGATCTATAGTTGAAGTATCCTCAGTTTTTTTTGATAAAGAATTTAAGAATCCACCACTACTAGCCGGAAGAAAATAGTCAAAAATAAAGTAAGAAATGCCACTAATTATTAGAAACATTCCTAATAATCCAGATATTTTTGTGATTTTGGGGTTCATTTAAGTTTTAACCTTTAATAGTTTTAACTATAGCTAATTTTTCCTCTTTTGACAAAGTGATATTATCACCTTCGCCATTTTTAATTGGTTTGGCATAAATACGAGTAATATCACGATTGTGAAGAGAAGAAACAATGACACCGGAGTTATTTTGATCAAGAATAGTCAAAATAAAACTTTGGTCACCACCGATGTCTTCGAATGGGTTGTAACGAGTAATATTGATTTTAAGATTATTATTTTGAACAGGGATATTTTCTTTGATTAATTTATTTTTGCGATAAATACCGTATGTTATAAATCCTAACCAAAAAAAATTTAGAAAAGTAAGAAAATATAACAACAGCATACTTTTATTGTAGCAAAAATTATGTGCTATACTGGCCTTAAGAAGATGAATCAAGAACAAAATAATAGATACATCAAAAAAGATTTGACTAAGAGCTTGATTTTAAGTTTAGTTTCAATTATGTTGATAGTTGTTATCTATTTATTTGTTAATTTGAGGGGGTGAAGCTTAAATGCCAACCATTAAATTTTATTCTGTTAAATCACGCAAGTCTGTAGAAGTAGACGTATCTCAAGTTAAGAAAGTTATGCTTAAAAACGGTAGACCAGCAGCTGAAACTGTTGATCCAGAAACCGGTACCAAGATGTTCAAAATCTTGTCTGCCGCTGATGCAGCTTTACTTAAATAAGTAAAAATTCTAAAATAAATTAGCCTTCAGAGAAATTGAAGTGTCAGTTCCTTCGACATTGTCGGAGAGAAAGGAAAGTCCGGACCACAAAAGGTACAGAACCTAAAGATATAGGGGTTTGGATAACCAAACGGCAATGCTACAGAGACGAGTAGACGAAAGTCGAGGTGAAACGAGCATCCTTCTGGTGGAAATCTCAAGTTGAGACATCAATATCTAACCTTTGAGAGTTTCAGGTAGAGAGAATAGATAGATGACACATAAACAGAATCCGGCTTAACAATTTCTTTGAAGGCTTTTTTGGTTAAAAAACAGTTTATAGGTGAGTAGTATTTATTTTTTATTCATCAAGACTTTGACAACGGTTTCGAGAGTTAAGAATATCGGTAAGGCGAGGATGGCTCCGACAACACCACCAAGTTTGGCACCGGCAGCGATGAGTAAAATAGTGACTAGTGGGTTGAAACCGACGGTTTGTCTCATGACACGAGGAACAATAATATTATTTTCTAATTGTTGAATCACGATACCAACGACAATTGTTAAAATTCCAATTAAAGGAGAAATAGTAAAACCAACTAAAGCTGCTACTAAAGTAGCTACTGTAGGGCCAATAGATGGAACGGCTTCGAGTAACCCGGCAAAGATAGCCAACGGAACAGCATACTTAAGGCCTAAAGATAAATAAGCAATGTAAGAGAGGCCACCAATGATGGTCATAAGAAAAAATTCGGCGGTGACCCAGCTACCAAGTCGGGTTTCAAGGCGTTCAATAATAGCAATGGCTTTTTTTTCACCATTTTCACCAAACATTTCTAAACTATATTTAGGAAAATTTTTCTTTTCCAATAAAAGATAAAAAGTGAGAAACATAATGACAAAAGCAGAGATAATATTTGAGACTAAAGAAATGGCAGTTTTAGCAATTCCACCCGGAAGATTTTCGAGAATCTTAAACTGAGAAGATAAATCAATAGGATTGGTACCAAAGATTTGAATATTACTGAGAGTGCTAGGGAGAGTTTGAACAAGACCAGTGGTTTGTTCGACCAAAATTGGCACAATACCAGCAACGGCAAAGGAGATAATAGTTAAAATAATAATATAGATAATTAAAATAGCCAAGGGTCTGGGGATCTTAAATTTTTCGAGGCGAACAATGGCGGGATTGATAGCTTCCATAAAAACAAAGCTGATAAAAAGAAGAACTATTAGAGCCCTGACTTGCCAAAGTAAAAATAAAGAAAGTAAAAATAAAACAGTAAAAACTACGGTTTTTGTAGAAACTTCAAATTTTTTATTGATCATACCTTAGTATACCATCGGGAAACCAGGGTGAATATTTGTTTTTTGAATTGAGGTTTGGTGATGTCAAAAAAGTGAGCATTGGATTTGGTTTTGAACCAACAACTTTGACGCCGAGCATCGGAATGCTCGGCATAAGACCAAGATTTTATTAAACCCCTCAGCCCTTCGGGCAGCTCCCCTTGATGAAGGGGAGCCTTAGTTATTTTTTCATTATTTTCAAAATATGGACGGAGGCATTGATAGGCGGCAATTTGCATACCCGGATCAGTCCATTTATATTTTTTTAATAAAGTAGTTATTTCGCTTAAAAACCCAATTTGCATGCGTTTATTAACCCGCGCATCGATACGTTGGTAGAGAAAATCAAGAGGAGCAGTAAGAGAGACGTGGAGAATATTAAATTCAGATTTTAGATTTTGGATGTTAGATGTTAGTTTTTTTGAAAATAACTTAATCTCAATTTTTCTAGATAATCGATAATGGTTGTTAATATCGGAATGATTTAATTTGGAAAAATTTTGTGAATCTAAAAGCATATAAATTTTTTGTAAGGTTTTGACTGAACAAAGACGAGAGATAAAACGCCAAATTCTATGAGGTTTAACCGAAAAAGTGGTGTAATTTGGATTAATTAACGAATCAATATAAAAACCACTGCAGCCAACTAAAATAGGTAATTTATTTCGGGATTGAATTTCTTTGATAGTTTCTAAACCAATTTTTTGAAAATCGGCCACAGAAAATTTTTGGTCGGGGGTGACAATATCAATGAGATGAATTGGAGTTTCTTCTGGTTGGTCTTTGCCAGTGCCAATATCCATACCTTTGTAAATTTGGCAAGAATCACCAGAGACTAGTTCCCCATTGTATTTTTTGGCTAATTCTACTGCTAAATCGGTTTTGCCAGTAGCTGTTGGTCCAGAAATAACTAAAAGTTTATTCATAATTTATGTTTTGATTATACATTTTCTTGATCTTTTTGCCAATTTTCTGGGTTATTTTTGATATATTGTTTTTTAATATAAAATTCTTTTTCGGAGCGGATAATGCGATCGTAAAAACGAGATTGCCAAATTTGTTTATTAAATTTTGGCCAATTATTTTGTTTAACGTTTTTAATATATTCGTTGGTAGTCATAGTTTTAAACCACCTAATAATTTCTCCTAATAAACCAACATTACCGAATTGTGTAGGAACGGACCATCGTGTCCGTTCCTGATAATTATGTTTAATAAAAATAATTCCGTGAATATGGTCAGGCATGATAATAAAATCATCTAAAATTACATTTTCAAATTTTTTGGGAATATTTAACCAAACACGATGACATGATTTGCCAAAATCTGAAAGATAAAAATATGGATCTTTATTATTTAATAAAATAATTTTATCTTTTATAGAGGAACGGACACGATGGTCCGTTCCTACACAAAAATTAAATTTTGAATTCCATAAAATTTTTGATCTATCTTTGGTGCAAATGGTGACAAAATAAAAACCTGACGATGAATAATCCCAATTTTTTAATCTAAATTGTTTTTCTAATTTAAAGGGTAATTTAGAAAACGACACAAAATAATTTAATCATTTTGTTAGGTAAAATGTCGATATTAAAAGAACGGACACGATGGTTTATATAAAAAAGAATAGACACAATGGTCTGTTCCCATATTTAAGCGTTGACCCGGAATTCGACGACGTCGTCGGGACGCATAATGTAATAACGACCTTCGTGACGAAGTTTGCCGGCATCTTTAGCACCATTAGCCCCATTGCAAGCAACAAAATCCTGATAAGAAACAACTTCGGCCATAATGAAACCTTTTTCAAAATCGGTGTGAATAGCGGCAGCAGCTTGTGGGGCAGTGGAACCTTTTTTGATAGTCCAAGCACGGGCTTCTTTGACACCAGCAGTGTAATAAGACTGAAGTCCGAGAGTGTCGTAGGCTTTTTGAATAACTCGTTCAAGACCTGATTGAGAAACACCAAGTTCTTGAAGATACGATTTTCTTTCTTCTGAATTTAACTCTGAAAGATCAAATTCAATTTTGGCACAGACTGGAACAACTGATTCAAAATTTTGGATTTTAAGATTAAAGTTTTCGATATTTTGATAAGTATTCTCGTCAACATTGGCGACAATAAAATAAGGTTTGGCAGTGAGCAAGAAAAATTCTTTTAATAAATCTTTTTCTTCATCATCAAGGTTTAAATTAACGGCAAGAATCCCCTTTTCTAATTCGGTTTTTAATTTTTGAGCTAAAACAAATTTTTTACTAATTTTTTCTTTGGCATTATTTTTATTAGTATCAATATATTTATCGATAGTTTCGAGATCTTTAATAATTAGTTCGGCACAAATAACTTCAAAATCTCCCTGAGGATCAACAGAACCCTCTTTGATAATATTGGTATCAGAAAAAGCTCGGACGACATGACAAATAGCATCGCAATCACGAATGTTAGTTAAAAATTTGTTACCTAGACCTTCACCCTGAGAGGCACCTTTGACTAAACCAGCGATATCAACGAATTCAACTATAGCGGGAACGATTTTGTCGGTTTTAACAATTTCGGCTAAAACCGGAAGTTTTTCATCAGGAACTTCAACCACACCGACATTGGGGTCGATAGTACAAAAGGGGTAATTGCTGGCATCAGCGACACGTTTACCCAAAAGGGCGTTGAATAAAGTGGACTTACCGACGTTGGGTAAACCAACAATAGCGATGGATAATTTCATGAGAGTATTTTACTATAAATTTGGCTTAAATTCGGAGAGAAATTTAAAGACATTATCAGGAATAAAATTTGAAAGATTAGAATCTTTTTGAGAAATCATTTGGCGGATGTTGGTGGCGCGGGAAGGAAGAATAGTAGGAGTGAGATGCTCATAATGATGATCGTAATTTATAAAACAATCGGAGGTGTAAGAATTGTCGGTAAATAAACAGGTGTTAGATTCATTAATAAATGGGAAAAAAGTTTTGACATGATCGGCGTATTTTGGTGGATTATGAATATCAGGGATGATTTGAATTTGATAGGGAAAATTTAATTTGTCTAGATTAGGAATTAATAAATCTTTAACTTGGTTGGCGGTGAGAAAATTTTTATCATCAACAATTCCTGAGTCACCAACACCAATTAATAGTTCCCTAACACCAGAATTGATAACTTCTTTAATAAATTCTAAATGATGGAGACATGGTGGTTGGAAACGGCCGATAATCAGACCAAAATGTTTATTTGTTTTCATTAGTTATAAACTTATATTTTAATAAAATTGAACCGTTGTTATTTAGTTTTTGAATATCAGTAAGTTGGTATTTTTGAAAAATATTTAAACCATTAAATAAACTTTGGCCGTCGCCAAAAATATATGGTTCAATGGTGAGAAAAATTTCGTTAATTAAATTTTGTTTAAGAAATAGCGAATAAACCTGACTCCCACCTAAAACAAGAATTTGATGGAATTGAGAAAAATATTGAGAGGCAATCTTTGTTGGAGTAAGAGAAGTAAATTCGAGATGACCAGGAATATTTAAGTGAGAATATTTTTTGGGATGTTTGGTTAAAACTAATCTAAGTGGACTGTGAGTTAAATCCATTTTTGAAGCATTAACCTGATAGGTTTTTCGGCCCATTATAACTAAATCCGAATCTTTAATTAGTTGAGTAAAGCACTTTTGATCTTCGGATGATGTCCAAGAAAATGAGTCACCATTTGAACCTTGGGTAATTTTATTATCAATAGAAGTGGCGGCAACTAAAATAACTTTAGGCATAACTGATTATACTAAAACCAAAAACTCCCCCGATAAAGGGGGAGTTAAAAATTAATGTATTTGATCCCGCAGCAGCGGGATTCCGTAAGCCAGAGGCTTACTTCACCAATTTCTTGATCTTGGTGCCAGGAATATAGCGTGGCATACGGCGAGCAACAATCTTTTTAGATTCTTTGGAACCGATAGCTTTAATGGTTTTAGCTTTGAACATTTTGGTTTTGAAAGTACCAAAACCAGAAAGTTTAACAGTTTCTCCACTAGCGAGAGCTTTCATTATTTCAGAAAGGAAAGTTTCAACAGCTTGCTTGGCAGCTT
>CAZCFJ010000017.1:0-14737 GCA_964497945.1 uncultured Gammaproteobacteria bacterium | reverse complement strand
GTTATAATAACTCATAACTATGAACGAAAACAAACCTGTCTCCAAAAGATTATTTGTCGGTAGCTTACCTTATCGCTTTACCGAGGGTGAACTTTTGGATTTATTTATCTCCGAGGGAAAAATTATTTCTGTTCGCATTATGCACAATCGTTGGGGTAAAAGCCGTGGTATGGGTTATATCGAATATGAAAATCTCAATGACGCTATTCAAGCCAAAGAAAAATATCATAATTTTCATTTGGGTGATCGCAGTATTATTGTTGATTATGCTCAACCCGATCCATTTTTAACCGAAGAGGGTAAAGCTCGTCACGAAGAGGCCTTAGCCAAACATCCTAATCGTCGCCAGGCTTTAAATTATCTACCTCACCCAGATTCTGATACCAATGAATATCAAAAACGCAGTTTTCAAGCTCATTCGTCTTCTCGTTTTAGTTTTGATGATCATCAAAATAATAACAATTCAGAATTTAGACCCCACAAAAAATACAAAGGTGGTAAACCGGTTTTCAATTCCCTAGGTAAATCTTTAAATCGCGATACTAGTGGTGAGTACGCTCCAAAATTTGTTCCAGAATCTTTTCCTACTAAAAATAAAAAGAAATTCCGTCCTCGTCCTGGCCAAAAACCAGAATATTTAGCCAGCTCCCCTTTACACGTTCGTAGTAGTGTTTTTAAGCAGCGCCATTTTGGATCGCGTACCGGTGCCAAGTTCGCCGCCAAAAGCAAAAATAAATAACATGTCTTTTGACAGGAATATTAAATTACTCCGCTGGCATAGTTTTTTTATTGATTTTAGTCTTTGGTCTCCTTTGGCCATAATTTATTTTTCCAATATTTCTGGATCATATACTTTAGGTTTAAGTATTTTTTCTATAATTATGATCTCCTCGGCTATTTTTGAATTACCTACTGGATTTATTTCCGACAAATACGGTCGGGTTAAAACAATTATTTTTGGCTCATTTTCATTTTTAATTGGAGCCATTTTTTATGCCATTGGTTTAAATTATTGGTTTTTAATTCTTGGAGCCATTGCTCAAGGTTTAGGTCGAGCTTTCTATAGTGGCAACAATGATGCTTTACTCTATGACAATTTAGCCTCCGTCAATAAAATTGATGAATTTAGTGAATATAATGGGAAAATTGGTAGTATGTCTCAACTAGCCCTTGGGATATCCGCTGCCTTTTCTTTTTTAATTGCCTTTTTCCCTATTTCAGTTCTTCTCTGGTTTTCGGTCATTCCGTACTTTATTTGCCTAATTTTAAGTTTTAGATTAATCGAAGTTAAAATAGTCGACAAAGAATCAGGAAATATTTTTTCTCACACCAAAGAAGCTTTTAAAAATTTTATTTCTAATTTTAAACTCAGGCAATTAAGTTTAGTTAGCATCATTGGTTTTGGTATGGGCGAGGCTACTTGGCAATTTCGCTCAGCTTTTATTAATACTCTTTGGCCAACTTGGGCAGTTGGTTTTGCTCAGGTCTTATCTAACATTGGAGCCAGCTTAAGTTTTAAACTCAGCGGAAAAATAATTAAAAAATTTACTGCCTTTAAAATATTAGTTATCGATAGTGTTTATTCAAAATTTATTGATTTGATTAGTTTAATTTTCCCAGGCATCTGGTCACCTGCCTTAATGGCCTCAACGTCTTTATTGTTTGGTGCTAGTTCAGTTTCAGAAAATAAATTATTACAAACCGAATTTACTTCACATCAACGAGCCACTATGGGTTCTTTAAATTCTCTAGCCGGAAGCATATTTTTTTCTATATTTGCCATTATATTAGGTATTTTTGCTGATAAATTCGGCGCTAGAAATGCTATTTTAATAGAAACTGTTTTAAGTTGTATAGTTTTTATTCCTTTATATCGTTTCTACAAGGCCGACCATGAAAAATAATTTCTTATCCCAATCAAACATTATCGGGCTTTCACCGATGGATGGTATTACTGACGAAGCTTTTCGTTTAGTTCAAACCAAAATTGCCAAACCGGATTTAATTTTTACCGAATTTGTTAGTGCTGAAGGTATTTCTCGCGGCGGAATTAAATTGTATGACACTTTATTATTCTCTTCAGAAGAAAGACCAATCATTGGTCAATTATTTGGCAAAGACCCGGACAGTTTTTATAAATCTGCCATTATTCTTTGTGAATTAGGTTTTGATGGTATCGATATTAACATGGGTTGTCCCGCCAAAACTGTTACTCAACATGGCAGCGGTGCTGCTCTAATTAGTAAACCCGAATTAGCCGTTAAAATTATTCAATCCACCAAAAAGGGGATTGACGATTGGTTTTCTGGGAAAGTCAAAATTACCGACCTCGGTCTGAATCAAAAAACTCTAGAGGTTATTTCTAAAAATAAAAAATATTCACAACTAAAGACTTCTCCCTTTGTTAAGGGGAGACCTGCCTGCCGGCAGGCAGGTGTCGACAATAAATGGACAAAGAGGTTTTGTCCAACTCTATCTGTTAAGACTCGTCTTGGTACCTCAGAGTCCATTGTTGAAAACTGGATTCCTGTTTTACTTTCTCAATCAATTGATTTTTTAACTATTCATGGTCGGACTCTCAAACAAGCTTACGCCGGTCAAGCCGATTGGTCTGAAATCCAAAAAGTTGTCAATTTAGCCAAAGGTACCGGAATTAAAATATTTGGCAATGGTGACATTCAAAATCGCCAGCAAGGAATTGAATACTGTCAAAAATATGGCGTCGATGGTGTTTTAATCGGTCGAGCTGCTGGTGGTAACCCTTGGGCTTTTAATAATCATTCTGCCACTCCTCAGGAAAAATTTTCCGCCATGTTGCTTCATGCTCAAATGTTTGAAAATGTTTTTCCTCATCGTTGTTTTGACAGTTTACGCAAACATTTCTTGCTTTATACTTCTGATTTTCCTAATGCTAAATCACTCAGAATGAAGCTTGTTAGATTAAACTCAGTCAAAGAACTTTTGTCCCTTGAGAAAGATTTTCAGCCTTGATAAAGTTAAAAGTATGCCAGACGAAAATCAAGTTCAAAACCTGCTTAATATTGAATCTCTCATCAACACTGCCACTGTCCGTCTTGATGAAATAAGTAAACAACTTCAAGAACAAAAAGGCATGATTGATGCTCTTTTAGAAAATAATGCCGAATATCAAGAGATCGAAAAAGAAGCCAAAAAACAGGCAAAATTAAAAACTTCTGCCAAACAAAATGTTCTTAGCGCTCCCGAGGCCAAATCAACCCTCGATAAACTCAAAGAAAATCAAATGCAAGCTAAAGAATTAAAAATTGCCCTATCAGATTATTTAGCCCAATATGTGGCTCTTTCTGGTACTAACCAAATCGAAGGCCCCGACGGTGTTGTTCGTCAAATTATTTACACTGCCAAGTTAGTAAAAACCAAATAATAGTTTATAATCCACCTATGGCACAAAATATTTCCCAAAATGATTTCCAAAAAGAAGTTTTAGACTTCAAAGGTAAAGTTTTAGTCGATTTTTGGGCCCCTTGGTGTGGTCCTTGCCAAATGCTTGGTCCAATTATCGAAGAACTTAGTCACGAGCTTACCGATATCAAAGTTGTCAAAGTTGATGTTGACCAAGCTCCAGAAATTTCCAGTAAATATGGTGTTTCTGGTATTCCTACTGTTATGCTTTTCAAAGATGGTCAACCAATCGAAACTATTGTCGGTTTCCGCCAAAAGCAAGATTATCTTAATGCCATCAACAAGGCATAATTAAATGGATTTAAATCAACTCAAAACTTTTTTAGATTCTCAAAATCTTCCTCCATTTCGTTTCCGTCAAATTGTTAAGAATTATTTTTCCGGTCGTTATGCGAGTTTTGATCAGATGACTGATTTATCCAAAGATTTACGTACCAAGCTTTCAGAAAATTTTTCTCTTTTGTCTGTTTCCGAAACCAAAACCGTCGGTGATAATTCAGTCCAAAAAACTTTATTAAAATTATTCGACGATCAATTCATTGAAACTGTCTTAATGGATTATGAAGATTGGATTACCGCTTGTGTCTCTTCTCAGGTTGGCTGCGCTCTCAATTGTCAGTTTTGTGCCACTGGTAAAATGGGTTTCAAAAGAAATTTAGCTGCTGATGAAATCGTTGACCAGATTCTTTTTTGGAATCAAAAAATTTATCCTCAATTTGTTGGTCGGATTGTTTTTATGGGTATGGGTGAACCATTTTTAAATTGGGATAATCTGCTCGCTGCTTTGGAAATTATTAATTCACCCGATGGACTAAATATCGGCGCTCGCAAAATTAGTATTTCTACTGCTGGTGTGGCCGATAAAATTATCGAGTTTACCAAATTAGATACTCAAATCAATTTAGCCGTTTCTCTTCACTCCGCTAATCAAAAATATCGTGAATCAATTATGCCTATTGCTCGGCAATATAATCTCGATGAACTCAAAAAAGCTTGTTTATATTATGTCGATCACACTAACCGTCAGTTATTTTTTGAGTATGCCTTAACTAACCAAAATACTTCTCAAACTGATGCCAAATTATTAGCCGATTTCCTTCATTCTCATCGTTTATTTTTCCTTAACCTTATTCCTCTCAACCCAGTTGAAGGCGGTCTAGTTCCAGCCACCAAAGATCAACAAAAACTTTTCATGAACTACCTCAATCAGTTAGGAGTAGAGTATTCACTCAGAAAATCTTTTGGCCAATCTTACTCTGCCGCCTGCGGCCAACTAGTAACTACTAATAATCAACCTTAATGTGATATATCATAAATTATGAAAAGAAAATGGATTATTATTTTTTCTTTAATTGTTTCATTTGTCGTTATATCATCTCTATTTATATATTTTTATTTCAATCAATCATCAAAAACAAATCAAAAAAATACTGGATATATTGAAGCAGTAGAGAGTAGTCGACGGGCTCGCGATGCCAGTTTATTAAATGAAATGGCAGAAATTTACGATGCTTTTGATCGATATTATCAAAAAAATAATTATTATCCATGGCAAAACGGTATTGATACTAATGGTCAAACAATAGATCGTCTTAATAGAAACATCTTACAAAAGTTAGTCGATTCTCAGGAAATTAAGGAAAAACTTATGGGCAAGATTGATGGTTATGGTGACAATATTACTTTATTAAATAATGGTATCAAAACCTACTTATGTATTGAACCACAATCAAAAATTGTCAAAGCAAAAGCCAAAGAAGTTTGTTTAAATGATAATAATATTAAAGAAACTATCATCTGCGTTAATGGTTACGAAAAAATGTGTGTCTCCAGTGATTTAGGTTACAGTCAATATATTAATTAAGATTTATTTCCTACAATTTACAATTAATCCGACACCGTTTCCAAATAAATTTTATATACTTCCGCTGTATCTGGACACAATTTATTTTCTTTCAACAATTCATCTACTTCTTTTTTCTCCATCCATCCACACCACTGCCATTCACCATTTTTAGTATTTAGTTTTTCCAAATCAGTTTTAGTTTCAAAAACATCTATTTCGTTAGTAAATTCAATTCCAATATAAGTTTTATGAAACAAATATTTTAAGTCCGTTTTAAGTCCGGTCTCTTCAAACAATTCTCTTTTTGCCGTCTCTTCTTTGGTTTCATTTTCTTCAATATGTCCACCCGCTCCTAATCCAAACAAATTTGGAAAAGTCTTTTTACTACTATTTCTTTGATGAACAAAATAATTACCCTTTTTATCTCTAATTATAATTATTACTGCTTTTAATGATTCCATAAATTAATTATATATTATGTATAACTAATATTTTAATTTTTCCCCTTCATCAAGGGGAAATGTCACAAAGTGACAAAAGGGTTTAACTGGTATAATAGACTCATGCTTATCGACGAAGTTCATATTACTATCAAAGGTGGTGATGGTGGTGACGGTATCGTTCATTTTTACAACGATGCTTTTCGCCCCAAAGGTGGCCCAGATGGGGGAACTGGTGGCGACGGTGGTTCTGTCTTTTTCGAAGGTGTGTCTGACATTTCTAAATTAAATCAATTCCGTCATGCCAAAGTTTATGCCGCCGAACGTGGTGAAGCTGGAGACCGTAATAATCGTACTGGCAAAGGTGGCGACGATTTAATTATCCAAGTCCCCGTTGGTACTGTGGCCATGTATGACAATGGTACTTCAGTTGAAATTACCCAAGTTGGTCAAAAAGTTCTCATGGCTCGTGGTGGTAGTGGTGGTAAGGGTAATTACATGTTCCGCTCAGCTACTAATCAAACTCCTCAAGAAAGAGAACTTGGTTACAAATGTACTCCCAAAAAACTTTTTTTACAGCTCAAACTTATTGCTCAAATTGGCTTAATTGGTTTACCTAATGCTGGCAAAACTAGTTTACTTAATGAACTCACTCCGGCTCACGCCAAAGTTGCTAATTATGCCTTTACGACTCTCGAACCAAATTTAGGTGTCACCAAAGGTGGCCTTATAATTGCCGATATTCCGGGACTTATCGAAGGTGCTGCCGATGGTAAGGGTTTAGGTGTCAAATTTCTCAAACATATTGAACGCACTAGTTTATTAATTCATTGTGTTTCTGCTGAATCATCTGACCCAAAAAAAGATTATCAAACTATTCGTCAAGAATTAACTAATTACAGTTCTACTCTTGCCAAAAAACCGGAAATTATTGTTCTTACCAAATCCGACACTCTCGATCCAAAAGATATCAAATCTCTTCAAAAGAAAATCGGCGCCGATATGGTTACTTCCATCATCGACACCGATAGTATCAAACAACTCAACGATCTTATTGCCAAAAAATTAGGCTAAAACAACTTTTTTGACTTTTTCCCAATCTTTCTTCAATTGAGATACTAATTTAGTCGCTCCATTTTTAGTAGCTTTCAAATCACTCTTGTATTCGTCCACAATATCTTCCACAATCATAGCGTATTTATCTTTATCAATTTCTTTACCGGCAGTTTTTACTTCAGCTACTTTTTCCATTACTGCAGTTTTGATTTCTTTATATTTATTCATCGCTTCATCAGTTGCCTCACCAAACACTTCTTCCACTTTTCCTTTGGTATCTTTTACTCCAGTCTGAACTTCTTTACTTAACTTCACCAACATTTTTTTAATATCTTCTCTGGTTTTTTTACCTGATTGTGGGGCTAATAATAAACCACCCACTGCTCCAGCTGCGGCTGCTAACAAACCAGCCAAGAAAAAACTTCCTTTTTTTGCCATAATTTTTTGATTTTTAAATAAAGTAACTAATTCAGTCTAAATTAATTACAATTCTCTGTCAATCAAAAACACTCCATTTTGTGATTCTCTTAGATCATAACCAAAAGCCCTTCTACTTAGTGCAATTATTGGTGGTGTCTGAATTCTTTTAAAATAACTCAACTTATACATTTTCCATTTTTCTTCTAAATCTTTTTTAAATTCATTTCTACTTTTAAAATATTTTTCAATTAATCCCTCTTCCAGTTTCATCTCTTTTTCAATCACATTATTGTTGTACCACTCCAAAATTTCTTTTGGATCTTTTCTAAATTCTACAAACGCCCTGACCAATTTATCATGATAAGGGTAGAGAATTGGGTCACCTTTTCCTTTTGTCACATCTTGTTTGTCGCTCAATTCCGCCGATGGCACTACTTCAAAAATTTCCTTCGGAATTAAATCTTTTCCATTAATTTTATTAATATATTTGGCTACTTCATATACTTCCCATTTATACAAATCTCCCAGCGGGCAAATTGCTCCATTCATATCACCATAAAGTGTCGTATAACCCAATGCCATTTCTGTTTTATTACTATTATTAATAATTACTCCGCCAATATATGCCGCCACTCCCGCCAAAATTCTACTTCCTCTATCTCGCGCCTGAATATTTTCTTTCACCATTTCATTTGTCAAAAATCCACTACTTTCTAATTGATTTATAGTTCTATCTACCGAATCCTGTATCGGCATTACTTTATAAGTAATACCCAAATTTCGGCATAATTTTTCTGCCGCCTTTTTCGTCAAATCCGAATTAAATTTTGATGGCATATTAACTCCAATTACATTTTCTTTTCCTAAAACTGTTGTTATTAAACTAGCCGATACTGCCGAATCAATTCCGCCACTCACTCCGATCACAGCCTTTTTAATTTCTGTTTGTTCAAAAAATTTTTTCAACCCATAAATTAATCCATTGTACAACTCTCGAGTATCTTTCTCTTCAGAATTTTCTTCATCCAAAACATTTTTCTCGTCAAATAAATTTATCTCCAAAATTTCTTCTTTATAAGGTTTAGTTGTAACCATCAAACTTCCATCGCTATTATAAACTGTTGAGCTTCCATCAAACAAAAAAATATTTTTTCCGTTGTTTTGAATGCCAGTGTTGTTGCAATAAATAAATTTAACCTTAAATTTATTCAATAAACTTTTTACAATCTGATGCCTTTTATTATTTTTTCTCCACGTCCATGGTGAAGCTGAAATATTAATTATTAATTCAGATCCGTTTTTCACTAAAATTTCTGTTGGATTTATTGAGTAATTTTCCCACCACATATCCTCACACAAGGTCAGTCCGATTTTAATTTTTTCATCGCCGATTTTTACTTCAAAAGGTTTTAACAATTCTTCTACATCAACTCTTCTTTCATTTGCCAATTTCATCATTGAATAAAAATATCTCTCATCGTCAAATTCCCTATATTTAGGTAATAAAGTCTTAAAAGTACATCCTTCAAAAACTCCATTATCTAACCATTTTTTATTCTGGGCTATCAACGCCGCATTATATTTTCTGACTCTGCCATCTTCTCCAATCTTTTCAAAATCCGCCCACACATTTCCCCAAATTATGGTTATTCCGTCACTTTCTTCTCTAATCTTTTCATTTAAATCCATCAATTTTTTAATCAAACTCTCATTTTCCCATTCATCACCAAGCAAATATCCGGCCACCGCCATTTCTGGAAAAATCACTATATTATTTCCATTCTCTTTAGCCTTTTTAATTTGGTTGATAATTTTTTCAAAATTTACATCCGGTCGCCCTGGGACTACTTCCATTTGTACTACCGCCACCTTAATTTTCTTCATTAGCCAATTATACCCAATAATTTTCCCAATTTTTTCCAAAAAAAAGACCGCAGGGTTTACTTCACACATTGCTGTGTAAATACCTGCGATCAAAAGATCACCATTATCCACTAGTTCATTTCTTTTTCTTAAAAGCAGCTTCGATTAGTACGGTCGGAACCAGTAGTGTTATAGCAAGACTCAAAACGGCATTTTCAGTATCTCCATACTGAAAGAAATTGGCTGTTTTAAGTCCTCCGTAGATCAATACTGCGATTGACACCAATACTGCCACAACTCTAACCCAGAGGATTATCTTCTTCACTTTCTCACCTCCTTTTACTATTCACATTGTGTCATCACTTTTCTTTGTCGTCGTCGAACGCAAGATAAAATAAAATTATGGTCAGTCCAGCAGATCCAATCATCACGTACCAATCTTGTTGAACCCCACTGACTATAAATATGCAGAACATCACTGCACAACCAAGCCAGAAAGGCCAACTAGAATGATTTTTTGCCCATTGTTTCCAGCACCACCAGTAGTATTGCCAACCTTTCCACTTCACTTTCTTCCCCTCCTCAAAATTATTCTCTTCTTCCATCGGGCGATCTGACTGATTCGGCCGTTCCTCCTTGCTTCTGTGATTACTTGATCAATATTGTTGGTCGTTCTTGCATACCAAAGCATCTTCATCAAAGAAATGGTTGCCGACGAACTCCCAGTATCCGATGAGTAGTAACTTACTGTGGCTTGAGACCAAGAGAATGCACACAGCGCTCTCAATGCCCTCAGCCAAGCTTCCATCATTCTCGACAAATACCACCGCGAACGGATCCAGTGGATACTCTTTCCAATCACCAAAAACATACTAACCCTCCTCCATCTAGTCGCTTATTTCAAACATTTTATAATTTTAACGTCCATTTTTCTATATCGTTTCTAGACACAGCTTTTCGTGTCTACGTTTATAGATAGGCGTATTTTATCGTTAAAACCATTAGAAATCAATTTTATAGGTCTATTTTTCTATTTCTCTTTCTGGCCAGTGTTTGTCTATCTCTACAATCAACTCCAAAAATATTTTTCGTCCGGTCATCAATTCCAATTCTTTACGGGCGTTGTAACCAATTTCTTTTATTTTTTTGCCACCTCGGCCAATAATCATTTTTTTATATCTTTCAGCTGTTGTCAAAATGGCTGCCTTAATTACCAACATTTTTCTTTTGTCAGTAATTTGATCTACTCTGACATCTACCGAATAGGGGACTTCTTCTCTCAAAAATAAATAGGCTTTTTCTCGAATAATTTCTTGCACATATTCTTTAGAATTCATCCCCATTTTTGGCTTGTTCCCATTATCCATTATGCCGATATTATATTCAGTTTCTTTATTAATCTTTTCCGGCAATAATTCAAAGATTAAATTTATCAAACCTTTTACATTTTTATCTTTCAAAGCACTGACTCCAATTACTTTATCAAACTCATCTTCTAAATAATTGTATTCTGGTAAATGATCTTTTGGTCCAATAGCTGCGTCAATTTTGTTATAAACCAAAACTTTTTTTGCCGTGGCTTTTCTAACTAACCCAATTACTTTATTTTCTTCTTCATTTTTTGGTCGAGAAATATCAACTAAACATAAAATTACATCAGCCTGGTTAAGTTCTTTTGGAGCTTCTTGATTAATCCTTTTCCCAATTAAATCATCTACCTTAGCAATAATCCCTGGTGTGTCACTAAAAATTATTTGGCCTCTATCGTCACCATAAACCACCCGACTATTTTTGCGAGTTGTTTGGGGTAATGGTGAAGTGATAGCAACTTTTTGCGACATAATCGCATTTAGTAAGCTGGATTTACCAGTATTTGGCCGACCAACCAAAACTACTCTCCCAATTTTTTTATTTGTATTGTTTTCACTACTTTTATTTCGCACAGGTGTATTTTACACTATATAACCGTTTATTGGTTGACACTTAGCAATGTCAATGATAGACTGCTAAATATATGGAACAAACCCAAAACGAAATTACCACCTTACAACCAGTTCGCAAAGTTCTTCCATTAATTCCTTTGCGTAATATTATTCTCTTTCCTTCCGTCGAAACTTCACTTTTCTTTGGTCGCAAAGAATCAATGAATTCCCTTCTTCATGCTTACGACAATACCAATAAATTAGTTATTATTACTACTCAAAAAGATTCCCGAGTTGATAACCCCGGTATCAACGATCTTTATAATGTCGGTGTTTTAGCCAAAATCGAACACGTTCTTCAAACTGATGGTAACCTTCATGCTATTGTCAAAGGTATTTCTCGGGTCAACATTGTCAATCTTCTCAAAACCGATCCGTTATTTTTGGCCGAATATGTCGATCTTCCGATTATTCCTGAACCATTAGCCGAAGTTCAACAATCATCTGAAGCCTTATTAAGCCAACTCAAAAAAGCTTTTGCCATGGGTCGCCAACTCGATTTGCCTGCCATGATGCAACTTAGCAATGGTGTTTCTAGTAGTGACTTAGCCGATCAAGTTGCCTTTTCTCTTGACGCTAAAATATCCGAAAAACAGGGGTTACTTGAAACTCTTTTAGTTAGTCAGCGTCTCAAAGCTGTTACTGAATCTCTTATTCAGGAAATGAAAATTGCTGACCTCGAACGTTCTATTGAAGAAAAAACTCAGGAAAAATTTAATACCGGTATCAAGCGTAATGTTCTTGAAGAACGTAAACGTCAAATTGAAAAAGAATTAAAACGCCTTGGTCAATCTAGTGGTGGGGAATTTGATGATCTAGAAAAGAAAATCAAAAACCTTAAGGTTTCTGTTGAAATTCGTAAAAAACTCAAAAAAGAACTCGACCGTCTTATGGAAATGGGTTCTATGGCTCCTGAAGCCAGTTATATCAAAACTTACCTCGAAACTATCGTCGAACTTCCTTTTGGTAAGTATTCTAAATCCGATGTTAGTTTGTCTAAGGCTACTAAAATTCTTGACGAAGATCATTACGGTATTAAAGATGTCAAAGAAAGAATTCTTGAGTATTTAGCCGTTATCCAACTAAAAAATAAAATTAAATCTAAAAAAAATGAAGACAATTCTGGCACCGCCAACATTCTTTGTTTTATTGGTCCTCCAGGTGTTGGTAAAACTTCCATTGGTAAATCTATCGCCAAGGCTCTTGGTCGCGAATTTGTTCGTGCCTCCCTTGGTGGTATTCGTGACGAAGCCGAAATCCGTGGTCATCGCCGAACGTATGTCGGTGCTATGCCTGGTCGTATTATCAAAGGCCTCAAAGATGCCAAAACCATGAACCCGGTTTTTATGCTCGATGAAGTCGACAAAATTGGTTCTGATTATCGCGGTGATCCATCTTCTGCTTTACTCGAAACTCTCGACCCAGAACAAAACCGCGAATTTGATGATCATTATATTGATTTTCCAGTTGATCTTTCCAAAGTCTTTTTCATTTTAACTGGCAATGATATTTCTACTATCCCAGGACCTCTCCGTGATCGATTAGAAATTATTAGTTTTTCCGGTTATACTCTCGACGAAAAATTTAATATTGCCAAAAAATATTTAGTCAAAAAAGAATTAGTTGCTAATGGTTTAACCAAAAACGATATTGCCGAAATTAAGGACGAAACTCTCAAATATATCGTCGAAAAATATACCCGTGAAGCCGGAGTTCGTGGTCTTGATCGCACTATTTCTTCGCTTTTCCGCAAAGCCGCCAAAAAAATTGTTACCAATAAAAAAACTCCAATTGATTTAAATAATCAAATTACTCTCAAAAAATTTTTAGGTCCAGAAAAATTTACCGCCACTCTCAAAGGTAAAAAAGACGAAATTGGTGTTTCTACTGGTTTAGCTTGGACATCTGTTGGTGGTGATATTTTATTTATCGAAGTCAATATTATGCCCGGCAAAGGCCAGTTAATTTTGACCGGCAAATTAGGTTCTGTCATGAAAGAATCTTGTCAGGCTGCTTTATCTTTTGTTCGTTCTCAGTCCAAAGAATTTGGTATCAAACAAGATTTTCACAAAATCGATATTCATATTCACGTCCCCGAAGGTGCTACTCCCAAAGATGGTCCTTCTGCTGGCGGCGCTATTACTACTGCCTTAGTTTCCGCTCTCAAAAATTATCCTATTCCTCGTGAAATTGGTATGACTGGTGAAATTACTTTACGAGGAAATATTTTAGAAATCGGCGGGTTAAAAGAAAAATCTATTGCTGCTCATAGAGCCGGTCTTAAAATCATTTTTATTCCCAAGGATAATGAAAAATCTTTAGTTGAAATTCCCAAAGAAGTCAAAAAGGATATTAAATTTATTCCTGTCTCTCACTATTCCGAAATCTATCAAAAGATTTTTAAGTAGCTACTATCTAGTAATTAATTCCGACAGACCAATAACAATACTATGTTCTATTTGTTCGGGATCTATCGAGACAGCTAATTCATTGGTACCACATAAATTAAATGACCCGTCAGGCATTTTTTTAACTCCAATCCAATTATCATTACTACTGTAATCAGCAGACCCTCTAGCTCCATCAAGGGTGATAGCAATCGTTGTTCCTTTTCTATCATAAACAATACCGAACCCAGGATAAGAAGTTACTATTCTAGAAAACGTATCTGCTACATCATCCAATTCCATAGCCTTTTTCCAACTTTCACCAGACAACTCTCCTCTTTTACAAAATCTACTTTCTGAAATAACAAAACCAGGTTCACTATGAAAATTCCATCCAAATTCCACCATCAAGGGCATTATAACACTGATACATTTTTAGTAAATCCTCTTCTTTGTATCTCTTGTCTCAAAATTTCTCCTAAACTAGATTCATCCACGACAATTGGATTAATATTTCGACTGTCATTCACTAAATAGCCATCAAATGTTTTTCCAGCCGAAATAAAATTCTTTGGATTTGCTTTTTCCCTCAATCTAACTTCTTTACCACTTCGACTGTAAACAACATCGGCAACAGATGTATCTGTATTCTGGATAAAACATTTTTCGACTGGCAATAGCCCCTCTGCCATTTTTAAAGACATCTCGCCTTTCAGTTCACTTCTAGGAACATAAACGGTCATTTTACCTACTTCATTTGCTAAAATTCCAATTAATTCTTTCCGTCCCATAATCAATATTATAACATTTTACAAACCCATCGCTAATCCAAAAATCTACTATAAATTTTCTTGTTCAATAGCAATTGCTTCTAAATTCATACGAAGATCTCCTTTTATCACTCCTTCTTTTTCTTCTTCTTTATTTACTTCTTTTTTCACTTCTGGCATTCTGTATTTTTGAAGACTTTCCATTAATAAAGCATCTGCAAATTGAGCATAAATAGGATTTTTACTTTCTATCGACATATTAATTTCAATATATCACATCTTACATTTTTTCTACCGTTTCTATTCCCAATAAATCCAATCCTGTTTCAATTACACTAGCAGTAGTTTTGGTCAAAAATATTCTAAACACTTCTTCTTTTTGATCAATTATTCTGTTTTTGGCGTAAAACTCATTATATTTTCTGGCTACACCCAAAATATATTCCGCAATTACTGATGGTGAAAATCTTTCGGCTCCTTCAACTATTTTTTCTTCAAATTTATAAAATTCTCTGATTAAAGCCATTTCATC
>CAZCFJ010000016.1:0-15412 GCA_964497945.1 uncultured Gammaproteobacteria bacterium | reverse complement strand
ATCACTTATGATTATTGAAATACTGCCTCGCAATATTCCAATGTAATAAACAGTTTGACTCGGTCAATTTTTTGTTGCTTTAACATTTTGACCTGTTCTTTTGTCAAACCTTTTATTGTTTTCAGTTCCTTAATCAGTTCTTTCCCATCAATCAAATAACCGCCAGGCTCTCTTGTCCCTGTGATTCTTCTTCCAACCAGAGCTGCCAAATCAATTTCAATTGGTATTCCACATATTACCGGTTTTTTAATTATTTCTATTATCGTTCCCAAAACCACCACTCCTTTCCAAACCTTAGCTTTTTGTAAAACAGTATATCAAATCAAAACTGTAAAAATCCTTAATTCAATTTTTTTGAAAATAATGTAAAATACTCTATGTCTACAAGCAAAATTTCCCTTGATCAACTCCGACACATTGCCAAGTTAGCTCGTCTCGAAATCAATCCCGACAAAGAAAATTATTTAGCCGAACAACTTTCTGAAACCGCCTCTTACATTGATGTCCTTGGTGAACTTGATACCAAAAATATTGAACCAACTTACCAAACTAATCATCTTAAAAATGTTACTCGTGACGATATTATTGAGGAATCTTTATCTCAAAAAGATGCCTTATCTCAGGCAAAAGATACTTATAACGGTTATTTTAAAACCCAAGCTACTATCAAAAAATAATTATGGAATTAAATAAATTAACTCTCATCGATGCTATCAAAGGCATCAAAGAAAAGAAATTTTCTTCAACTGAATTGGTTTCTGATTGTTTAACTAAAATTGAACAACTCGAACCAACTCTCAATGCTTTTGTTACTGTCAACAAAGACCAAGCCATTGAACAGTCAAAGAACATTGATTTTGATAAACCTTTAGCCGGTATCCCTATCGCTATCAAAGATAATTTTTGTATCAAAGGTATCCGTACTACTGCTTCAGCCAAACTATTGGACAAATATATTGCTCAATATACTTCTACTGTCGTTCAAAAATTATTAGATGCCGGAGCTATTGTTATTGGTAAAACCAATATGGATGCCTGGGCTCATGGTTCTTCTACTGAAACTTCTGATTATGGTCCCACCAAAAATCCTTGGAATCCCAAACACCTCCCTGGTGGTTCATCGGGTGGTTCGGCCGCCGCTACTATTAGTGACGAGGTGGTTACTTCTATTGGTTCGGAAACTGCCGGATCAATTCGTCAACCATCTGCTTGGTGCGGTACTGTTGGTCTAAAACCATCATTTGGTCGTGTCAGTCGTTACGGTGTTATTGCTATGGGATCATCTATGGATTGTCCCGGTCCTATCACTAAAACTGTTGATGATGCTGCTTTACTTCTTTCTATAATTTCTGGTCACGACCCCAAAGATGCTACCAGTATTCCTCAAAATCCTTGGCAAATTCCTACCGGTCTCAAAGATCTCAAAGGTTTAAAAATTGGTTTACCAAAAGCTTATTTCCCAGAGCTTATGAAACCAGCTGTCAAAACTGCCGTTTTAAATGCTTGTGAAACTCTCAAAAAATTAGGTGCCCAAATTTTGGAACTTGATGTTCTCGACCCAAAATATGCCATTGCTGTTTACACTGTTTTGCAACGTTCCGAAGTTTCTTCAAATTTAGCTCGTTTCACTGGTATTCGTTACGGTGAACCTCGTTCTGCTTTTGGTGATGAAGCTATCCGCCGAATTATGCTTGGTACTTACACATTATCTAGTGGTTATTATGATGCTTATTATCTCCAAGCCCAAAAAGTTCGTACTCTCATCATTCAGGATTTTGATAAACAATTCCAAAAAGTTGACGCTATTATTGGTCCAACTTCGCCAACCACCGCCTTGCCACTCGGTGCTACTGAAGGTAAGTCTATGTTTGGTGAGTTAGAAGACATGTTAGTTGAACCATCAACTTTAGCCGGTCTTCCGGGTATTTCTATTCCATGCGGTTTTGGTGATGGACTTCCTATTGGACTTCAAATTATTACTCCACAACTTCGCGAAGATTTGGCTGTCAACATTGCCCGCCTCTTCGAATCAAATACCGATTATCACTTACAAAAACCTAAGTTATAATTTATGAAAAATTTAATTTTTAAATTTTTGATTTCTCCCTTTTTTAAGGGGAGATGTCAATTTATTGACAGAGAGGTTTTGCTATGAAAATAACACCTATTATCGGTCTAGAAGTTCACGTTGAACTTCAAACCAAATCAAAAATGTTTTGTAGCTGTGATGCCAGTCATTTTCATGCCGAGCCAAACACTCACACTTGTCCAGTTTGTCTTGGTCTTCCTGGTGCCTTGCCGGTTCCTAATCGTACCGCTTGTGAATATTGTATCCGCTTAGGTCTCGCCCTTGGTTGTACTATTAATAACGAAACCTTTTTTGAACGCAAAAATTATTTTTATCCTGATCTTGCCAAGAGTTACCAGATCACTCAACTCCAAAAACCATTTGCTATTCACGGCAAAATCACTATTGATGGTCATAAGATCCGAATTAATCGGGCTC
Source organism: uncultured Gammaproteobacteria bacterium (assembly GCA_964497945.1). Lineage (GTDB taxonomy): Bacteria > Patescibacteriota > Microgenomatia > UBA12405 > UBA12405 > WARW01. The sequence goes on along the minus strand of CAZCFJ010000016.1, from coordinate 12,906 downwards.
ATATGGAAGAGGATACTGGTAAATCAGTTCATCAAACTATCGATTGCCAAGATTCAACCTTAATTGATTACAACCGTTCTAGTGTGCCATTAGTCGAAATTGTTTCTGAACCAGATATTACTTCTCCGGAAATGGCCAAAAATTATCTTCTCAAAATTCAGCAAATTGTCCGATATACTGGCGTTTCTGATGCTAATATTGAAAAGGGAAGTATGCGTTGTGAACCAACCGTCAATTTAAAAATAGAAGACAATGGAGAAGTTTTTTACACCCCCATGGCCGAAATCAAAAACGTTGCTTCATTAACCGGTGTTCAAAGTGCTATTCAATACGAAATTGATCGTCAAACCCAAGCTTTTGAAGAAACTCGTGAAACCAAATCACCTACTAACAAAACTACTCGTGGTTGGGACGCTGTCAAAAATCAAACTTTCTTACAACGCGAAAAAGAAGGCTCAGCTGATTATCGTTATTTTCCTGAACCGGATATTCCTCCAGTTGTTTTTACTGACGAAGAAATAAATAAAATTCGTGAGTCTCTTCCTGAACTTCCCGAACAAAAATTCGCTCGTTATCAAGCTGACTTTGGTCTCAATGATTACGACGCCAATCTTTTGTCTCAGGATTTAAATTTTTCCAAGTGTTTTGAACAAGCTATTTCTTTAAATCAAACCAAAGATATGGCCAAGTTTGTTGCCAACCTTTTTCTCGGTGCTCTCAAAACTCACCTTAATGAAACGTTGGAAGAAATTGATTTTGCCAAAATTAATCCTCAATTTTTCAAAAATCTTTTTGACTCAGTTTCTAAATCTGAAATTTCTGCCACAGTTGCCAAACAAGTGATTGTCGATAGTTACAAAGATGGTACTGATCCAGTTGAAATTGCCAAATCAAAGGGGTTAATTCAGGTTTCTGATTCCGGTGAAATTGAAAAGATTGCCCAAGAAGTGATTGCTCAAAACGCCAAAGCTGTTGAAGATTACAAAAAGAATCCGGCCAGTATTGGTTTCTTAATCGGCCAACTCATGAAAGCCTCCAAAGGTAGCGCTAACCCACAATTAGCCAAAGAAGTTTTGGAAAAATTGCTAAAATAATTCATGGTCGAATCAAATCTTTCTCCTTCCGAAATTCAGGATATTACTGAAAAACTTAAAAAACTTCAACCGGGGACTTTATCAAAAGAACTTTTTTCTGAATTTTGTCGCCTTAAAGTAACTATTACTCTTGAAGTTGTTCCTCTTTGCCTTGGCCCTGACGGTCAAATTTATGTTGTTATGTTCAATCGTGGCCCGGACGATTTGTGGTGGCCCAACGAATTTCACACCCCAGGTACTTGTTTGCACCCAAGTGATATTACTGACAGTCAATGGGGTTTACCTACTAAAGCCTTTGATCGTCTCAAAGAGACTGAACTTAAAGAAATAAAATTAATCGGTGATTTACATTTTGTCGATAATCACAATCGTCAAACTAATCGTGGTCCCGAATCGGATCAAGTTTATTTACAAGAAGTTGATTATCAATCCGCCAAACAATATCTTTTTCCAGTCAAACAACTTCCTCCAAACACCATGTCTCACCAAATTCCTATGATTCAAAAATGTGCCGAAATTTTTAAATCTCAAAAATCCTTGTAATAAATTGTAAAAAAATTTGTTAGTATTAATTAATATGGCTAATAAAAAAACTGCTCCCAAAAAATCTGCCACCAAAAAAGTGGCTAAAAAAGTAACCAAAAAAGTTACTGCTCCAAAACAATCTGTTCTTCATCAGGAAGTATCCACTAAAAATACTTTCCTTATAGTTCTTCTGGCTGCTTTTGTAGTAATTGCTGTCGTTTTAATTGGCCTCTAACTCATAGCCAGCAATTCATTTAGATTTTTTATTGTCCTAATTTGAGGTGTTTCTACTTTCTCGTCGCTGAGGCGATTAAGCCATATTAGTTTCAAATCTGATCTGGTTTCAGCTAAAGTTTCAACGACAATTTTTTTGTCATCAATAACTGTTGCTCCAGTAGGAATTCTATTAATTGATTCTGGTGACAATTTTCTTCTCTCAATTATTATCAAATTCTGATCAAAAAAATCCAAAACTCCGCAAAAATCAATTTTTTTTCTTTGCCAATCCTCAAATCCTTCAGAAAAAATTCCTAATGAGTATTTTTTGCTCAACTCAGATAAAACCCCATCTACTTCATCAAATTTTGGATAGTTCCTTATATCAAGTAATGTTTCCAATAGTAAATTAAAGTCAAAACCAAAAGATTTTGCTATTTTTCTGGCAAAATCCTCTGGTCTAAAATCTGTTGATGAGTCTAAAGTTGCCTTATATTCGGCTAATACTTGTAATGTTTTTTCAGTAGGAATTGAAAACCTTTTTTCAAATTGACGGCAATAATTATCTACAGTTCCACTAGTGTCACAAATTGTATTGTCGAAATCAAATAAAATTGTTTTTTGAATCATAAGCCTATTTTACCTAATTTAAGTTAAAATATAATCAACTTATGAAAAAATTTACTCATCTTGATCTTAGTCGCTACGAAAAAATGTATCAAAATTTTGATGGTGGACACGATACTAAACATTGTTTAGCTGTTCGTGATATGGCTGTTTTGTTGGCCCAAAAATATCTCCCAGATAAAGTTGAATTAGCCTATATTGCCGCTACTTTGCATGATATTGGTTTATCTGTTGATCGAGAAAATCACGAATCAGAAGGTGAAAAAATAATTCGTCATGATCAATATTTAATAAACAATTTATCTCCAGAAGATTTTGAAGAAATTTGTCATGCTGTCAAAGAACATCGAGCCTCCACTGGTAATCCTCAAACCATTTTAGCCAAAATTATCAGCGATGCTGACCGTGGTGGTGGTTGTGACACTTCTGCCGATGCCTTCAATCGGGCTTATCAATACGGTCTAAAAAATAATCCAGAATTAGGCGACGAAGGTCAAATATTACGAGCAGCCGAACACCAGACTCAAAAATTTTCTCCCGGTTCTTACGGCCGCCGAACTTATTTCCCTGAAACAGAAGAGCGATTGAGCCAAATTTATGATCCGATTATTAAAGCCTTCCATGAACATAATTTTGAATTCTTAAAAAGTTTAGTTCATCCACTGGTAAAATAGCTTAATGACCGATTTTCAACAAAAGTTTTTAACAGAATATCAGAAATTAAATCAAGAACAGCGTCAAGCCGTCGACACTATCGAAGGTCCAGTCATGGTCATCGCTGGAGCTGGGACTGGTAAAACTCAAACAATTTCTCTTAGAATTGCCAATATTTTAGACAAGACTGACACTAAACCCAGTTCTATTTTGTGTTTAACTTACACCGATGTTGCCGCCAACAATATGCGCGCTCGTCTACTCAACATGATTGGCCCCGATGCCTACAAAATCAAAATTTGTACCTTTCACGCTTTTTGTAACGATATTATTGGTACAAATTCTGAATATTTTCCTTTTGCTTCCTCAAAATTAAAAGCCATCGACGACTTGGAAACTATCGAAATTATCAAAGATATTATCGACCACCTCAGTAATAACTCTCCCCTTATTTCTTGGGGTGACAGATATTCCTATCAAAAAAGTATTCTTGACTCTATTCACCTGATTAAACGGGAAAATATTTCACCTCAAACACTTTTGAAACTAATTGACGAAGAAGAAATATTTTTTGACAATGCCAAAAATCAAATTGCCGAATTGAGTAATATTCGAGCCACCAAAAATAATTATTCCCAAATTAATCAGATCTTAGACAAACTCGAAAATCTTCCCAATATCTCTTTAAATCTCAAAAGTCATCTTCAAATTATTCGCAGTGGTAATGACAATTTAAGTCAGGTCAAAAGTGAAATTAGAAAGTTTTATCAAGACTTCGAAAAAGACATTCCCAAACAACGCGAATTAGTTAAAATTTTTGAAACTTATCAAAAGAAACTTCAAGAAAAATCTCTTTACGACTACGAAGACATGATTCTTTTTGTCATCGATGCCTTCAATCAAAATCCCGATTTATTACTCAATTTTCAAGAAAAATATCAATATATTCTTGTCGACGAATACCAAGATACCAATTCTAGTCAAAACAAAATTATCGATCTTTTAGGTAATTATTACGATAAACCCAACATTTTTGTTGTCGGTGACGACGATCAATCAATCTTCCGATTTCAGGGTGCCTCTATCGAAAATATCTATACTTTTTATCAAAAATATCATCCCCAAAAAATTGTTTTAAAAAATAATTATCGTAGTCATAAGCTAATTTTAGATTCTTCCGAAAGTGTCATTAGTCACAACAAAAATCGTATCGCCAATTTAATTACCGACATCGACAAAAGTTTAGTCGCCAACAAAAACTACGACCCTGATCCGATTAATCTAACGGTTCTCAATTCCAATATTGAAGAAGATTATTATTTAGCTCAAAAAATTTCTAGTTTAATTAAGTCCGGTGAAAAACCTGAAGAAATTGCTATTTTGCTTCGCAAAAATCGTGACGCCGATGAACTTACCAAAATGTTGTCTGCTTTCAATATTAAATTTTTCTTACCCTCCGACGCCAACATTCTCAAAAATTCTCTCATCCTTCAAATAATTAGGTTATTAGAATTTGTTCAAACCCCCAAATCGAGCGTATCTGCTTACCACGTTTTGGCTGCTCCTTTCATAAAATTAAATTCTCTCGATTTACTCAAAGTTTTAAAAACCAAAGTTAAACTTTCCAAACTAGTTTTCGATCAAGAAGTAATCGACTCACTCGAAATTTCTCAAAAATCAAAGCGTAAAATTTCTAAATTTGGTAAAAAAATTGCCAAAACTAGACTTGATCTAGAAATTTATTCTCCCGAAAAAGTTTTCAACAGAATTCTCAAAAGATTTAAAATCTTAAAATATATTTTAGCCAAAAACGATATCGAGTCTCTTAATCAAGTTCATGTTTTTTATCAATTTTTCAAAGACACTGTCACTCAAAAGGATTTATCTTTCAAAGAATTTTTAGCCCGTATCAATCTTTATATTGATAATAAAATTTCTCTTTCTTCTCCTTCAATTTCTTACGATTCTTCTGACGCTATAAAAATCTTGACTGTTCATGGCGCCAAAGGTTTGGAATTTGATCATGTTTTTATTTATCGTCTCCTCGAAGATTCTTGGGAAAAACAACGTGATATGAATAAACTGAAACTTCCTTTTGGTCTTCTTTCCAGTGAAATTACTAAAACCATTGAAGATGATTACGAGGAAGATCGTCGTTTATTTTATGTCGCTCTCACTCGGGCCAAAAAACAAATTTATTTATCTTATTCTCAATACAAGGAAACTGGTAAAAATCAAAATGCTTCTGTTTTTATTTCCGAAATCGATAGCCAACTAATTGAAAATATTAAATTTAGCGACAAAGAAACTGCTCTCAAAACTTATTATCAATTTGCCAATATTTATCATCAGTTAAAACCAGACTTATCCGAATATCTCAAAGATTATTTGGTCAACAAATACAAATTTAACGTTTCTCATCTCAATTCTTATCTTCGCTGTCCTCTTTGTTTTTATTACAAAACTATTTTGCGAATTCCCCAAAACAAGGAAAAATTTAGTAGCTTTGGTACCGCTATTCACGCTGCCATTTCTGCTCTTTATCTCAAAAAATCCAAAAATGATATTATTGATATTTTTGAACAGACACTCAAAGGTGAACGTCTCCCTCAAAAAGATTATCTTTGGTGTCTTGATAATGGCCGAAAAATTTTAAATGATTATTACGACCAATATCAAAATTCAGTTAAAGATGGCAACGTTTGTGAACACAATTTTTCTAATGAAAATATTGTCTACAAAAATATCCCTTTAACTGGAAAAATTGATTTAATTGAAAAAACTGATGATGGTAAAGTTAATGTTGTCGATTTCAAAACCGGTAATGTCGACTATAAATCTAAAGACCTTTCTTCCGGTGGTGATTATCATCGTCAAATTGTTTTTTACAAACTTTTGCTCGACATCAAAAACGATCCTCAATGGCAATTTAATCAAGGAATTATTGATTTTGTCGAAAAAAGTAAATCCAAAAAAGTTTTTGTCCGCAAAGAAATTAATGTTACCGAGCAAGACTTAAATAATTTAAAATCTCAAATTGAAGAGGTCTATCAAAAGATAATCAATTTGGAATTTTTTGAAATTGGTAAAGATTGCAAAGACAAAGACCATCTTCATTATCTATTAAATAAACACGATTAAAATGGAAATAAGAATCAGTAGTTTTACTGACGAAACTGGCCAAGATACTGAATGGAAAAATTTTTATGTATGTACTGTCATTTGTTTATCTAGCGACCAAGAATATATTGAAAATAAATTAATTGAAATAGAGAAAAAATCTCGGAAACTAAATAAATGGTACAAATCAAATAACGAAAAACGACGAAAGTATATAGATTTAATCTTGTATGAAAAAATTTTCAAAAAATGCTCTATATATTATTCTCAATTTCAAAACAAAACAGAATATATTGACTTAGTTTCTGGGCATATTGTCAAATCTATAAAATCTTATTGTGGTAGTAGCGAATCAGAAGTCAAAATATTTATTGATAAAGTAGACAATAAAACACTAAATGGTATTAAAAAAGAAATTAAACTTTTTAAAATCAAATACAAAAAGATACGAGGATTAAATGATGAAAGTAATTCTGTAATCAGGCTAGCCGATGCCGCTTGTGGTTTAATACGTGACTTAAATAACAAAAAAATCCCTCTATGCTACAAAAAATTCTTTTCTTCTATTAAAGAAATTTAAAATAAAAACTGCCAAGCTGTCTTGGCTTGGCCACCCAACATAAGCATGAAACAGAGGCTACGGTTGGCTGTCTCTAGCCTTGCGGCAATCCCTACTACGGAGACTTTCGAGCTGACAAATTATAGCATATTATTAAAAACTCAAGTATATTGTTCTCATGAAACTTAAAATAAAACGTTTCGATAAATCTCTGCCACTTCCTGTTTATAAAACCGCCGGATCTGTCGCTGTCGACTTATGTTCCCGAACTGATTTTACTATTGAACCTCATCAGTTTGGTTATATTCCTATGAACGTTGCCATTAAAATACCCGACGGTTATTTTATCCTCATGGCTCCCCGGTCATCAGCTCACAAATTTGGTCTTATGGGGCTTAATGGAGTTGGTGTTTTCGATCGTGATTTTTGTGGTGATAACGACGAATACCATTTTATTGCCTACAATTTTACCGATAGTACGGTTAATATTGAAAAAGGAACCCGTCTTTGTCAATTAATATTGATCAAATGCGAAAACTTCGAGTTTGACGAAGTCGACAGTATGAATAATCCTTCCCGTGGCGGCATCGGCAGCACAGGAGCTAAATAATTTTCAATCTCCTCTTGTCCCGCATGAGCGGGACGTTCCCCTCTTTGACAAGAGGGGAATTATAATTATTTAATGTATAAGTCGGTTGATAGTGAAGCAATTAATGAAAAGAGAAACTGTGTTAGATATAGAGATGGACTATTAATAATGTCACAAAGAAATAGAAAAAAGCCAACCCAAGCAGAAAAAATAATTTGGAAAGAGATCTTATCAAAAGATCAAACTGGTTATAGATTTTTAAGACAAAAACCAATTGATAGATTTATTGTTGACTTTTATTGTTCAGAATTATCTTTGGCGATTGAAATTGATGGTGACTCTCACATTAAAAAGAAAGAGAGAGATGAACATAGAGATAAATTTTTGAATCAAATCGGAATTACGTCAATCAGGTTTACCAATAATGAGGTAATCAATAATATTGAAATAGTAAAAAAGAAAATCATTGAATTAATTCCCCTCTTGTCAAAGAGGGGAAAGTTGGCTTCGCCAACAAGAGGAGATTGAAATGCTACAATCATTCTATGACCTTTGTTTATATTCTTTTAGTTTTGATTTTAGCCACGCTCATCTTTCTTATCGTCAAGAATAAAAAACCCGATAATCAGGAAATTTCTAAAGAAATTGCCAACTCTTTAAACCAACTTTTTCCCGAAGTTCTCAAAAACGCTAATCAACAATTAATTACTCTGGCTGACCAAAAAATCGGCACTGATTTGAATAATAAAAAACAAGCCATTGAAGAACTAGTTAACCGTGCTTTACTGGAAATCGAAAAGAACAACAAAAAAATGGAAGAAGTCGAAATCAAGCGCACTGGTTCTTTTTCTACTTTAGCCGAAAAACTCGAAGAACAAAAAACTCTTACCAACCAACTCAAAGTTACCACCGAAGGTCTCAAAAATGTTTTGAGTAACAATCAAATGCGTGGTGCTTTTGGCGAACAAGTGGCCGAGGATTTACTCAAAATGTCCGGCTTTGTCAGTGGTGTTAGTTATGACAAACAAGTCTCTGGTGACACTTCACGTCCTGATTTTACTGTCTATATGCCCGATGGCATGAAGGTCAATGTCGATTCCAAATTCCCTTATCAAAATTTAGTCAAAATGAGCGAGGCTGATGGTAAGGAAGAAAAAGAACGTTATAAAAAACTTTTTGAACAAGATATCAAATCCAAAATTAAAGAGGTGACGAGTCGCGAATATATTAATCCCGAAGAAAACACCGTCGATTTCGTCATTTTATTTATTCCTAACGAAATGATTTTTAGCTTTATTTACGATCGTTTCCCCGAAGTTTGGCAAGATGCTATGGCCAAAAAAGTTATTTTGGCTGGTCCATTTAGTTTTACTGCTATTTTACGCATGATTCATCAAGCTTACGACAATTTCCGTTACCAAAAAAATGTCGCCACTATCATTGGCTATATCAAAAAATTTGGTGAAGAATTTGAAAATTACAACAAAGGTTTTAAAGATATTGGTGCCCGAATTGAATCACTCCAAAAACAATATGTCGCTGTCGACACTACCCGTACCAATCAATTAGTTAAAATTGTCAACAAAATCAAAACCGAAGAACCTCAAGAAATCAAAACCCTCCATGAATAAAAAATACCTGGTCTTTTCCATCGTACTATGGTCTGGTTTTTTTACCTTTACTTATTTTATTTCTCCTGACTTCTTGTGGTCCAAAATTGTTTTCTTTTTAATTTTAATTTCTTCGCTATTATCTACCACCTATATTTTTTCCCAAGACCACTGTTTAAATATATTCGTTTCTCTCTACATTACTTCGCTATTTTTACTTCGATTTCTCCATCAATTATTTTTTATGAATTTTATTTTCCTTACCTGCCTTTTTATTTGCCTTTTCTTTTTGTGTTACCATAAGTCAGAAAATAATTTACAAAAATAAAAAATGATTTTTGGTGTTGATGCTCAAGTTACTCTAGATAACAAATACTTACAGTCATGCCATCATGGTTTTACTGGATATAGTGAATTAGGCGTTCGTTCTGGTTCTTCCAATATTCGCCGAGCTATGTATACAGATCCTATTTGGGGATGCCACACACCTCAATACCGCGAACAACATATTAGAGACATACAGGCTATTCAAGATAAATTTCCATTAATTGGTCATGCAGCAGAAAGAATAGCTAAAGAACAAGAAGATCTTTCGATTGCCTCATTACCACAGACACGTTGATATCTTTTTATATCCTCTAGTGAGTTATAATAGGCCAGAATCCAAAAGCGGAATCTAATTGTTTTATTTTTTGAGGCAAATGCCTCTTTGTTGTACGTTAATATCTTGTAGAGTTCTCGACTAACTTCTCAACTAACCCATCGATCAGAAAGGAAGGGGAATCATGAGACAGGTTGTTGCTATTCTGTCCATCCTTATTCTGTTGGGTTGTTTCTTCACTATGACCAACATCGTCATCGTTCCGCTCGTCACTCCGAACAGAATCGCCAACCCAGATTCTTCTGAAGACACTGATCCCGAAAAGGAATCGCGCCGATCTTCCGGTGGTTTTTCAAAGTGCAGGCTCAACCGCCATTGCTGAGAGTAGGTGAAGTTATGAAAGAGTCTTCTCGGAGGCTAACTGTTTTGGCCACAATTTTGCTGGTATTTCTAATAATAATACTATGCATAGTTTTTTGGCCAAGCGTTGGTAATTAATCTATCACTGACCGACCGAGAAAGGGTGGCAATATTAATGCGCAAATGGCCGTGGCAACAAGTTGCTAAACCAATAGAACTTGATGCTGATCTTGAGGCTTGTTTTGGCAGGGATTTTCTCATTCTTCTCAAGGAAAATGGATTTATCGGCCAAAGACTAGTCTCTTGCATCCTCAGTGACCGTATTGACTGGGAGTGCGTCGCCAAAAACTTAAGGATAATTGGTGAACACTACAATAGTCGATACTATTACTGGTATGTTTTCAACCTTAACCTGAAATACGCCCCACAGTTCATCCTCAACCAATAACTCTACAAGATCGTCCTTTGGGGCTGCTGGAGTAATCCAGAATTTCCAGCAGCCCCAAGTATCCCTTTTGATTTGTTTTTCCCTCTTGACACCTGCTAGCAGTCCGTCTATTATATTGCTAATATGTCGGATTTAACCCAACGCCAAATCAAAATTCTTAAATGTATTACGGAGGAATTTATTGAAACCGCCGCCCCTGTTGGTTCTGAAACTCTTGAGAAAAAATTCTCTTTGGGAATATCTTCGGCTACCATCCGAAATGAAATGGCCGCTCTAACCCAAATGGGTTTTCTCAAAAAAGGTCACTTATCTGCTGGTCGAGCTCCCACTTCTATGGGGCTTAAATACTATGTTCGTAATTTAATGACCCCAAAAAATTTATCTGTCAGTGAAGAAGTTGGTGTTAAGGAAAAAGTTTGGGATTACCGAAATGAATTCGATCGTCTTTTACGTGAATCTACTAAAGAATTAGCTACCAAAACCCGTTCTATGGCTATCGCCACTACCGATCATGGCCTAATTTATAGTTATGGTGCTTCAAATTTGCTCGAAGAACCGGAATTTTATAACATCGATGTTACTCGAACCGTTCTTTCTTTATTAGATAATTACAACTTTTGGTTTGACATTATTAATAAAGCTGGATCAATAAACGAAGAAAGTTTTGTTCATTTACTCATCGGTGAAGATTTAGGTATGGAACATCTCGAACCTTGTGGTTTCATTTATCAAAACTATGAAGCCGGTCCTCATCGAGGTATTGTTGGTGTTATTGGTCCCGCCCGTTTTCATTACACCCATGTTGTTCCATTAGTTGATTATTTTGCTGAACTTATCTCCAAAATTACTCGTTAATTAATTTATGGCAAAAACAAAAAAAACTAGTCCGGATTTGACTGCTGCCAAAATTCAGGAATTAGAAGAGAAAAATCTTCTTCTTCAAGACAAACTCAACCGTTCTTTAGCGGATTATTCTAATCTCGAAAAACGAGTTGAATCTCAACGTCAGTTTTTTGTCACTTTGGCTACTACTGCTGTAGTTACCAAGATGATTGAAGCTCTTGATGATTTCAATTTAGCTTACAGTCATCTTCCGGACCCAGGTCTTAAAATGGCTATTGATAAATTTATTTCTGCCCTCAAATCTGAAGGTGTTGAAGAAATAAATCCTCTTGATGCTGAATTTGACCCAGAAACTATGGAATGTATCGAAGCTGCACCGGGAGAAGATAATAAAGTTATGACTGTCCGAAAGTTAGGTTATAAATTAAATGGTCATGTCGTCCGACCCGCTCAAGTTGTTGTTGGCCGATCTGATCTCAATTAATAAATTAATAGTTAAATTTTAATAAAACATATGTCAAACAAAATCATTGGAATCGATTTAGGTACTACCAACTCCTGCGTTGCCGTTATGGAAGGTGGTAACCCAAAAGTTATCGTCAGCGCTGAAGGTCGCAATACCATCCCTTCAATTGTTGAACCAACCAAAAATTTAGTTGGTGATCTGGCCAAGCGCCAGATGGTTCTCAACTCTCAAAATACTATTTACAGTATCAAGCGTCTCATGGGTCGCCGTATTGATGACCCTGAAGTCAAGAAAACCCAAACTGTGGCTCCATACAAAATAGTTGCCGGCAAAGATAAAATGGCTGCTGTTGAAATTAATGGTAAAGTCTACACTCCACAAGAAATTTCTGCCATGATTCTTCAAAAAGCCAAAGCCGATGCTGAAAAATATCTTGGTGAAAAAGTTACTGACGCTGTCATCACTGTTCCGGCATACTTTGACGATTCTCAACGTCAAGCTACTAAACAAGCTGGTGAAATCGCTGGTCTTAATGTTCAACGTATTGTTAATGAACCAACTGCCGCTGCTTTAGCCTATGGTATGGACAAAAAAGGCAATGAAACTATTGCTGTCTACGACCTTGGTGGAGGTACTTTTGATATTTCTATTCTCGAAATTGGTGATGGTATTTTCGAAGTTAAGTCAACCAACGGTGATACTTTCCTTGGTGGTGATGATTTCGATCAAAAAATTATTACCTGGATTATTGATGACTTCCAAAAACAAAATGGTGTTGATTTAAGTAAAGATCCTCAAGCTTTACAACGTGTTCGTGAAGCCGCCGAAAAAGCCAAAATTGAACTTTCATCTGCTGCCGAAACCGAAATTAATTTGCCATTCATCACTCAAAAAGATGGTAATCCTCTTCACTTAACCAAAAAAATGACTCGTTCAGAGCTCGAGAAATTAGTTGATGATTTAATTCAAAAAACTATTGCTCCAGTCGAAAAAGCTCTCAAAGATGCTGGTGTTACTAAATCTGACATCAAAGAAGTCATTATGGTCGGTGGTATGACTCGTATGCCTAAGGTCCAAGAAGTTGTCAAAAATTTCTTTGGTAAAGATCCCAACAATTCTGTTAATCCAGATGAAGTTGTAGCTATTGGTGCTGCTGTTCAGGGGGCTGTTTTGACTGGTGAAGTCAAAGACATT
>CAZCFJ010000015.1:0-16188 GCA_964497945.1 uncultured Gammaproteobacteria bacterium | reverse complement strand
AACTCATACTAAAATAGTCTTAGTATGATTCAATTTAAAAATATTTCCGTTTCTGTTGATAAAAAATCAATTCTCAAAGACATCACATTTGACCTAAAAACAGGTCAAATTACGGCTCTTATGGGGCCAAATGGTAGTGGTAAATCTACCATTGCTCTAACTCTTGCCGGCCATCCAAATTACCAAGTTACCTCCGGGAAAATAATTTTAGACAAAAAGGACATCTCTAAATTCACTCCTGACAAACGAGCCAATTTAGGCATCTTTTTATCCAATCAATCACCGGTGGCTATCCCGGGGCTTAATGTCAAAACTTTTCTTTGGCAAATTTTCAAAAAATTTCATCCAAACGAAAAAATATCTCTATCTGAATTTCGTAGTTGGTTAGCTTTTGAATCCTATAATTTAGGTATCAAATCAGAACTTCTCGATCGCAGTCTCAACGACGGTTTTTCCGGTGGTGAACGTAAAAAAATGGAAGTTCTCCAAATGTTGGTTTCTACTCCCAAATATTTAATTCTCGACGAAATCGACTCTGGTCTCGATGTCGACGCTCTCAAAACCATTTCTTTAAGGATTCAAAAATTAGCTCAAGATTTAAATTCCGCTATTTTAATCATTACCCATGCTCCAAAAATTTTAGAATATTTAAAACCAGACCAAGTTTTAGTTTTAGATAAAGGTAAAATCAAAACTTCTGGTGATGATTCTTTAGCCCAAAAAATTATTTCCTCTGGTTTTCAATCTTAAAATTATGTCAACCACATCTTACAAAAAATTACCCTATGAATACGGATTTTCTTCTCCAGAAGTTTCTGTGTTCAAAACTCAAAAGGGGATTACTCCAGATGTTGTCAAAATTATTTCTTTGCTCAAACATGAAGACGATAAGATGTTGACTTTTCGTCTTCGTGCTTACCAATATTTTATTGATCAAGACATGCCCACTTGGGGCCCTGATCTCTCCGGTATAAATTTTGCTGATATTTTTTACTACCTTAAGCCCACTGACAAAGAAGGTCACAGTTGGGACGAAGTTCCCGCTGAGATCAAAAATACTTACGAAAAACTCGGCATTCCCGAAGCCGAAAAAGAATATTTAGGTGGAGTCAAAGCTCAGTACGAATCTGAAGTCATTTATGGTTCGCTAATGAAAAAACTAGCCGACCAAGGTGTTATTTTTTGTGGCATGGACGAAGCTCTCCAAAAATACCCTAAATTAGTTTGGCAATATTTTGGCAAAATTGTTCCCCCTGATGATAATAAATTTGCTTCTTTGAATAGTGCTGTTTGGTCTGGTGGTTCCTTTATTTATGTCCCCAAAAATGTTCATGTTGAACTACCTCTACAGACTTATTTTCGTATTAATAGCCAAAAGATGGGTCAATTCGAACGTACTTTAATCATTGCTGATGAAGGTTCTTTTGTTCATTATATCGAAGGTTGTACTGCTCCTATTTACTCCACTGATTCTCTTCACGCCGCGATTGTCGAAGTTTTTGTCAAGAAAAATGCCCGTGTTCGTTACACTACTATTCAAAATTGGTCGACAAATGTCTACAATTTAGTCACCAAACGGGCTCAAGTCGATACTCATGGTGTTATGGAATGGGTCGATGGCAATCTTGGCAGCAAAGTTACCATGAAATATCCTAGTAATATTTTAGCTGGAGAGGGCGCTCATGCCGAAGTTTTATCTATTGCTGTCGCTTCCGGTATCCAACATCTTGATGCTGGTGCTAAGGCCATTCATCTAGCTCCCAACACCACCAGTCGCATTGTCTCCAAATCTATCAGTCTTAATGGTGGTCGTAGTAGCTATCGTGGCACAGTTTATATTAGCAAAGGGGCCACTAATGCTCGTTCCAAAGTTGTTTGTGACGCCCTTATTTTAGACAAACATTCTCATTCCGATACTTATCCAACTAATAAAAATTCCGAAAATTCAGCCTTTATCGAACACGAAGCCACTGTCAGTAAAATTGGTGAAGATCAACTTTTTTATCTTATGTCTCGTGGTTTTTCGTTAAATGAAGCTGAATCTATGATTGTTAATGGTTTTGTTGAGCCAATTGTCAAAGAACTTCCAATGGAATATAGTCTCGAACTTAATCGTCTCATCAATTTACAAATGGAGGGAAGTGTCGCATGAAATATCAACAAATTTTAAATCAGTCTCACGATACTCAAAATTTTGCTAAAAATATTTTAGTTAAATCGGGTCAAACAGTAAATTTAGAGACCGTAATGGAATTTACCGCTCCTTATACTACCGGCAATACTCTTATCAAAGCCGTCGTTATGCCCGGGGGCAATCTGACTCTCAAGGGTCTTATTCGCATTAATCAAAAAGCTTACAATGCTCAAGCCTTTCTCAAGCATTCTGTTTTATTAATTGGTGACGATAGTAAAGCGGTTTCTATTCCCGAATTAGAAATCAGTAATGACCAAGTCCAAGCTTCTCATGCCTCAGCCATTGGCCCAGTTGATCAATCACAGCTTTTTTATCTTATGTCTCGTGGTTTTTCAAAATCAGATGCTCTAGACTTAATTATTAAATCGTTTTTAGAAATCTAATCATGAAAAATAATTTTCCTATTTTTCAAAATAATCCCGATCTGGTTTATCTTGATAGTGCTGCCACCGGCCTCAAACCTGCTTCTGTTATTCTGTCAGAGATGGAATATTACACCAAATATTCGGCCAATATTCATCGTGGTCTATATCAAATATCTCAAATCGCTTCTGATCAATATGACCAATCTCGCCAAATTATTGCCGATTTTATTCATGCTAAAGTTAATGAAATTATTTTTACTTCTGGTACTACCGCCTCAATTAATTTAGTCGCTCAAACTTGGGGTCAGCAAAATATCAAATCCGGTGATGAAATTGTCATTACTCAAATGGAACATCATTCCAATCTTGTTCCTTGGCAGCAATTAGCCAAAAATAAAAAAGCCAAATTAAAATATATTCCGGTCACCTCAGATTTTTTATTAGACTTAAAATCTTTATCAAAATTAATTAATCCCAAAACTAAAATTGTGGCTCTGACTCATGTTAGTAATGTTTTAGGTACTATTAATCCCATCAAAAAAATTATTCAAACCATCAAAAAAATAAACCCAAAAACTTTGGTTTTAGTCGATGGTGCTCAAGCTGTGGCTCATTTTCCCATTGATGTTGCCGATCTTGGTGTCGATTTTTATGCTTTTTCCGGTCATAAACTTTATGGCCCGACCGGCATTGGCGTTCTTTATGTTAACCAAAAAATTTATTCTTCCATACCGCCGTCTAGTTTTGGTGGGGGAGCCATCAAAGAAGTTTTTTGGGACAAAACCATTCTCGACAATCCGCCATTTTGTTACGAGCCCGGTACTCCGCCAATTGCCCAAGCCATTGCTTTAGGTCAAGCCATTAAATTTATTCAAAAAGTTGGTTGGTCAAAAATTACTCAACATGAACAAGATTTAACCAATTATCTTTTTCAAAAATTAACCACCATTTCTGATTTAAAAATTCTCGGTCCAAATAATAATGGCCAACGTTTAGGTGTTATTTCTTTTGCTTTTTCTAAACCAAAGTCTCCCGCTCCTCACGATATCGGTGATCTTTTATCTCAAAAATTCAATATTGCCGTTCGCACCGGTTTTCATTGTGCCATGCCTTTGCATCATCTTTTTGGTTTTGATACTGGTACTACTCGTGTCAGTTTAGGAATTTATAATACTCACCAAGATATCGATAAATTAATCAATGGTCTAAATTATGTAGTTAAAATTTTTTCTTAAAATATGGATGATTTATATAAAGAAATTATTCTCGAACGTTACAAAAATCCCAAAAATCTCGGCACTATTAAAGGTGGTATTCAAGTAGAAGAAATCAATGCTCTTTGTGGTGACAAAATCAAAATTTGGCTCGAAGTCAAAAATGGCACTATTACTGACGCCAAATTTGAAGGTAGCGGTTGTGCTATTTCTGTGGCTGCCACCGACATTCTTATGGACATGATCAAAGGCAAAAAAATCGTTGATGTTCAACAAATGAGTGGTGCTGAAATCGAAAATGAAATGGGTATTGAATTAAGCAGTGTTCGCAAACGTTGTGCCTACATTGGCCTCGAAGCCATTAAGAAAATTAAAAATTCTTTAAATAATTTATGATCACTATTCCCAAAAAAGTCGAATATTCTATAGTTTTTATCTCTTATTTGGCTAAAAATCCAGATACTACTATTTCTCTCAAAGATGCTGCCAAAAAATTATTTTTACCTTATAGTTTCCTATCAAAATTAGCTACTTCCTTAGTTAATGGGGGATTAATTATTTCTCAAGAAGGCAAATCTGGTGGTTATAAACTTGCCCCTCACTGGGAACAAAAAAGTTTTTACGATTTACTAGTAATTTTAGGTGAAAATAAAGCCATGGTTAGTTGTTTAGGATCAAAATCTTGCGCTCGTTCCGGCAAATGTTCTATTCAAAATATTTGGTCTCAAATTGAAACCAGTTGGCAACAACAACTCAAGAAAATAAAACTCAGTCAAATTTAATATGAATAAAATTTCCCACTATCAAGGTGAAACTTTTTCTCATCAAAAAATTTCTGGCACGGATTTTACCAATATCGATTTAAAATTTTCTTCATTTAATCACTGCCAATTTTTTAGTTGTAATTTTGCTCAGGCCAAATTTAATTCCACATTATTCACCGATTGTCAGTTTCTCGATAGTTGTTTTAGTGGCATTGATTTTTCTACCATCAATCTTAAAAAATGTCTTTTCAAAAATACTTTGATTAATTTAGCTACTTTTCAGCAAATCAAGAATAATTTCGGTCACGAGTTAATTAAATTTAACCTTAATAAAATAATTTTTGAAAATTGTGATTTAACTGAGTCACTTTTTAATTTCTGTTCACTTACCGACAGCAAATTTATTAATTGTAATTTATCCAAAACTGTTTTTAAAAAATCTGATCTCACTCAAGCCGATCTTTCCGGTTCTCAACTTGAAGGTACTATTTTCGGTGATTCCACTCTCCATCAAACCAAACTTGATTTAAACGGTCTCATTCAATTCGGCCAATCCCTAGGATTTATTTTAAATCAGACGTAATTTCTATTATTTTTTCTTTTGACTTTTTACCTGATTCTATAAATACCTGATTTGGTTTTATTTTAAAATATTCAGCTATCATTTTTATTACTTCTTCATTTGCCTTACCTTCAATTGGCCTTTGAGTAGTATATATTTGAAACACTTCATTCGTATCTTTTTCTATACTTTTCGTTTTAGAATTTGTATGTACCTTTACTTTAATTTTCATTTTCTCATTATATGTTAAAATACACTTCCTTAATTATGAAACCAAACAATCAAAAAACTAATTCTAGCTTGATTCATGTTCCCAATAACGGCAACACTATTTTACAACAAGCTATCGACAATATTAATAACAATCAAGAAATTTTAACTCTTTGGAAAGTTATCAATGTCAATGCTGTCGACCGACTTGGCATGAGTGATCACGGTCCGACTCATTTTCAAATTGTTGCCAATATTTCGGTAAAATTTGTTCGTATGTTAGTCGAAGCTGGCATTGAAATGTCTGTCACCAAAAACTACCAACTTTCTGAGCAGTATGCCGAATTAATTGTCTTTTTAGCCAGTGTTTTACACGATCTTGGTATGACTATCAGTCGCAAAGATCATGAAACTTACAGTTTATTTTTAGCCAATAATTTACTTCACCAAATTATCGACTTCCTTCCGATTGATGAAAAAACTATTGTCACCTCCGAAGTCTTACATGCCATTATTAGTCATCGTAGTGACGGTAAACCCATTACATTAGAAGCTGGTATCGTCCGTGTTGCCGATGCTCTTGATATGAGCGAAGGTCGGTCTCGTATTGTCTACGAACTCGAAAAATTAGATATTTATTCTGTTTCTGCTGCAGCTATCGATAAAGTTAATATCAACAAAGGTACTGATAAACCTATTCAGTTAGATATCTTAATGAATAATTCAGCTGGTATTTTTCAACTCGACGAACTTCTTAAGAAAAAAATTCAGGGTTCAGGTATCGAAAAATATCTCGACGTCCACGCCTATATCAATCAGCAAACCGAAAAAGGTCTTATCAAAGAATATCGAATCTAAAAATTTTCTAGTATATAGTCTTACTTTGATGACTTAGTTTATAATGGTTATATGTACCTGCTTTTTATCTCTAAAAACAATCTGGAAGTTTTTAAAAACAAACAGAAAGTTAGTGAAATTTCTTGGACACCCGAAAACTTAACTCAAAATTTACTCCGTCTTAAAACTACTTTTTCCAAAAAATTTAGAGTGATTTTAGCCGATGACTTTATTAGTGTCACTAGCCTTTTACTTACACCAAAAGAAGCCAAAAAACGTTCATCAATTCAGGCCAAATTCCAACCCACTATTTCTGAAGATTTATCCCAAACTACCTGGGATTACAAAATTGTAGCTCACCAAAACGGTCAACGTTTAGTTCAACTTATTTACGTTTCTAAAAAATTCTTTGACGTTTTTCGAACCGCTGTCAATTCGGCTAAAATCAAAGTTGATTTACTTGAAAGTTTTTCCACTACCATCTCTCGTTTTTTACCTGCCAAAAAACTTATTTTTCTTCACTATCAAGATTTAGTTGTTTTAGTTTTTAATCAAACTCCCATTTATTCTCAAGTTCTCAAAAAGAAACTCACTCAAGAAGACATCGATCATATTTTTACTTACTCTAAACAATGTTTTCAAGTTTTACCTCAACAAATTTTATTTGCTCCCACCGGCGATATTGCTTTTAACCAATTTGATTTTGGTAATCTTCAGCCAGAATATACTTCAGTTGATCCCCTCAAAGGTATCATTCACTCAGCTAACAAAATCGGTACCGATTCTACTACCACTCGTCTCGAAGTTCCTCAAAAAAAAGTCGAAAGTTCCTTTCCGAAATGGATTCTTCTCATTCCTACCATTCTTTTAATTATCACTGGCTTTGTTGTCTTTGGTCCAAAATCTACCAATCAAACTCAAATTAATCCTGCAATTTCTGTCACTCCTACAATTACTTCTATTCCAACGCCCACTCCGATTGATGTTTCTGGATTTAAGATAAAAGTCCTCAACGGTACCGGTACTGCTGGTCAGGCCGGCGAAATTGTTAAACTTTTAGAAACCAAAAAATTCATTGTCGCCAAAACCGGTAATGCTGCTAATTACGATTTTACCCAAACTCAGGTTGAAATCAAAAAATCAATTTCCCAAAATGTTGTTGATTTATTAACCCAAGCTTTGGGTAGTGATTTTTCTCCAAAAATTTCTGCTAAAAGTTTAGCTGATACTTCCGAGTTTGATATCATTATTACCACTGGTAAATAAATGAAAATTGGCCAAGACGTCTTTATTCAGCAAGGAATTCTCGACTGTCAACTTACCCAATTAATCGATTACAGCCAAACCGACTCAGAGGTCAAAAAATTTACCTCCGACCCAAAACGTTTTGCCAATAAAAACTCTTTTTTTCAATGGCAACAACAGGGAAGAATTATTTACACTCTCACCGATTCACATCAAAATTTACTCGGTATTATTTGGTTCGGTCAAAAAAATGCACCTGTAAATATTCCTGCTAATTTTACTTTTGCTATTCGTCTTTATAGCCCAGCCCGCGGCCAAGGTTTGTCTCAAGAGTTTATGAAAACCACTTTCACTGATCTTCTAAAAAATCAAAAAGACTCAAAAATAACTGGTTTTTGGTTAGAAACTTCTATTGATAATTTTACTGCTATTCATACCTATGAAAAGTTTGGTTTTAAAACTGTTGACCAACAAGATGGTAAAAATATTATGATTTTAAATAATGCTAATATTAAATTATGAAATCAAAAAATAAAACCAAATTTAATTTACTTAAACTTTTATCATGTATTTTAATTACCGAAGGTACTGGCATTATCGGCGGTCTTTTTACCGCTAGTTCGGTAAAAAGTTGGTATATCACTGACGTTATCAAATCATCACTCAACCCACCTTCTTGGGTTTTTGCCCCAGTCTGGACATTATTATTCTTTCTGATGGGTATTGCTCTTTATTTGGTTTGGCACCAGAAAAATAATTTATTTTGGTTTTGGGTTCAGTTAATTCTTAATCTTTTTTGGTCAGTTTTATTCTTTGGTCTTCGCTCACCTCGTCTCGCTTTTTACGAAATTTTAGTTCTTTGGTTTGCCATTTTTATGACCATTATCAAGTTTCGTGAATATAATAAAACTGCTTCCGTTTTACTTTGGCCGTATCTTGCTTGGGTTAGTTTTGCTTCTTATTTGACCTATTCAGTCATGATTCTTAACTAACATTTGGTAAAATATCCAAATGCCTCTCAAAATTTCTGATTACTCTTATCGCTTGCCGGAATCTCTTATTGCCGACAAACCAAGTCTTAAACGTGATCATTGCCGGCTTTTGACTCTCAATAAAAATACGGGTCAAATCGATCATCTTCATTTTTACAATATTTTAGATTTATTAACTTCCAACGATGTTTTGGTTCTAAACCAAAGTAAAGTTTTTCCGGCTCGTCTTTTTGGCAAAAAAGATAGTGGGGGAGAAATAGAAATTTTGCTCATCCATCAAATTAATAGTGACACTTGGCTGGCTATTTCCAAACCTCGCCCTATTGTTGGCCGTCAAATATTTTTTGATCATAATCTAATTGGTCAAGTCGTCAAAAGTGATCCAATCACTGGTCAAATTAAAATTAAATTTAATTATAAAAATAATCAATTCTTTCAAGTTCTCGATAAAATCGGTCACACTCCCATTCCTCCCTATATTCACTCATCTCAAACTGAAAAACAAATTAGATCGGAATATCAAACTGTTTATGCTAAACAAACCGGTTCAGCTGCCGCTCCTACTGCGGGTCTTCACTTTACCAAAAAACTTTTATCTCAACTCAAAAACAAAGGTGTTCAAATTGAATACGTTACCCTTCATGTCGGTCTTGGTACTTTTCAAAATCTTCGTCCGGAAAATATTGAGTCAAAAACTCTACACTCTGAGTTCTACGAAATCAAACCAGGTGTAGCCAAACGCCTAAATCAAGCCAAAAAAGATGGTAAGAGAATTATTGCTGTCGGCACTACTTCTGTCCGAACTCTCGAAAGTGCCTCAATAAGAATGAATTTCTCCCCTTCATCAAGGGGAGATGTGACAAAGTCACAGAGGGGTTTTTATCAAATAAATCCCGGTAAAAATCACACTGAAATTTTTATCTATCCGCCATATCAATTTAAATTTGTCGATGCTCTTATTACTAATTTTCATTTACCCGAGTCTAGCCTTCTGATGTTAGTTTCTGCTTTTGCTAGCAAAGAAAATATTTTTAATGCTTACCATCAAGCCATAGACAAAAAATATCGTTTCTTTAGTTTCGGCGACGCCATGTTTATCTATTGATATAATCATCATATATGATGAAAAAAACTCTCAAAGGATTTATTGAATTTATTCAGTCTCAAGGTGTTATTGGTTTAGCCATCGGTGTCGTTATGGGTACCTCCGTTACTAAACTAGTTACTTCTTTAGTTACCAACATTATTAATCCAGTTATTGGCCTACTTTTAGGTAAAATCGGTGATTTAGACAAAATGTATCTTCCGGTTGGTTCTGCCAAAATTCTTTTTGGTAGCTTTATCAGCAGCCTAATCGATTTTTTGATTATCGCCTTTGTTGTTTATTTTTCTGTCAAATTTCTCAAGCTTGATCGCCTCGAGAAAAAATCAGACAAAAAATAAATTTATTTCTTTTTCTTCAGTGCTTCCACAAAAGCCATAAATACCGGATGTGGTCTTAATGGTCTGGCAATATATTCTGGATGGAATTGTGTCCCCACAAAAAATGGATGATCTTTTAGTTCTACTGCTTCCACTAATTTACCATCAGGTGAAGTTCCCGAAATTATCATTCCTGCTTTTTCTAGTTGCTCTCGATATTCACTATTTACTTCATAACGGTGACGGTGTCTTTCAAAAATTACATTAGTTTTATCAGCTGTTTTAAAATTATCTTCTGTATTCCATGGAGCCTCTTTATCATCACCATATTTTTTATAAGCCTCACTTAATTTTGTCTTTGGGGTTAATTTGCATGGCCAAGAACCAAGTCTAATAGTTCCTCCATATTGTTTTTTCTTTAAATATTCCAATTGATCCGGCATAATATGAATTACTGGGTACTTAGTTTTATTATCAACTTCAGACGAATTAGCCCCTTTTAGTTTCAAAACATCACGGGCAAATTCCACTACAGCCATTTGCATTCCAAAGCATAAACCCAAATATGGAATTTTATTTTCTCGAGCCACTTTTATAGCTTCGATGATTCCTTCTACTCCTCGACTACCCCAACCTTGTGGTGCCACAATTCCGTCATATTTCTTTAAATCTTTTGGATCAAAATCACTCGAATCAATCGGCTCAATTTCCATTTTTACATCACTGGCAATTGCTGCTTGTTTCAAAGCTTCCAATACCGATACATAAACATCTTTATGATTATTTTTACCAGACTTTACATATTTACCTACCAAAGCCACTGTCACAGTTTTTTTTGCTTTTTCCATTTTTTCAACCATATTCATCCATGGCTTTAAATTAGTCGGATGATTTTTTATTCCAAAATGTTTTCGAATTCTATCCATTAATCCTTGTGATTCCAACACTAATGGCACTCGATAAATCGACGAACAGTCTGGATCATCAAAAATTGAGTTGTCATTCAAAAAACACCTTTTCTCTAATGTCTCTAATCTTGGTGTATCTAAACCAGTTTCACTTCGAGTAATCAAAATATCCGGCATAATTCCAGTTGATCTCAATTCCGAAATTGCATGTTGGGTTGGTTTAGTTTTCATTTCTCCTACATTTCTCAAATAGGGGACATATGACACCATCACATACATAGTCTCTCGCTCATGTCCGACTTCTCTCGCCGCATACAAAAAAGGCAAATTCTCAATATCACCAGTAGTTCCTCCAACCTCTACAACCATAAAGTCATAACCTTTTTCCAATTCATAAAATCTTCGTTTAACCTCATTAGGTACATCTGGAATCATCTCTACATCACGACCTTCATATTTAAACGCTCTCTCATTCTCAATAATTTGTTTATAAACTTTACCCGAAGTAATATTGTTATCTTTTAAAAAGCTTTGATTTAAAAATCTTTCATAATTTCCCAAATCTTGATCAATTTCACCACCATCAGTTGTAACAAACGTTTCTCCGTGCTCTGCTGGTCTCATTGTTCCAGCGTCAATATTTAAATAAGGGTCAATTTTGATATGATTAACCTTAAAACCTGATGATTTGAGTAATAGTCCGATTGATGCCGAGACTATTCCTTTACCCAAACCACTAACCACACCACCTGTGACAAAAATATACTTCATGAAGATAATTCTAGAATCATTTACTGTCAAATTAAAGGCATTTCTTTATTTTGAAATCCATGTTTAAATATAACGTATACCCACAAAAAAGCCTGCTACTTTTGTTTTTGCCATTCCTCAATCACTACTTCCCGAAAATTATTTTCCTTAACCAACTTATAGCCCAAACTTTCCATCTCTTTTTTTGTATCAACACCATGAATAACTTCTCCATAAGGGATTAATGTTACTTTATCTTCCGTTGGCTTAATTGTTTTAAAATCTTTAATCAAAATTGTCGAATTATAAAATTTTATTGGATCACTAAACGATTCAATCATATAAACTTTGGTTCCATTTCCCAAACTAGCCGCCACACTTTTCCAATCTTCTCGATGCATATTGAAATTAAGTAAATAAAATCCACTAAATCCCAAAAAACCTAAAACTAATCCTAATTTTATCCATTTACTCTTAATTTCCGCTAACCCTAAGGATAATATTGGTACTAAGTATATAAATCGAAAATACTGCATCAAAGGTGATTTAAATGAGAATAAAATTCCCAAAATTATCGGACAAATAAACAACCACAAAAGTTTTTTATTTTTGATAAATTGTTTTGTTGCCAATCCAAAAACTATTAAACTCCAACCACCACCAATTAAGTAATACCAATTTTTTGGGTACCAACTCACTCGGCCAATACTAAATTTCAATGGAATTAAAATTAAATTTTTTAAATTAACTTGACCCAATACTAAACTCCAATTAGTTACTTGATTTAACATTTGCCCTGACATCTTTAGTTGAGTCAGTAATAATGGAGATACTGCCGCTATCGCTAAAATTAGTCCCCAAACTGACCCCAAAAATCCTTTTAGTTTTCTTTGCCATATCAAAGATAAAATTAACGCTGCGCTTAAAAATACCGATCCGTAAAAAGTCAAAAATGCCAAAAATATCATCAAATTAAAACCTATCCACCAAGTTTTTTTTGTTTCTTTATTTTTTGTAATTTTTGCCCAAAAATAAACCGCTCCCATCAAAAACATGGTCATCATTGAATACATTCTCAATTCCTGAGAATAATAAATCAGCAAGGGATTAAAACCTGCCAAGGCTGCTGCCCACAAACCAGTTTTTTTATCCTTCAATAAAGTTCCAATTTTATAAACCAACCAAATAGTTACTAACGAAAATATTACTGACAATATTCTCATCTCAATCACTCCACTTCCTACCGCTTTTACCCATAAATCCAAAACCAAATAAAATAATGGTGGATGAAAATCACCCACACTAAACTCTGGAATAATTTTCTCAATCGGTAATTTAGCAATATTAGCCGAAATCGATTCATCTAACCACATCGATTGGTTAATCCCTATCAATCTCAATCCTAAACTAAGTAATATTATTAAATAAATCATACTTTCGGCAATATTGTTTGATATTTTCCATAAATAACTACTGATGTCCCTATATCTGCCCAACTATAAAGTTTAGCGGAGTCAGCTGTGGTCATATTAATACATCCGTGTGACATGGGCACGCCAAAATTATTATGCCAATAAGCCTGATGAAAACTATAACCCAATTTCCTTTCATATTTTTCGTTATAAAAAAACATTACATTTTGAACATTAGGCAAATAAAAATAAGTTCCTAGTTCTTTTGATCCGCCCGACATTTTTTGAGATCTAACCTTAGTCCAGATTTTAAAATTACCCGTCGGGGTTCTATCCCACGATCCGGACGAAATCAAAAAACTATAAACCAAATTAGTTCCATCGTAAGCGTAAACCCGTTGTTTAGTTAAATCTACTTCTATCCTTTTGCTAGTCGATGTTGTTTCTGTTGTTTCCCCTAAAACTGGTTCAGTAATCGGAGTGATTTGCGGTACTTCCACAATTTTATTATTAAAAATTCCTTCTTTAGCGTTTGGGTCATAATCTTGAGTAATATTTTCCGGGTTTATTTCTCCTTGTTTCGATATAGCCCTAACCAAATAAGGCACTAAATTAATTCCTCCTAAAATTAAAATAAACGGCGTCAGTAAAAGTATCTTTTTTTTATAATCCATAAGATTTTAATGATGCATTACCTACTCTAATTCTGGGTAATTCCAATGACTTGCCCCTACATAAAATATTACCGTGAACTGTAGTAAAAGCAATCTGATAACCATCAGTTGTCAATACATCTTTGGCATTTTTACTAGTTGCTCCATATGGATAGGCAAATATTTTTTCATCATTAAGTCCGTGTTCCTTTAATTGCTTATCTGCTAAACCAATTTCTTCAGTTTGTTTTTCTTTAGTTCCTGATGAACTGTGGTGCGACCAAGTATGGTTTCCAAAATAAACCAAGTCCTTCATCTGATTTAAATCATCCCAAGTCATATACCCTGGATTATTCAATAAACCTGTTGCTACAAAAATATTTGCCCTCATTCCAAATTCTTTGAGTATTGGATACATTACTCCGTAGTTATCTTTATAACCATCATCTACTGTAATCATTGCTGATTTTTTAGGTAAAACCGCTCCACCATTAAAAAAACTTTTTAATTCCGCCATTGTAATTACACTGTAGCCATTGTCTTTTAAATATTCCAAATGTTTTCTAAAAAATTCCGGTGTCACGGTTAAGCTAGTTTGTCCTTTTTCTTTGGCAATTTTTTCATCTTGAATATGGTGATACATCAACACGCTAACTTTGGCACATGGTCCATAATTTTGACTCATACTTTCCACCGTTATTGGTTTTGGTGTCGCTGTTACTATTGGTGTTGGAGTATTAGTTGGTACTTCTGTTATTACTGGAATTGCTGGAGTTTTCACTTCTTTAACCTTATTAGTTATCCATCCTGAATTCAGTATCTTTTTTCCCGAAACTTTAATCTCATACTGTAATATTCCGGCCACAACTAGCAACATTACTCCTAATATTGGAAAAATTATATTAATTTTATTCACCTTTTTCTTCGCCATAAGTAGTCGATTATACATTGTAATTATGACTCAGTTTTGACAAAATTAACTAATGAAACAAGTTATTTGTATTACTGGTGGTGCTAGTGGGTTGGGTAGAGAATTAGCGGCGTCTCTTTCTGCCAAAAATCAGGTAATCATTTTAGATATTGACCCGGCCACCAAAACTGTCGCTCATCATCTAAACTGCGATTTTTATCATTGCGATGTTTCCAATTTCGATAGTCTATCTGAAATTATCAAAGATATCCTTAAAAAATACAAAAAAATTGATGTCTTTATTAATAATGCCGGTGTTTATATCGACGGTCCTATCCAAACCAACAACCCCGACCATATCAAAAAAGTTTTTGAAGTTAATTGCCTGGCTCCAATTTTTTCGGCCAACATTTTAGTTCCTATTTTCAAAAAACAAAAAGGTGGCACTATCATTAATATCAACTCCACTGCCGGTCTTCATCCCAAAGCCAACAATTCTGTTTACCATGCCTCCAAATGGGCTCTCACCGGTTTTACTCAATCACTTCAGTTAGAATTAGCCAATAGTCACATCAAAATTGTCGATATTCATCCTGGAGTAATGAACACAAAATTTACTCACGGCACCGATACTGATCTTTCCCAAAGTATTCACCCAGATCAAGTTGTCAAAGCCATTAATTTTGTTCTGAATTGCGATGATGATATTTTTGTTCCCCAATTGACCATCAAACACATCTAGTCTATACTGAGTCTAATACCCGAATATTACCCAAAGTTATAATTGTCTTGCTATTTACTACTCACTAATTACTAATTAACTAATTAATGCTTTCTCAACCCTTAGCCTCAATTCTTCGCCCCAAAAATCTCGACGAATTTATTGGTCAAAAACATTTGGTAGGGGAAGGTAAACCTCTTCGTTTAGCCATCGAAAATCATCAAGTTTTTTCTATGATTTTTTGGGGTCCTCCCGGAGTTGGTAAAACCACTCTTGCTAAAATTATTGCCAAAGAAACCAATGCTGAAATCCATGAACTTTCTGCTGTTTCTGCTAGTAAAGATGACATCAAAAAAATAGTCGCCGGAGCCAACCCTACTCTTTATAAAAAAATATTATTTTTAGACGAAATTCATCGTTTCAACAAGGCTCAGCAAGATTTTTTGCTTCCCTATGTTGAATCCGGTGTTCTTACTCTCATTGGGGCTACCACCGAAAATCCTTCTTTCGAAGTTATATCACCACTTCTTTCTCGTTGTCGAGTTTTCACTCTAAGCGAATTAAATGACAACGATATTGGAGAAATTATTTTTCGAGCTGTCAAAATTCTTAAAACCAAAATCCCCAAAGACGCCAAAGAGTGGCTCACTAAAATGGCTAATGGCGATGCTCGTCAGTGTCTAACGATGATCGATAATGCTTTCACTCTTTATGGCTCTCTCTCTAAAGAAAATTTAGTCAACACGCTTCAAAATAAATTTTTGCGTTTCGACAAAAAAGGGAGTGAACATTACGACACTATTTCTGCATTTATAAAAAGTATGCGTGCCTCTAATGTTGATGCCACCCTCTATTACTTAGCCAGAATGATTGCCGCTGGCGAAGATCCCAAATTTATTGCTCGTCGGATGGTTGTTTTTGCTAGCGAAGACATTGGTATCGCCAATTCTAGTGCTCTAATGTTGGCTAATGAAGTTTTTCGCAGTGTAGAAATTATTGGTTATCCCGAATGTCGCGAAAATTTAGCCC
>CAZCFJ010000014.1:0-16389 GCA_964497945.1 uncultured Gammaproteobacteria bacterium | reverse complement strand
CGACAACCTCAGCTTTCACAGAGCTGCGCTCTAACCAATTAAGCTAATACCACCATGATTTGGTAAATATTTTCCCTCTAACCAATTGACCTGCCCGCAGACGCTAAAGCGTCAGCTTTTGCAGGCGGGGCTAATACCACCATGAAGAAAAATTTCTAATTTCTAATGTCTAATTTCTAAGAAAAACAAAAGAATTTGAAATCCAAATTAGGGTGACTAATTTTGTGGTTTATTTTAACATAAAGATAGAATTTAAGGGTTGGAAGTCGTTTCAGTAGAGAGGTCGATGATTTTGGTGGCGTAAAAAGTGTTAACTAATTTAGTGTCCGGTTGAATGATGGCAATAATTTTTTTGCTAGTAGTTATAGTTTTGGCCGAGGTGGTTTTGTTGTTTTTAGTATCAATAATTTCGGTTTTAGAATCAGTTTTAATTTGATATTGACTGTTTTTGTTTTTAGTTGCAAAAAGAACAAAGATGGGGGAGTTTTGTGACTGAGAGACATCAACAATTTGTCCCGTAATAATCTGATTAATATTTTCGATGGCTTTTGATTCGGTATAAACAATACGACGGCATTCGAGAGATTGATCTTCTTGAAGATACCCCATGGCAATAATAGTTTGACCAGATTTAAAATCAGTGATCTTACCTTTTTGCTTTTTAGAATTAACAAAAGTTGTGTTTTGGGTGATAGAAAGGGTTTTATTACTTTGATCTTTTAGGGTGATTTTAATTTGATTATCGTCGGCTTGGGTGATGGTACCAAAAAATGACTTTGGTTGTTTACTGGTTTCGGTTACAGGATTGCTAGTAGAAGTTTCTTTAACTATTTGTTTGAGAATATCTTTAACATCTTCAACTTTATCAGTAGAAGGAGTAACTGTTTGAGCTGAAATAGGAGCAGAAAAAATAAACTGAAGATAAATAAGAACTAAAGAAAATATTATCATATTTTCGCGCTAGAATAGGTAATATTGATTTGAATGTCTTTTTGGGTATTATTTTTGTCTATAGAACTTATTTTGACAATGTTAAGTCCACTGTCTAGGATAATAGGAATACTAAATTGACCGTTGGTATCACTTTGACCAATAAATGACTTACTAGCAGTGGCAATAACAACGTGGCTATCGGGGATGGTAATGCCATTAATATCAACTTTATTGGAGGATATCAAAGAATTATCTTCAGGTGAATTGATTTGAATATTATCGAAGTTTTGAGTTTCTTTCAAAAGTGATTGAGGTTGGGTAGGAATTAGTGTTGGCTCAGTAATGATAGCTTTTTGATTATTTTTAGCGGAAACATTCTTATTTTGGAGAGTGATATAACCACCGGTAACACCTAGGCCTAAAATACCCCCAATAAAGGCAGCTAATAATATCTCTTTAATCATGGAATTAGGTTAATAATAACACAAAATGATACATATTTGTGAGGGATGGATGTGTATAAAAATTATTTTGGAAGCTGGTTTTGGGAAGGGTTAAATGTTAGAATGAGTTCATATGGAAATTAAATTTGTAAATCAAAAGACTTTTTATATTAAAGGGAAAAAGGAAACGGTTTTAGTTAATCCAACAAATGAAGATAAAGAAAAAATAGCTTCTCGAGTAATTATTTTTACTAATGAGAATTTGGGTGGTCATGATTTGGAGGGGGATAAGGTACTGATAAATGGTCCGGGTGAGTATGAAGTTAATGGGGTAGAAGTTAATGGAATTAATGGTGAGGACGGAAATACAGTTTATAAGATTGGAATTGATGGTTTTACTTTGGTGATTATGGGTGGTTTAAAACAGGAATTAACGGATAAAAGGGTGGAAAAAATTGATGAGGCAGATATTTTGATTGCACCAACAGTGATTGGTGAAAACCCAAGTTTTAAATTGGTTAAAGAATGGTCAAAAAAATGGGGAGTGAATTATTTGGTGCCAATTTCTGAAAGAGAAGTTGATATGAAAGCGTTTTTGGATGCAGCTGATAATGAAGGTCTGGAGGAATCAGATTTATTGAAAGTGGAAAAGCTCGATGATTTACCAGATGGTTTGGAGATTAAATTGTTGAAAAATTGGAATAAATAATATGGAAGATACACTAAGACTGCCTCCTAATTCTGAAGAGGCAGAATTGTGTGTTTTAGGATCAGTATTAATTGATAATGATGCAGTTTTGGGGGTGTCGGAATTTTTAAGGCCAGAGCATTTCTATAATTCAAACTACGGGAAAATTTATCAGGCAATGATGGATTTGTATGAAGATAGAATGCCGATTGATATTGTGACAGTGTCGGAAAAATTAAATGAAGGAAAGATTTTAAAAAAAGTTGGAGGGAAAGCATTTTTAACTAGATTGGCCGGAGAAGTACCGACAGCAGCTAATGTAGAAAGTTATGGAAGAATTATCAAGGCACTATCAGCAAAAAGAGAATTAATTTCAGCCGCAGGAAGAATTTCGGAAAAGGCTTTTGATTCAACTTTACCTTCAGATGAATTGTTGGATATGGCAGAACAAGAGATCTTCGCTTTATCACAAAGGCATTTGAAGTCAGTACCTTCGTCTTTAAAAGAAGTTTTAACGGCGAGTTTTGATAGATTAGATGAATTGCAAAAAATGGGAACCGGTTTGCGAGGGGTGCCAAGTGGTTTTAAAGGTTTGGATAATGTCTTGGCAGGGATGCAGGACAGCAATTTAATTATTTTAGCGGCTCGACCAGGTGTGGGTAAAACAGCTTTTGCTTTGAATATTGCTAGATATGTAGCAGTAGAAAAAAAACTGCCGGTATGTGTATTTTCCTTGGAAATGAGTAAAGAAGAATTAGTTGATCGTTTATTGGTAAGACAGGGGATGATTGATGCTTGGAAATTAAAAACCGGACAATTGTCGTCTGGAGATTTTGATTCTTTGTCTGAAGCTATGGGAATTTTGGCTGAGGCACCGTTGTTTATTGATGATACCCCAGGGCTAACAGTAACAGAGTTGAGGACTAAAGCGAGGAGGTTGCAAGTAGATAAGGGAATTAAATTTATTGTAGTGGATTATTTACAGTTAATGCATGGAAGTACTCGGGATAATCGGGTACAAGAAGTATCAGAAATTTCTCAGGGTTTAAAAAATTTAGCCAGGGAATTAAAAGTACCAGTATTAGCGTTAGCTCAATTGTCTCGGGCAATGGAGGCCAGAGGAGGGAAACCACGTTTATCTGATTTAAGGGAATCGGGAAGTATCGAACAAGATGCTGATGTGGTAATGTTTGTCTATCGGGAAGATGAGGAAGTAAGGGAAATGGTAACGTGTAGTATAGAAAAACACCGTAATGGTCCAACAGGAAGTTTTAATATGTATTTCAATGGAAAACAGATTAGTTTCTTTGATATTGAAAAGAAACAAGGGTAATGGTGTTATCATTTATTTATGAGTGAAATTCCTGTTGGAGCAATAGTACCATCTGTTAATCACGTAGAGAATGATTTTAGTAATAATGAGCGGGTTTTATTGAGGAATTTATCTAAAGAACAAGTTTCTGATTGGTTGTTTAATACAGAGAACATCTCTAATGGTTCTCATTTTATGTCACCCGACGATAATAGAGAATATCAACGTTTGCATAATACAAAAATGGTTGATGGGATTGTTTTTTTAAGGGATAAATGGGCGGAATATGCTGATCATGAATTTTTTAAAAAATTTGTTTTGATTCATTGGGTTGGCCAAGACGAAATGGGTTTGGATCGGATGAGTAAGTTGTTGGGTGATAGCCGACATCAGGTAGAAATATCAACTCAAGGATATAGGGATAGTGAATCTTTAATAAAAAATCATAGGTGGTTAAAGTCTAAATTTGGTGTATTGATTAGTGGTCAAGTCACTTTGGCGAGTAATGAAGATATACAAACTAATCAGTGGCATATGCTACAACCAAGTGATACTATTTTTAGACGAAAGTATACGGAATATGCTAATAGATTAATGACAGATGAAACAAATTGTATTTCTCCTTATGAATTTGTGGTTGGTGATTGGGTGGCAAGTGGTATTATTGTAGATCCTGATTCAGATCAGAAGGATAAAATTGATTTGCTTGCAAAGCAACATGGTTTATCGGTGGTGACTACGACGGATGAAGACTTATTTAGGAGTAAGAAATAATTTGTGCCGAAAGAGGGAATCGAACCCCCATGGTATTGCTACCACACGATTTTGAGTCGTGCGCGTCTGCCAGTTCCGCCATTTCGGCAAATTTATATTTTTAAGTTTCTTTCGAAAAGTTCTTCTATTATCTCACGGCCATATCCAGATTTTAAGTATTTTTCCATTTTTCTAGCTTCTGTTCTATTTGAGCAGATTTCTACGTGTATTAAAGTAATAGGAAGAATTTTCCTAGTGGACGAACATTGGCCTAGTTCGTGTTGTTTTATTCGTCTTTCTAAATTATTAGTTAGACCTTTATAAAAAGTTCCTGTTTTAAGGCTTTTTAATACATAAACATAAAACATATTTTTAATTGTGCGCGCCCACCTGACGGCGGGTGAATCTGCCAGTGAAGTTTATCCGCCGGTAGGCGGACCATTTCGGCTAAAAAGTATTCTTATTATAACCTAAATTGGGGTTTTTAGCAGTGGGGGTTAGATGGTAAAATAAATTATGAGTTTAGAAATAATAAGAGTTGTAGGAATGGTGGTGTTTTTGTATCTTTTGTGGCGGAATTTGCGCGAAAGTTACGATGATCAGAAGATAATTGGTTATTCATGGTTGGCTTTATTAGGTTTTTTGATTTGCGGAAGAATAGGTTATGGATTAATTAATTGGGGAATTTGGAATAATGATTTAACTGATTGGTTAATGGTTTGGACTAAACCAGGAATGAGTTATATGAGTGGTTATTTAGGTTTAGTCTTGGTTACTTGGCTTTATGCGAGGCAACAACAATGGAAATTCTTGAATTTTATGGAAGATTTAGTAAGACCGTTTTTGGTTTTGCTGAGCTTGATGATGATAGATGAATGGACAAGATCAAAATTTAGTTGGCAAGTTTTGATTTATATTCTAATGATAATTTTAATTTATATGTTAAGTAATTGGCTGTCAGGTAGATATCGTTCGTTTGTCTGGTATAAGAGTGGCAAAAAAGGATTTGTACTATTGGCGACTAATTTTTTGTTCTTTTTGGTCTTAGCTTTCGTTTTTGGGGTGTTTGGAGATAATTTAGTTAATTTGATTTTAGCTTCAGTTATTAGTTTGATTTCTGTTGTAGGATTGTTTATCCTAGGAGGAATAAAATATGAAAGAAAATAAAAAAGAAACAAAAGTATCTCGTTTACCATCAAGATTTTTAGAATCGATAAAAAGATTTTTGGAATCGGAGTTATTGAAAATGAAAAGAACAAAAAAAGATTTGGAAAAAGCAGATCCATTTAAAGATGAAACTAGAACTTTAGAAAATTCTGAAGAAGAGGATTTAGACGAACAAATAGGTCATTTTGATAGTGAAGTTAAAGTTAGATTTTTGACTAAAAGAATGGTTCAAATTCGGAAAGCGTTGACTAGAATGAAGTTGGGGAAATATGGAATTTGTGAGTCGTGTGGAAAAATGATTGACACAGAAAGATTAGCGATTAATCCTGAGGCAACGACCTGTGTTGAATGTCAAAAAGAAAAAGAAGCTTAGATTAGTGTTTTGTTTGGCTTTGATATTGGTAATGTGGTTTTTTCATAATTTTTTGGTGTCTTGGTTGAAGGTTGATATTCGAAATGAGGGTGTGAGTTTTGGTTGGAATGGGTTTGGAGTTGTTTTATTAAATTTAATATTGTTGATATGGTTAGTTTGGTTTAACTGGCGGACTAATTTTTTTGGGATTGAATTAATTTTGATTGGTGGTTGGGTAAATATGATTGATAGAATGGTTTTTGGTTATGTACGTGATTATTGGAGCTTGGGGGCAGTTTATAATAATATTGCCGATTGGATAATTTCTATCGGGGTAGTTATTTTTGTTTGGGAAATATGGAAGAAAAAGTAAAAATAGTTTTTGAAGATGATAACTTTTTAGTGGTGAATAAACCGACAGGAATGACGACGACTAAAGAAAAAAAAGGAGAAGAAGGGACATTGGAAGATTTTTTAAAAAAAATTAGACCTAATGAATTGCCTCGGAATGGAATAATGCATCGGTTAGATAGGGGGACTTCTGGTTTAGTATTAGTGGCTAAAAATGTTTTGGCTTTTAAGAATTTTAAAAATCAATTTAAAAATAGAAGTTTGACAAAAAAATATTATTGCTTGGTAGGGGGTGAAGTAGTAATGGATGGTAGTATAAATTGGCCGATCGGAAGATCAAAATATGGATTTGGCAAATTCGGAGTGACTGTTGATGGTAAAGAGGCTTTGACAGAATTTAAATTAGTTAGGAAGTATAAAAGGAATAATAAAAAATATAGTTTACTAGAAATTAATTTAAAAACAGGAAGAACTCATCAGATCAGAGTTCATTTAAGTTATCTAAAATGGCCGTTAGTAGGGGATAAATTGTATGGCGGTGAAATAAATATTTTGACCAGACCATTTTTGCAGGCGTTTTATTTAAAAATTAAAGATCCGGTTTCTGGTGAAGAAAAAACTTTTGAGACTGATTTGGCTGATGATTTAAAAGAACATCTAAAACTTTATGAGGAAGAATAAATTTAAAATTATTTTGGCTTTGGCTTTAATTGGATTTTTGATTATAGTGATTTTGATTTCTAATTTTAAAAAGAAAGATAGTCAAGGAAGTGATTATAAAATTGGGATTTTAGCTGATAATGGGGTGGCTATGGTATCTCTCTCTAAAGAGAGACAAATGATTAATTATTTGTCAGTATCAGAAGATTCTCAAATATGGATTCCCGGAGGAATGGGGTGGTATCGAAATCAGGTAATTAAAAAGATTTTAGTTCAGGAGAAAAAAACAAATTTAGTTAAAGATATGTTGTTTTATAATTTTGGTTTTGTGGCTGATAAAGTAGTGATTTTAAAAAAGACAACTGATTGGCAGCAAAAGTTTTGGTGGCGACTTTTTAGAAGTAATAATTTAATTAGTAAAACAGAAAAATTGGAAGGCGATATAGATAAAGGTGGGGCGTTTTTAGATAAAATAATGCCAAGGGATTTTTCAGAAACCAAAGTGGTTAATGATGATTTAAAATTGTCGATAATTAATTCGAGTGGTGTTGACGGATTGGCAAATTTTATGACTAAACAATTAGAAAGGTCCGGTTTTTCGGTAGTGTCGGTAACTGATGGTGTTGATTTGGATAAATGTAAATTATCTTATGGTCAAGGGGTAGAGAAAACTTTTTCGTGGAAAATTTTAAAAAGTATATTTGATTGTCAGACAGAGGGTGATTCTTCGTTAAACGAGGGGGAAGTAGAAATTTATTTAGATGAAAAATTTTCTGAAGTGATAAAATACCCTAGTTATAAAAAGTAAGAAATTATGTCAGGACATTCTAAATGGGCCAATATTAAAAACCGAAAAGGGGCTCAAGATAAAAAACGCAGTGAAGCGTTTACTAAAATTTCTAAAAATATACTTACAGCCATTAGAATTGGTGGTGGTAGCGCTGATCCAGTAGTGAATGGAGCCTTGAAAGTAGCAATAGATAAAGCGAGAGAAGTGAATATGCCAAAGGAAAATATTCAGAGGTTATTGGACAGATTTGAAGAACGAAAGGCAAATTTGGTAAGTGTAATATTGGAAGGTTATGGTCCGTTTGGTGTACCAATGATTATAGAGGCAGAAACTGATAATAAGAATCGAATTTTGGGAGAAATAAAATTAATTTTTAAAAATTATGGTGGGGCCTTAGGAGAGTCTAATTCGGTGATGTATCAATTTGACAGGGTAGGGGAAGTAGAACTTGAGAATATAACTGAAGAAAATCAATTGAAACTAATTGATTTAGGGGCAATAGATTTTGATGAAAATACAGTCATAGTAGAAATTTTGTCTTTGAATGATTTTGCAAAAAAAGTTGAAGATTTAGGATTAAAAGTGGTGAGATCAGAAGCAATTTATCGGGCGAAAAATCCAATAATATTGCAAAGTGAGGAACAAGTTGAAAAGATAATGGATTTTATTGATGAATTAGAATCTAATGACGACATTCTTGGTGTTTCTTGCGGTTTTGATTATAATTAGATTATGCCGAAACGAATTAAATATTTAATTTCTTCGTTAATTGCGTCGGCTGGTTTTTATTTTTTTATTAGTTTGCCTTATTCTTCTCATTACTATGGTTTGTTAGTGGGGGCAGTTTTGACAGCTTTTTGTTTTTGGTTTGGACTAGGGATTATTTTTGATCAAAGTTTATATGTTCGTTTAATGTCAGTGATTTTGCCAGTGGGTTTTTTTGTTGGTTTTGGCTTATTTGCGGCACTTTTACCACAGACTTTTTTAACTATTTTATTAACAAGTTTATTTTTTGGAATAGTAAATTATGTAATGTTTTTAGTAGAAAACGTGTTTTTGGTGTCAATAGGTTATCGAACTCCACCACTTTATAGAGCGGCTTATACTGTTGGTTTAGTATTATTATTGTTAACTACTTTCTTTTTATTTGATAGTTTATTTTCTTTTAAGGTAATTTATTGGTTGAACGTGATTTTTGTTTTTATTATTTCATTGGTAAATTTTATGTATTTGTTTTATAGTGTGACTATAGAACTACCTGATGATGGAAAGGAGAAGAGTTTTTGGACATATGTATTAGCCCCAGCATTTTTGATGTCTCAGCTCGGTTTAGCTATGTCATTTTGGCCGGTGGGAATATTTAAAGGATCGATATATTTAGTGGCAGGATTATATGTAATTTCTGGACTAATCCAGTTAGATTTAAGAGACAGATTATTTAAAAAAAGTTCGGTAGTTTTTTCTTGGATTTCGGTGGCGATTATATTAGGAATGATTATTACAACAAGTTGGCGTTAGAATTTGGATAATTTCGATTGAATACTGGTAATAGCAATGGCGTTGATAATATCTTCAACACAACAACCGCGTGATAGATCGTTAATGGGATAATTAAGTCCTTGAGAAATTGGACCAACAGCCTGGGTTTTGGCTAAACGTTCGATAAGTTTGTAGGCGATATTTCCAGCATCGAGATTGGGAAAAATTAAAATATTGGCGTCACCTTTGATTGAACCACCAGGGTTTTTAAATTTAGCAACTTCAGGAACAATGGCAGCATCGGCTTGGATTGGTCCGTCAACTATCAGTGTTGGGTCTAATTGTTTAACTTTTTGAGTGGCCAATCTGACTTTATCAACATCTTCACCTTTACCACTATCCCCAGTAGAAAAGGAAAGCATAGCGATTTTTGGTTCAGTACCAACTAAAGTGCGGAAAGATTCGGCTGATTGAATAGTAATTTCAGCTAATTCGTCTGGATTAGGATTAATATTTAAACCACAATCAGAAAAGATAAAAGTACCTTGATAACCAAAATTAGCCAAAGGAGATTGAATAAGCATAAAGCTAGAGGCTAATTTATATTTTGGTTTGGCTTTGATGATTTGGAGAGCAGGAAGAAAGGTTTCTAGTGTGGTAGTATTGGCACCGGCGACTAAGCCATCAGCTAAATGGTTTTTGACCATCATAGTACCAAAATAAATTGGTTTGAAAAGAAGTCTTTGAGATTCTTCTAGAGTTAATCCCTTTGATTGACGGAGTTCAAATAACTGTTGAGAAAGTTGTTGATGAAGGTCAGAGTGGGTTTGAATATAGTCTTGGTCAACAAAAAGAATATCGGCAATTTTTTGTTCGGTGCAAATTTTGGCAGCTTGTTGAATTCTTGAATCTTCGGTTTCAGTAAGAATGATTTTTTTAATTTCTGATTGAGCTTGTTGACGAATTTTTTCTATAAGTGAAGTCATTGTTAATTATATATCAAAAAATAAGCTTAAAATAGGGTATAATGGATTTTGTTAAATGAAGGATAATACCAGAAAAACTCTCCGGTTCTATTGGCAGTCAGTGCGCAACTATAAATTTACTTTTTGGTTGACGGTAATTTCGATGTCTTTTTCAAACATAATTGATGTTATTATTCCGGTTTATTTTAAACGGTTTTTTAATGAACTATCTTCTGGCCAGAATCAAGAAATTATTATAAAGAATTTACTTAATATATTAGGAGTAATTGTTTTACTGAATTTGGCGACTTGGGCACTTTGGCGAGTGGCAGCTTTTGGAACGAATTATTTGGAATCAATAACGATGAATAATCTAAGCAAAAGATGTTTTGATTATTTACATAAACATTCTTATGCCTATTTTTCTAATAGTTTTACCGGATCAATAGTAAAAAAGGCCAAGAGTTTTGTTTCTTCGTTTGAAGTTTTAGCTGATCAATGGTTTTTTGAATTAATACCAGCAATAGTTAAAATTACTGTAATTACTTTGGTATTAACTAGAGTTAATATCTTTTTAGGTTTGGGAATGGCTTTGTGGACACTAATGTTTTTGGTGATTAATTGGTTGTTTACAAAATATAAGGTTAAATACGATATCGAGACGAGTAAAGCAGAGACATCAACTAGTAGTTTTTTGGCGGATACAGTAACTAATAATACAAATATTAAGTTGTTTAATGGTTATGAAAAAGAATCGTTTGATTATTCGGGTTTATTGGAGGCGTTACATAAAATTAGACTATTTAGTTGGAATTTAGCGACAAAGTTTTTTGCTTTACAATCTTTTTTATTATTAGTTTTGGAAATGGGAATATTTTATTTTGCAATTAAATTGTGGGGTAGAGGGATTTTAACTATTGGAGATTTTGTTTTAATACAGTCGTACATTATTGAAGTAATTATGATGGTATGGGATTTTGGTCGGATTATTAGTCGAGTTTATGAACGATTAGCTGAAGCTGAAGAAATGACAATTATTTTAGATACACCTCACGAAATTAAAGATATAGATGAAGCTAGTGATCTTAGTATAGATCATGGTGAAATAAAATTTAAAAAGGTTAATTTTAGTTATGAAGACGGTAAAACAGTGGTTGATAATTTTAATTTAGAAATTAAACCAGGACAGACGGTAGCTTTAGTGGGTTTGTCAGGTTCGGGTAAATCAACTTTAATGAAATTAATTTTGAGACTTCATGATATTCAAAAAGGAAAGATTTTAATTGATGGCCAAGATATTACCAAGGTGACTCAAGAAAGTTTGAGAAATCAGATCAGCTTAGTTCCACAAGACCCAATTTTGTTTCATCGGACTTTAATGGAAAATATTCGTTATGGTCGATTTAATGCCAGCGATGAGGAAGTAATTGAGGCATCAAAATTAGCTCATTGTGATGAATTTATAAGTAAATTGCATTTGGGTTATGAGACATATGTTGGTGAAAGAGGAATTAAACTTTCTGGTGGAGAAAGGCAGAGAGTGGCGATTGCTCGGGCGATTTTGAGAAATTCGCCAATTTTGATATTGGATGAGGCAACTTCTAGTTTGGATTCGGAATCAGAAAAATATATTCAGGAGGCTTTAGAAAATTTAACTAGAGAAAAAACTGTAATTGTAATCGCCCACAGATTGTCGACTATTAAGAAGGTTGATCGAATAGTGGTGTTAGATAAAGGCAAGATTATAGAAGACGGAAGTCATTTGCAGCTAATTAAGAAAAATAAGGGTATTTATAAACAACTTTGGGAGATTCAGGTAGGTGGATTTATAAAATAAATGGTAATTTATTCCTATTTATAGGTATAAATTGATGATTTTATGGTCAAAAAGAGGGGAGGATGGGGAAGTTAGATGATAGATGTCAGATCTTAGATATTAGAAAGACGATAAAAGTATTTTAGGTTGGGAATAAGTTAATTTAGGTTTATTTAACTCTAAAATGAAGAAAATTTTTTGATGGGTGAGGGTGAAGTAGGGAAGTGACCTATAATATACAGCCTATAATATTTTTCACGATATATCCTATAATTTTCACGGGTAGAGAAGTGATATAGTGTGATATAGTCTCTGTGGATAAGTCTAGGTTTGGTAACTGTATCAAAGTGTACACGCGAGGGAGGAGTCGGAAGGGAGTGAGAGGGGTGGAAATTATGAAATTTAAGCATGTCTAATTTCTAATATCTAAAAGAAATAAGAGGACTAACACTATAAATAATTGAGTGTTATCTCCCCGTGGTGGGTGAGCTTAAAATAGTGCTTCGCACAATGTATCTTTTACGAACCTCTTAAAACTTTCAGGCAGGGGGAGAGATCTTTGTGAGAAATTTCTAATGTCTAATTTCTAATATCTAATTCGCTGAAAAAGGAATTTTTGGGTTTAATTCAAAGCTAAAAATTTGAGTTTATTCTCCGTCGATCTTGTCCGGCATTTTTTTTGATTTTTAGGTTGAAAAATTTGGTCTTGACTCCCCTTACCTCTGTCCGACTCCCCCGCCAAAAGCTAATCGCATTTAGGTGGGCAGGCCCAGCTATTTTTTTTCGGATATTTTTGTATATTTTACCTAAAAATAGGCATTTTGAACCTAAGACTTCACCAGAGACCCTAGAATTAATGTTTTTAAAAATCATGATTAATATTTCATCTATTTATGAAACTGGAATGTAGTTTTGAACGTGGTAACATGGAAATATGGAAAAAGATTTAGTGACATTAGAAAGGCACTTTTTGGAGCATCTGGAAATTGAAAGAAACTGTTCAAAGTTGACGATTCGAAATTATGAACATTATTTAGGAGTCTTAATTGATTTTTTGATAAATAATAAAAAAATCGAAAATCCGGAGATTGATGATTTAACTTCAGAAAATATTAGAGAGTTTAGGTTGTATTTATCAAGGCAAAAAGGAACTAAAGGAGAGATGAAACTAGTAACTCAGGGTTATTATGTAATTTCTTTAAGGTCATTTTTGAAGTGGTTGGTAAAAAATGATATGGAGGTGTTGCAACCAGAAAAGTTGGATGTACCTAAGGTAAAAGACCACTCTTTGAAATTTTTATCCGAAGAACAAATGATGAGATTATTAAATCAGCCATTAAATTCAGCAAAAAATGGATTGAGAGACAGGGCAATTTTGGAATTGTTATTTTCAACCGGATTGCGGGTGTCGGAATTAGTTTCCCTCAATAGGGAACAGATAAATTTAAATACCCGGGAATTTGGAGTGATTGGTAAAGGTGGACGATCAAGAGTAGTATTTATTACTAAACATGCGGCCGAATGGGTAGATAAATACTTAAAAAGTAGGACGGATCACTATAAACCATTATTTATAAGAATTTTGAGGCCGAAGGAAGAAATAGGTCTGTTGGATGAAGAAACCAGATTAACTTCAAGATCGGTACAAAATATCGTTAAGAAATATGTGCGACAAGCAAATTTGCCAGTGGCGGCAACGCCACATACTTTAAGACATTCAATGGCAACAGACCTATTACAACGAGGGGCTGACCTCAGGTCAGTCCAAGAATTGTTGGGTCATAAAAATATTGCCACAACTCAAATATATACTCATGTGACCGATGCCAGATTAAGAGAAGTTCATGAAAAATTTCATATAGGAAATAGCTAGTTTGACTAAAATATTTTTTGATGACTCCCCTATTATTTATTTCTAATAATCATCCTATAGTAGCGGGGTTTTACCTTGGTTTGTATAAAAAACTTTGAGGAAGAGTTTTGTTCAGGGTTGACAAGTAGTTTTTACCCTAAATTAGGGTTAAAATAAAAATTAGTGATTTGTTAGCAACTACTTCCCTACTCTGCTAATTGATACTTATCAAAGATGTATTTCCTATAATATCTAATAAATCTGTGTATTTTAGTTTCTTAGCAACTTACAAACAAATTAAGCCTTGGTTTTTTTGGCTTTGTCAGTTTTTGTTTCAGTTAGTTTCTCGGCTGGTTCTTCCTCAGTATCACTTTTTTCAAGGATAGTCATAGCGGTTAATTTATCATCGGTAGATTTAAATCTCATTAAAATGACACCTTTGGTATTACGACTGAGAGTGGGAATATTCTTAAGAGGTAATTTAATAGTAACCGCTTTTTTAGAAACAAGAATCACCTGATCGTGAATTTCGGAAACGACTTGAGCTGAAGCAATATTGCCTGTTTTGGTGGTTAAATTAGCAACTTTTACACCAATACCACCGCGTTTTTGGAGTGGATAGAGATAGACATCGGTACGTTTACCAACACCGTTTTCAGTGACTACTAATAAATGACGGAATGGTTTTTCTTTGGTTTTATCGGTAGTTTTTTCAATTGATTGAGGAATAATATCCATACTGACAAGGGAATCATCTCCTTTGAGTAAAATACCCCGGACACCACGGGTGTGACGACCCATTGGTCGAGTGTCAGCTTCATTGAAACGAATACATTTACCATG
Source organism: uncultured Gammaproteobacteria bacterium (assembly GCA_964497945.1). Lineage (GTDB taxonomy): Bacteria > Patescibacteriota > Microgenomatia > UBA12405 > UBA12405 > WARW01. Next base: position 1,985 of record CAZCFJ010000014.1, on the reverse strand, counting down.
CTCGGTAACTAAAAAGACGTGGTTGTTGCCTTCAGTGAGTTTAGCCCAAGTTAATTGATCACCAGTATCGAGTTTAATAGCAGCTAAACCGCTTTGACGGATGTTTTTGAATTTATCAATAGAGGTTTTTTTGATAACACCTTTTTTGGTAGCCAATAAAATATATTTAGATTTACTATCTTTGCCTATTGGAAGGACGGTTTGAACAGTTTCACCTTGGAGAATGTTAATCAAATTAATAATGGCTTGACCTTTGGCTTGTCGAGTACCTTCTTGAATATCCCAAACTTTGGTTTTGAAAACTCGGCCGCGGTTAGTGAAGAATAATAATTCATCGTGAGTATCAACAGAAAGCATATAATCAACTTCATCTTCTTGCTTGGTGGTCATACCAACGACACCAACACCGCCTCGTTTTTGAGTGTGATAAGTTTCTTTGGGAACTCGTTTGATATAACCGGTTTTAGTAAGAGTAACCAAAACTGATTCGTTGGGAACTAAATCTTCTTCGCTAAATTCTTCAAGGCCGCGGACATAAATTTTAGTTCGGCGAGAATCGCCGTATTTTTCGGTAATTTCTTTGTTTTCAGATTTAAGGACCTCAATCATTTTTTCAGGAATAGTGATAATACCGGTTAAATGGGCAATGGTTTCTTGAACTTGGGAATATTCTTCGTCGAGTTTTTGACGTTCGAGGCCGGAAAGTTTTTTGAGTTGCATATCCAAAATTGCTTGAGCCTGAAGATCAGTAAAACCAAATTTATCCATAAGTTTGGTTTTGGCATCTTCATCTGGTTTGGTGCCTCGGATGGTTTTGATAACTTCGTCGATAAAGTCGAGAGCTTTTTTGAGACCTTCAAGAATGTGAGCTCGCATGCAGGCAGCTTTGAGATCGAAAATACAGCGACGACGAACAATGGTTTCACGATGACGAAGGAAGAAAAGTAACATTTGACGTAAATTAAGAGTTTGAGGGACACCGTTGACTAATGCCAACATATTGGCAGAATATGATGATTGAAGAGCAGTGTATTTAAAAAGTTTATTTAAAATAGATTTGGGTTTACCGTTTTTCTTAATTTCAACGACAATGCGGATACCATGTCGGTCTGATTCGTCGCGAAGATCAGAAATGCCGATAATTTTTTTATCACGAACTAAATCAGCGATTTTTTTGACTAACTCAGCTTTGTTAACTTGGTAAGGTAACTCAGTAATAATAATCCTGATTTTGCCGGATTTGGTTTCTTCAATAGCGGTTTTACCTCGGACAGCAAATTTGCCTCGGCCAGTATTATACATTTCCATAATACCGGTTTTGCCGTAAATTTCGCCGTAAGTTGGGAAATCTGGTCCTTGAACGACTTTAGTTAAGTCTTCAACAACAGCATTAGTTTCGAAATTGAATTTTTGTTTTTCTAGCTCGTAAACTGGACGTAAAACCATTTCCTGAGTATTTTTGGGTGGGGCGAGGATATTATTGATTTCAATTTCAGATTCAATTTTTTCGAGATGGCTTTTGTCTAAAATTATATCAATGGCAGTACAAATTTCTTTGAGATTATGAGGCGGAATTTTGGTGGCCATACCGACGGCGATACCATCAGCACCATTCATTAGAAGGTTGGGAATACGTGAAGGCAAGACAGTTGGTTCCTGAATAGTAGCATCGAAATTATCCATCATATCAACAGTTTCTTTGTTGATATCAATAATCATTTCCTGGGAAATTTTATCCATTTTAACTTCGGTGTAACGCATAGCGGCTGGAGGATCGCCATCAATTGAGCCAAAGTTTCCCTGACCTTTGACTAAAGTATATCGAAGAGAAAAATCCTGAGCTAAGCGGACTAGAGCCATGTAAACCGACATGTCGCCGTGGGGATGGTATTTACCTAAAACTTCACCGACAACTTTAGCAGATTTGGTATTTTTACCACCACCAAGACCCATTTGATCCATGGCATAAATAATGCGGCGATGGA
>CAZCFJ010000013.1:0-16420 GCA_964497945.1 uncultured Gammaproteobacteria bacterium | reverse complement strand
ATCAAGAAATTGATACTGCTCTTAAGATGACCAAAGAAATTATGGACACTTTTGGACTTAAATATAAATATCGCTTATCTACTCGTGATCCTCAACACCCCGAAAAATATTTAGGTGATCCTGCAACCTGGGATAGAGTTGAAAAATGGGCAGTTGATATTATGAAAAGAAACAACATTGAATACTTTGACGGCCCAGGTGAAGCCGCTTTTTATGCCCCAAAAATGGACTTAATTGCTACTGATGCTCTTGGTCGAGAATGGCAATTGTCTACAGTTCAAATTGACTTTGTTATGCCAGAACGTTTTGAACTAGAATACACCGCTGCTGACGGCACCAAAAAACGCCCTGTTATGCTTCATCGAGCTATTGTTGGTTCCCCTGAAAGATTTTTGATGATTATGTTAGAACACTTTGCTGGTGCTTTTCCCACCTGGATTTCTCCGGTTCAGGTAAAAATTATTCCCATCACCGACAAACAAGCTGATTACGCTCAAAAAATCAAACAAACTCTTCAACAAAATGAAATTCGAGTTGAAATTGACGATAAGGCCGAAACCATGCAAAACAAAATCCGTAATGCTGCTGCCGAAAAAATCCCTTATATGATCATTATTGGTGGTAGGGAAGAAGAAAATAATACTATTTCTGTCCGTCAACGTGACGGTCAAGACTTAGGTGTTATGTCGACTTCTGATTTTATTAATCAACTTCAAGACCAAATTACAAAAAAGGCCTTAAATTTGATAAAATAACCAATAATTAAAATTTAACCTTAACTTGAGTAGCTTTAGAAACAAAAATACAAATCAAAAGTTCTACAAAATTAACCAGTACATTACTGCGTCAGAAGTTAGACTTTTAGATGATCAAGGTAAACAAATTGGCGTTATGCCTCTGTCTCAGGCCAGATCAATGTCCTTCGACACCGGTTTAGACCTAATCGAAATCAATGGTAATGCCAATCCTCCGGTCATTAAACTCATTAGTTTTTCTAAATTTAAGTATCAGGAAGCTAAAAAACTTCAATCCGAGAAAAAAGGTATCAAGGGTGGAGAATTAAAAGAAATTCAAATGAGCCCAAATATAGGCCAAAATGACTATCAAATCCGTGTTGATAAAGCCAAAAAATTTTTAGCTACTGGAAATAAAATCAAATTAAGTATAAAATTCCAAGGTCGTCAAATGACTCATCAAGAATTTGGCCATGATTTAGTTGCCAAATTCAAATCTGATCTTATTGAAGTAGCTGCCGCTGAAGGTGAAGCTAAATTAATTGGAAAAAGATTAATGATTACATTTGCTCCTTCCAAAAAGAAGGTTACTAACAATGAAGAAACAAAGTAAAAAACTCAAAGTCAGAAAATCGATTTCTAATCGATTTGAAGTCACTAAAAACGGTAAAGTTTTGCGTATGTCATCTTTTAACCGACATTTACGCCGCAAAAAAAGCAAAAAACAACTTCGCCGACTCAAAGGCAAACAAATCGTTGAAGGTGCTTTAGCCATTAAAGTTAAAAAACTCCTCGGTCAATTATAAATTTTAGCTACTAGCTACTTACTAATTTACTAAAAAACTAACAATGAGAGTTAAAACAGGAACAGTTCGAAGAGCTGGTCACAAAAAAGTCTTAAAAGCCGCCAAAGGTTTTTGGATGACCCGCCACAAACGATATAAAGTGGCTCACGAAGCCGTTATGCACGCCGGCAAATATGCTTTTGCTGGTCGCCGACTCAAAAAACGTGATCTTCGCCAATTATGGATTGTCCGTATTAATGCGGCTTTAAAACCATTTGATATCCGCTATTCAGCTTTTATCAAAATGCTTAAAAATCGAAACATTACTCTTGATCGTAAAGTCTTAGCTGATCTTGCTGTTAATAATCCAGAATCGTTTAAGGCCGTAGTTGAATCGGCCAAAAACTAAAATTTAGGTCGTTTCAACTACAACCCTCCGAAGCACATCGGAGGGTTTTTTGATAAAATAAACCAGACATGGACCAAACATTAGAAAAAATAAAATTAGAATATCTCTCCAAAATTGACTCTATCGATAACGCCACTGATTTAGAGAATATCCGAATTGAAATTTTCGGTCGTAATGGCAAAATTAATCAACTTTTTTCTGAAATAAAAAATATTTCTCCGGAAAATCGTAAACAATTTGGTGCCGATCTGAATCAACTCAAAACCGAACTCGAAAAATCTTTAAAAGATAAATCTAATTCCATAGAGACGCCAAATCTGGCGTCTCTACCACTAAAAGAAATCCAAGATCTAAAATCCAACATCTATCATCTACCGAAGGTCGGTCATTTACATCCTGTTACTCAAACCGAACGTCAACTTAATGAAGTCTTCCGAAAATTAGGCTTTTCTGTTTATAATAGTCCGGAAATTGTCACTGATGAATTTAATTTTGAACGGCTCAATGTCCCCAAAGAACATCCGGCCCGTGATATGCAGGACAGTATTTACATTAAAGAACCGGAATATTTATTACGAACTCAAACATCAACTATCGAAGCTTATTTATTAGCTCAAAAAGCCAAAGAATTACCTATTAGAGCTGCTTTTGCCGGATCAACTTTCAGAAATGAAAAAGTCAACCGTTCTAATCACTTTGTTTTTCATCAATATCAAGCCGTTGTTGTCGACAAAAATATTACTATGAAAGATTTAATCGGTACTATGGATCTTATGTTTAAGACCCTTTATGGCGATGATGTCATCGTTCGTTATCGTTGTAAATATTATCCCGAAGTTGAACCAGGTGTTGGTCCGGACATGCAATGTTTTTCATGTCACGGTAAAGGTTGTCCTTTATGCAAATATGCTGGTTGGATTGAAATGGGCGGTTCTGGTATGATCCATCCCAAAGTTTTACAAGCCGCCGGCATTGATCCAAAAGTTTGGTCAGGATTTGCTTTTGGTATGGGGCTTGACCGTTGGACCATGGCTCAAAAAAATATTAAAGACATTCGCACCCTTATGGGCGGCAATCTCGCCTACAAACCAAATGAGAAATAAAAAAATAAATAACAATGTTAATAAAAAGATTCCCCGCCCTGTCAAGGGAGGGGTTAGGGGAGGGTTTGTCTTATGAAACTAATTTATTCCGAATTAAAAAAATTTCTCCCCGATCTAAAAGCCGATCCACAGCAACTTCGTGACGATCTGACTATGATCGGTCATTTCACTAATTATTTCGAAGAAATCGAAGGTGAAATTGTTTTTGATTTAGATATCAAAGTAAATAGGGGAGACTGTCTCGGTTATTACGGCATCGCTCGTGATTTATCTGTTTTATATAATTTAGAATTTAAAATTCCATATCCAGCATCTAATATCTACCATCTAAAATCTGAATATCAATTACCAATTGATATTCGTACTGACAATGTTAAACGGGTTATGGCTGTCAGAATTTCTGACATCAACAATTCCACTTCACCTCAATGGCTTAAAACGTTTTTAAAATGTCACGGTGCCAATTCTATCAACACTCTGGTCGATTTTACTAATTACATCATGTTTTTATACGGCATTCCCAACCACGCTTTTGATACCAAAAAATCCGGTGAAAAATTAATTTGGGAGATGAATTCCAAATTCAAAGAGTTTACTAGTCTCGATGGTTCGAAATTGAAATTGGATAATAAAATTTTAATGATTAACAACCCCGACAAAGCCCTCAGTTTAAGTTTCTGGGGTGGGGAAGCCTGTGCCATTGATTTAAATACTACTGAAACTATTATTGAATTGGCTATTTATGATCGGGCTACTGTTCGTCGAAATAGCCGTCAATTACAAGCCATTACTGAAGCTAGTGTCCGTCTTGAAAAAGATATTGATACTGAGCTGATTCCAATTGCCTTTAACCACCTGGTTAATTTAATTCAGCAAAATTGCCACGGTCAAATATCTTCCCAAGTTTTTGACCATTATCCTCACCCAAGTCAACCAATTCAAATTGAGTTTAATTTAAATCAGCCAACCAAATTTGCCGGTATTAATATTCCCGCCGAATTTTCTCTCGACTGTCTTACTCGTTTAGGCTGTATTATTTCTCCTACGATCAACGACCTATCATCTACTATCTACATTACTCCTCCAACTACCAGGAAAGACATTACCCAAATGGAAGACATAGTTGAAGAGGTCATTCGTTTTTGGGGCTATAACAAAATCCCTATCAATCAACCATTAGCTACCAAAAATATTACTGATATTACACCGCCGGAAGTTTATCTTATCGATCAACTCAAAGATAAATTAGTCGAACTTGGTTATGATGAAGTTCTTACTTGGCCTTTAGTAACTGAAGCCTTAGATTCTAAAACTGTCATAAAAACTCAAAACAGTATCAACACTGAAGCTATTTATTTACGCCAAAGTTTAATTCCTTCGCTTGTCCAACAACTTGATCAATACACTCGCTATAAATTAACCAATTGTCAGTTCTTTGAAATCGGCAAAGTATTTAATTTAATTAATAATAAATTTGTTGAACAAAATGCTTTGTGTATTTACAACTACAATGCAGACAATCTTCGTAGAGACGTTCTGCAGAACGTCTCTACCAACGAATCTACAATAAATTTTGTTGACAATTTTGCCGAAATAATTCTTGATGACTTACCCAAACCAGAAAAATATATTCCTCAAACCACTATCAATAATGCTTATGAACTTACTTCTCAAATTATTACTCTTGATGCCAATATTACTTTAGATAACCAAGAAGAACCAGAAAATCTGATTAAAAAATATTCTCAAATTATTGGTGATCAATATTTATGGGAAATTGTTATTACTGATATTTATCACGACGTCAAAAATAATAAATATCGTTACACTTTCCGTGTTTCTTATTTCAATACTGACGATAAAACCGCCAAAGAGTTACATCTCAAATCATTCGGTTTAGAATAAATACACCATCACAAAACATTTTTACGTCATTGCGAAGAACGTAGTGACGAAGCAATCTCTCAGAAATTTTGACTCGTTTTGAAACAAATTTATATAAAAAATAACAGTTTGAATTATTAGCAGTTATATGCACAGTCTGCTAACACAAGATATTTTTCAAAATTAACCTAAAGATAGGATATTATTGTGTCAAAGTTACTGTCGGTACCAAAGTTGTAGTTGGTATTAAAGCTGTTGTTGGAATTGCTGTTGGAACAACTGCACCATCCCATGGAGTATTCACTCCAATTTTTGACTCTCTCTCCTGGCTGTGACCATCTCTATCGGTTGCCCTAACTTTAATTGTGTGATGGCCATTATCCAAAGTTAAACTCATTTCAAATGGTCTCTCTGTCCAAGTTTTCTTTTCTGTTCCGTCGACCCACAATTTAACTTCTGTAATTTTTACCAACGAATTTGTTGTAATTCTCACATTGAAATTATTACCCACAGTCGATTGATGAGCAGGACTATCAATACCCACATTTACCATACCATCACTTCGGCAATAACCTGTCGGTGGATTATAAATATCTTTATTAGCCTGCTGGCTAATCCAGCCATCAATCCCTTCTTGCCATCTATTTTTACCATCAGTCGATACTAAGTCATCTTCCTTCAAAGAAAAGAATTCTTTTTCCTCATAATTACTGCTAGCAATATCGTCCGGAGTCGCCAAACCAGATACACCTTTGCACACTTTGAGTTTCATATGTATCGGGTCTGAAACTGTCGGTTGGGTTCCATCAATAAAATATTCACTTTTACTAGCAAAACCGTCATGTGCCGGATATCCAGAAACCTTATCAACATCCAATGAAATAATTTTACTTGGCACCGAAAAATCAACCTTAGTCAATTTTGGTAATTCATATTTCATAATTTTGTTCCAAATTGGAGCTGCTCCAGAAACACCAGAAACCAAATTTCCCATCGCCGTATTATCATTATTTCCCACCCAAACTGCCGTTAATAAATTTGGTGTCCAACCAACCGTCCAATTGTCTTTTTTATCATTAGTCGTACCTGTTTTAGCTGCCACCTGATAACCAGAAATTTGCAACGAATTAACCGCTCCAAAAGTCATTTCCCGAGATGAGTTATCAGACAAAATATTTGACATAATAAATGCTTCCTGTTCTGTCATCACTCTTTTACCATCAGTCTGTTTATATTCTTCTAAAACTCTACCATCCTTATCTTCTACTTTTAGAATACCAACTGGATCCATTTTTAAACCCTTATTCGCAAAAGCGGTATAAGCCGATGCTAAATCAATCATCTTCACTTCAGCTCCTCCCAATGTTACTGCCAAACCAAATCTGGATAAATTTTGTTGAGTTGGTTCAAGTGTCGACAATCCCATATCATAAGCCAGAGCCAACATATTTTTCACCCCCACAAAGGCCAAAGTCTTTACTGCCGTTGTATTAATAGAATTTCCTAAAGCATTTCTTAAACTCATTGGACCATTATATTTCCCATTATAATTTTGTGGTGAATAATCTTTCTGACCACCTGTTCCAGGGAAAGTAACTGGTGCATCCATAATCATAGTTGATGCCGTCCAACCTTTTTTAATCGCTGCCAAATAAGTAATTGGTTTAATTGAAGATCCTGGTTGTCTCAATCCTTGAGTCACCACATTAAAATTTCCATCAGTTTTATCCGACCAATAACCTCGAGATCCAACCATTGCTAATACTTGACCTGATGTTGGATCAATAATTATCGCCGCCCCGTTAGTTATCTTTTTACTTTCATTTTTATCTATTTCTTCTGCCACAATCTCCTGAGCTTTATTTTGTAAATCCAAATCCAACGTTGTAGTAATTTTCAATCCACCTTTTTCCACCACATCTTCACCATATTTTTGAGTCAACAAATCTTTTATCCACAACACAAAATGCGGTGCTTGCATTGTTGATTTTTGATCTTTAAATTGATAATTCTCCACATTTTTAATAGTTTCATCAGACAAAGCTTGACTAATATAACCATCCTCCACCATTCTTGCTAATACATGTTTTGTCCTATCAACATAAGCCTTTGGTGTATTTGAATATGGTGAATAAACACTTGGTAATTGGGGTAAACCCGCCAGAATTGCACACTCAGCCAAATTTAATTCCTTAACTTCCTTACCAAAATATTGTTCCGCTGCCGGACCAACACCCCACGAAGCTCCACCATAAGGTGCCTCATTTAAATACATCCCCAATATTTCATCTTTACTATACTTAGCATCAATCTGAACTGACAAAATTAATTCTTTAATTTTTCTTGTCACCGTTCTTTCGGTAGTTAACAATACATTTCTAGTTAATTGTTGTGTTAATGTTGATCCACCAGTTATTTTTCCAAAATAAAAAAAGTTTTTGACAATTCTCAATGGAGTCAATGGATCAAAACCTTTATGTTTATAAAAATCCTTATCCTCTACTGCTATCGTTGCTTTTTTCAAATAATCAGGTATGTCACCAAAATTAACCGGATCTCGTTTAGCATCATCATAGATATCATAAAGAACTTGACCATTACGGTCATAAACCTTGCTTGAATAACCATCACGTCGAACCACTTTTGTTGGTGATGGTAAATCTTTTCCAAAATATACAAATAAACCCAAAACTCCCAAAATTCCAATTCCCATCAAAACCAAAGCCACTTTAAAAAAGTTAAACCAAAACTTTTTACTTTTAAACATTCCCTTAAAATCAGAATTAAAATTAAATTTCGACTTAAAACTAGTTATTTTCCTTCTAAAATTCCTTGATAACATTTAGTTACTAAAACAAAACCAATAAAAATGGCACCATTCCCGATAAAAGCAATACCACCAATGACACTACGAGTACAATTTTAGTCAACGTTTTCTTCTTAATACTCATAAATCTATGATAACACAAACCAAATTTAGTATAATATTTTTATGCAAAAACCACTAGTTTTTAACATTAATCAGGCCAAAATCGTCCTTTACCCAATAAATCAATTTCCCACAATTCACATCAATATTTTTGTTAAGGCTGGATCTTGGTATGAAACTGGTAATCAATGGGGTGCTTTCCATTATTTAGAACATTTAATTTTCCAAGGTTCCAAGAGATATCCTACAAATCAGGCGTTAGAAACTATCAAACAAAATCATGGCATTAATTTCAACGGAAGTACAGGTGGATCAGACATGAATTTTTATCTAAGCTTACCCGATTCTAAAATTAAACCAGCTTTAGAAATCATCGACCAATTTATCTTTAATCCAATATTCAATCCTATTAATTTCTCTCGAGAGTTATCTGTAATCGCACAAGAATATTACAAATATTGGGATAATCCATACAACAGGTTTTATCAAAAAAGTAACGAAAATATCTTAGGTGAAAATAATTTTTTAAACAGAAACGGTATAGGTCAGCCAGAATTCATTAAAGGTTTATCTCAAGACGATCTAGTCAAACTCCATTCACAGTATTTTCAACCACAAAACATGGTTATATCCATAACCGGAAATTTTGATTCAGAAAAAATAAAAAAATCACTTGATAAAATTCTTAACTTTAAAAAAAATAATTTTACCCCAAAATTTAATAAAACCTCATTTAGGGTTAAACAAAAAAACTTTAATTATCAAGATAAAAGCGAAAGATCAGATATTTTCTTTTCCTGGGTAACAAAAAACAAGTTTTCTTATCAAGAAAAAATATCTTTAAATATAGCCTCATTTATTTTTGCTAGAAGTACAAATTCCATATTGTTTCAAAAATTACGTCAAGAACAAGGATTGGTTTACGATATTAATAGCAGTTTTACGCATAGTAAAGATATAAATTTCTTTGAAATTTGGTCATCATCAGAAAATAAAAACATAGATAAAATTACCGATATAGTTCAATCAGAAGTCAAAAAATTTCTTCAATCGGGAATTGAAGTAAAAAAATTCAACCAAATTAGACAATACATGAATTACAGAACTCTTATGGGGAATGACTCTATTAGTAAAATATCCTACGATATAGGCAAACAACTATTTTATGACAATAAAATCCGTTTGCCACAAGAAATTGTTGATATTGCTAACGGTATAACTCTACCCAAATTTATGACTACTTTAAAAGAAATAATTATTCCACAAGAAACTATCATATCTACTATGACCCCAATTAAACCCGAACAGTAAAAAATTTTCTGTTATTATCAATACATGGATAGTCTTACTCAAATCCCTGGAGTTGGCACTCAAACTCTTGTCAAACTAAATAAACTCAATATTTTTAAACCCATCGATTTACTCTATCATTTTCCTTATCGATATATCGATTTTTCCCATATTACTAATATAATTTCTGCCACAGAAAACGAAAGTATTACCATTACTGGACAACTAATTAGTTTTCAAAATATCTTTACTCGATCTCACAAAAACTTTCAAAAAGCCGTTGTTGCCGACAAAACTGGCCAGATAAATTTACTCTGGTTTAACCAACCATATTTATCAAAAAATTTTAAAGTCGGGGACACTTACAGTTTTGCTGGAACCGTCTCACTCTTCCAAAATAAAAAAACTATTATCGCCCCGGTTTCTGGACAATACAACACCGGTAAAATTATTGCTATTTATCCAGAAACTAGTGGTTTAACTTCAAATTGGTTTCGCAAAACTATCCAAAATTTTCTTCCCCAATTGATCCAAGACGTTAAAGAAATTTTACCTGCAGAAATTATTAAACAACACAATTTATTTAATCTCCAAAAATCTTTTGAGCAAATTCACTGCCCTCAAAATTCAAAAACACTAGAACAAGCCCGATATCGTCTTTCTCTTCAAGAAATTTTAACCATTCAAGCCAAATCATGGTTGCTCAAAAAAGATTGGTTGACTAAATCACCTAAAATAATTCTCAAATCAGATACTAGAATTGACCAAAAAATTAAAAAACTAATTTCATCACTCCCATTTAAATTGACCGATTCTCAAGAAAAAGTTTGGCAAGAAATCAAATCCGATATTACCAACAACCAAAAAGTCACTAATCGACTTATTCAGGGTGACGTCGGCTCTGGTAAAACTATCATTGCCATTTTGGCTTGTTATTTAACTCATCTAAACAACTCTCTATCTCTATTTTTGGCTCCCACCGAAATCCTGGCTCAACAACATTTCGTCACTTTTCAAAAATTCCTCAAAAAGTTTAAAGTTCCTATTTTTTTACTCACTTCATCTAATAAAACCGATTTATCTAAAATTCCCAAAAATTCCATTATCATTGCTACTCATGCGGCTATTTTTCAAAAAGCTGCCATTGAAGATAATATTGGTCTATTAATTATTGATGAACAACATAAATTTGGCGTCAAGCAAAGATCATTTTTGGGCGACTTAGACCATTTACCTCACTGCCTTACTATGACTGCCACTCCAATTCCTCGAACCATTAGTCTAACTTTGCTCGGTAATCTTGATATCTCTGTCATTGATTCCTTACCTCAAAATCGTCTACCTATTAAAACTTTTTTGGTGCCACCCCACAAAATTCCGTCTTGTTATTCTTGGATTCAAGATGAAATCATTAAAACCAAATGCCAAGCCTTCATCGTCTGTCCATTCATTGATATTTCCGAAACTATGCAAAGTGTTAAGTCAGCCAAAGCCGAATTTGAAAAATTACAATCAATTTTTCCCAAACTAAAATTATCTCTACTTCACGGTAAAATTAAACCAAAAGATCGAGAAAAAATAATTTCCGACTTTCAAAAAAACAAGACCAATATTTTGGTTACCACTCCAATCATTGAAGTTGGTGTCGACATCCCCAATGCCTCAATTATGATTATTCAATCAGCCGAACGTTTTGGTCTTTCTCAACTTCACCAACTCCGTGGCCGAGTCGGTAGGGGAGTCGCTCAAAGTTTTTGTTATTTCTTTACTGATTCCGAAAACGATAAAGCCCAAAGTCGACTTAAATTTATGGAAAATCATAATAACGGTCTCAAAATTGCTGAATATGATTTAAAAATCCGCGGACCAGGGGAGACATTTTCTACTATTCAACACGGTTTCCCATCACTCAAATTAGCTAACTTTTCCGACACCGATCTAATCAGTACTAGTCAAAAAATCCTCTCCGATCTTCTAAAAATAAAAACCTTTGATATTTCCTCTCTAATCCCCAAAACCAATAACAAAGAAAATATTTTGAATAACTAAATTATTTGTATCCTTACGATATTTTTTTATACAGATCATTATAATTGCTGATTTTTTGAAACGGTGTTAAATATCATTAAAAGTCTTTAAAAGCAAAGACAAAGTACCTTAAGATACAAAAACTTCAGAGACAAATTTGCTGTCTCACCAAGTTTTTATTTATATAGTTTTTCCCGAGGCTCGCCCAACCGACAAATCTGTGCAAACAAAAAACAGGAGGTATTATCATGCCAATAACTCCTCAAGAAGAGAGGTTTCTAAGGGCTAGGCAAGCCAATCAAGCCGAGATACTTCGCTACGAAGAAGATGAAAGAGAACAAGAAAGAATCAGGCAAGAGATGTTAAACCGACAATACGAGATTGAAGAACAAGAACGCCAAGAGAGAGAAGATCGCCAAAGGCGAGAACAACAAGAACGGGAACAAGATCGCAACCGCCGACCTTGGTAACTACAACAGAACAACATTTATAGTCTGCTGTGTTTTTTTGCACAGATTATCACAGCAGACTATAATTATCCTATGAAGAAAAATAATATTTCTATTTCCAAAGTTTTCTGGTCTGTCCCAAATTTAGAATTTGCCGATAACATTCTTTCGCTTGGTTTAAAAATAAAAAAAATCAAAACTAACGGAGAAAATTTTAATACTTACCAGCTATCAAACGGCACTAAAATTATTACCTATATCGAACATAACAATGATATTTTTAAAATTCACGATTCCTGTTTAAATTTATCAGCCCAAAAAGAAACTATTTTATTGGCCTATCAAATTATTCAACAATTTAACTATTCCTGTCATTTTACCGATACCAAAATTACCATGCTCCACATATTTGCTCCATCACCCAACAAGTGGTGCGAAATTATTATTAGTGACTAAGACTTCCGCCCTCTTTGAGGGAGGATGTCTCGATTTATCGAGACAAGAGGGTTTAATCATCCACTTTTTCCCATTTTCTGTTAAAATACACCCATGACAGCAGTACCTAAACATTGGCCCTCCAGCCGCCGACAAGGTCGTCGTCGCGCTGCAGACAAAGGTCCACAACTAATTAAACCTATCGTTTGTAAAAATTGCGGCCAACCAAAAATGGCCGGTTTTCAGTGTCCAAACTGTAAACAGTGAAAAACAAATTTGATCCACGCCATTTAAAACGAATTGCCAATTTCCAAGCATTATTTGCTTGGAGCTGTGGCAATGACGCTCCTGTAACCGAAGATACTCCGGAAATTATTAAAGTCATTCCAGAAATAGATCAGATAATTAGTCAAAACGCCCCCAAATGGCCAATTGATAAAATTAATCGCGTTGATTTAAATATTCTTCGTTATGCTTTTTGGGAATTGTTTTATCTCAAAAAAAACCCTGAAAAAGTTGTTATTGATGAAGTTATCGAAATCGCCAAAGAATTTGGCACCGACTCTAGTTCCAGTTTCGTTAATGGTGTTATTGGTAGCGCTCTAAAACAAAATGAATCTCAAGCTTAATCAACTCCAAGAAATTATTGACTACAAATTCAAAAAAGATTCTCTTTTGGATCAAGCCCTAGTTCATCGCTCCTCTTTAAACGAACAGCGACAATTCAAAGAATCCAACGAAAGATATGAATTTTTAGGTGACGCTGTTCTGGAATTATGGATCTCTGATCGTATTTTTGCTAAATTTTCAAAATTCGATGAAGGCAAACTCACTAATCTCCGGGCTTTAGTTGTTTGCACCGAAAATTTAGCTAAAGTTTCTACTTCATTCAACTTAGGTGACTTTATTTATCTCTCTCATGGTGAAGAAAACCATAGCGGTCGAACTAATCATTCCATTTTAGCTGACACATTCGAGGCTGTTTTAGGATCAATTTATCTTGATGGTGGTCTAAAACCAGCCTTTAACTTTTTAGACAAATTCCTCACTTCCAGTATCGAACAACTTTCTTCAAAAGAAATTTATAAAGATCCCAAAAGTATTTTTCAAGAAATTGCGCAAGCCAAAGAGGGGATTACCCCAAAATACCAAACAATTTCCGAATCTGGACCAGATCATCAAAAAACATTTGAAGTCGGAGTTTATTTGGGCGATAAATTAATTGCCAAAGGTACGGGAAATTCCAAACAAAAAGCCGAAGAGGCCGCCTCTATTAATGCCACCAAGATTTTTAACAAATAACTTTATTCACTTTTAACTTTATACCTGCCTGCCGGCAGGCAGGCTTTCTTCTTTAAAACTTTCAACTTATAAGGTATAATCCAATACATTATGATCAAAATTAAACTTTTACCTCGTGGTAAAAAACACCAAGTTACTTACCGCATAGTTGTTGCCGAAGACCGTAGCAAATCTGACGGCAAATTTATTGCTGATTTGGGTTTCTACACTCCACAAACCAAAACTCTTGAAATAAATAAAGAATCTATGGCTGATTGGCAAAAAAAAGGTGCTCAAATCACTGAAGGTGTCGATAAATTACTCAATCCTAGTAAATATCCTAAAAAAATCAAAAACGTTAAAGAAGTAAAAGAACCTAAAGTCGAAGAAGAAGTTAAGGTCGAAGAAGCTAAGTCTGAAGAAGAACCCAAAACCGAATAATTTTATTAACTTTTTACTTTATACTTTTAACTTTCTACTAAATTATGAAAACCGCCAAAGAAACTTTAGAATACATTGTCAATTCTATTATTCAAAAAGAAGATAATGTCACTATCGAAGAACATCAAGAAGGGGATATGAATATTCTTGAAATTGTTGCCCCAAAAGAAATAATCGGTAAAATAATCGGTAAAGAAGGTAAAATAATCAAATCAATCAGGACTATTTTAAACGTCGCTTTTCCTCAAGAAAAATTTTTTGTCAAAATTAGGGAGTAAACGGATTTTGTCTATCGTATTTTACAAACGGTTCAGTCGAACCCACATCTGTTATTCCACTAATTTTTGTAAATCCACTAATAGTTTTAAGTAAGTTATTTTCTTCTTCCGTTGGTATTAAGTCACTCAAATTTAAATTATTCAAATTAAGATTATCTCCGTCCGAAATATAGTAAGACGACACCACTAAATCCAAATTCGCTGTATCACCGTCAGTAGAGACATCTAAACTGTCAATAAAAATAATTGGCAAAGTATTTTCTAAGTCTGTAATTAAATTAATTCTCTCCGCATCTGGACCAGACAAAGTAAATTCCACTGGCAATCTAACTGCTGCATTTTTATCGGAAACTTTCAATGTATTACTATCTTTAATATTCATTGAATTAATTAAAAAACTATCAACTGTAAACTCGTGTTTATTTGCCACATCTTTCACCACTCCAACCAAAAGATATGAATTTTTTTCCTGTAATACAGCACTATCCAAAAAGCTAGCATCATTTTTAATTTGTTGTTGATCCACCGATGTTAAATAATTTATTTTTTGGGTTATTGAATCAATCTGTTGATCAATTGATTTAACCGATTGATTTATTTGAGATAGTTCACTGAACTTCGGTGAAATTACCAAATTAAAACTAACTAAGAATCCTAATAAAACCAAAAACGGCACTATAAATAGCCTTAAAAAAGCTGCTTCAATTCCAAAAATTTTATCAGGTAATTTCAAAAAATCTTTCTTTTTATCCATAAGTTATTTTAAAAATAAATCAATATCAAATGTCCACTCATCATTTTTATTTACCTCCATACTCACCAATTTAGCCGATCCAAAACCTTCCACTTCACCGGTATTAACCTCTTCAATTTTTTTCTCGACTTCATCCAATGTCTTACCAACTACCGTCCCGGTAACATTAAAACCACTTCTATCTTCATTTAACTTTATATCCGTTATTTTAACGTTCTCTGGAAATACCTTACCCGCTAAAACCATCGATTTGCCGTATTCAAATCTACTTTCCAAAACCCTAGCCACCACCTTTGCTTGATATTTAATTTTTTGACTCAATGTGATTTCTTCGGTCATCGATTTGTAACTATTTTGTTTAGCTTGATATTTTTTCTCCAACTGTTTTACCCTCAAATTCATAAAAAAAATCAAACCAAACACCACCAATATCAGCAATATCCAAATTCCTCCAATCACCCACAAAAAATTATTTATTATCCCTTTTAACCTTATCCTTTGGGCTTGAAATTTTGCTTCAGAAGGCAATAAGTTTAAGCTCATACTAAACCCCTCAAAGACAAACCAACCGCTAAACTAAAACGACATCCTTCTGTATTTAAATTAAACGGCACGTTACTTTTTGCCACATCAATATTTACAAATGGTTGAGCCACTTGCACCTCAATTCCCAACAATTTTGTTAACTCCTCAGCCATACCTGGCAAATTAGCCCCACCGCCTGACAGAATTAACAATTCTACTGGTTTACCGCCACTATCTTCAGAAAATAAAGCCATCGTCTTTCGAACTTCATCTGTGATACTATTAAAAACCGGTAAGGTTACCACTCTAATTTTCCCTTCCAACTCTGTTTCTTTTATTCCATAAGCCTTTTTGTATTCTTCTGCTGAATTCATATCTAAGCCCAAACCTAAAGATATTGCCCGAGTTAGTGACTCACCCCCAATTGGAATTGACCTGGCAAAATAAGTGTATCCTTTATTGATGTTAAAAATATCAGTGTATTTTTCTCCCAAATCCATCACAATCACTCTCTCTACTGTTTTAATCCCATTTTTTACTATTCTTCTATAGGCCACCGAGGGTGATTCTAAAGCCACCAATTCTATTCCCAAAGATCTAAACATCTTTACATACATTTGAATTAAATCATTTCTGGCCGCAATCACAAACACCGACAATCTACCAGCATCATCCTTTTCTATAACTTCATAATCAATCGACACTTCATCAAGTGGGTAGGGGACAAAAGTTTCTGCCTCAAATTTTAAAGCATCCATAATTTCATTATCTTTCATTGGTGGTAAACGAACCAATCGACTAATCACATCATTCTCTGATAAACTCACTACCGCTTGTTTTGATTTTATTTTTAAGTCGTTCAATATTTTTTTTAAACTACCACTCACCTCACTAAAATATTTGGATTTATCAACACTCTTTTCATCTACTATTGGAACTTTATATTCACCCATATTTACCAAAGAAATTACTCCATCAACTGCTTTATCTAACAAAACCAATTTTACAGAGCCATGACCAATATCGACTCCTAAAACATCATTCATAAATTAAGTATAACAATTATTTTGTCCCGTCACCGCCAGATATTATTCC
>CAZCFJ010000012.1:0-17034 GCA_964497945.1 uncultured Gammaproteobacteria bacterium | reverse complement strand
CAGAACAAGTCCGATTACCCACCTTACTACTACTACAACCAGAAGCGCTGGGAGCAGCCGCATTACTTCTGTTTTCTTGATTTTGTTGAACTAAATTAGTAGCTACAGGTAAAACAGCGGCCACCAACAACATACCCGCCAGAATAAACAACTGGACCATCCCTCTTTGTTCAGATAAATTTAAGTCTTTCACTCATCTCTTTAAAAAAACACTAGACAAAGTATAAATAAAATTCCACAATAAATCTATTCACTTTCCTTATATGCCACACAATTTACTGCACTGCCACCATTTATTCCTTCACAAGACCAATTAAAATCACCATCATCCGCCATTTCGTCAGTCCAGGCTAATTCACCCGCTTTACACAAAACATAATTAGAAATTGGTTTAGAATTTTGATCCATTCCATTAGCATCACCACAACGACCATCAATTAACCCTCCTTCATCTTTAGTAATTTTTACAGCTGAACAATCAACTAAATTCGTTTCATCATTACCTATACAAGACCACAAATAACTTCCATCATTACCACTACTATCCTTCCAAATGACATCACTATCATTACACAAATCCGCCGTTGGTCTAACCGCATAAGATTTACCATCAGCCTCACCACAACTTATCTCCGTCTCTATCACTTCTTCAGCTGCTTTACTTCTATTTTCCTGATTCTTTTGAACCAATAAAACCGTCACTGGTAACGATATTGCCAAAAGCAAAATTGCCACCGCCATAAAACCATTAATCATTCCCTTTTGTTGATACAAACTAATTCTTCTCATTCTAGGGACAGTTAAGCATTTTTTAAATCTCCGGTCAAGATATCAAAGGTTTTTACTTCCCAAAAATTCTCGTCACATCCCCTATTGTTATCAATAAAATCAAACCTAAAAGAAACATCATTCCAATATTATTTATTGTTGTTTCCAATTTTGGATTAGCCCGTTTTTTAGTAATCATTTCATAAATTACAAAAATAATTCTGCCCCCATCTAATGCCGGAAATGGCAATATATTTACCACTGCCAAATTTACCGATACAATTCCAAAAAAATGAATTACCGCTAAAATTCCCTGGTTTTTATTTATAGCACTGGTCGCCTCATACATTCCTATTGGACCACTAACGTCTTTTGGCACATTACCAATCACCAATCCACCGATCATTTTTGCTACTCCACCCACAATAATTTTTCCCCAATAATAGGCTTCTTTAAAACCTGCCACAATTCCTCGATCAATTCTATACCAGGCTACTTTTTCCATTTCTGTATTTGAAATTGCCACCCCCATTGCTCCTTCACCCTCTGGTGGATTTTCTCTCACTTCAATTGTACGAACAAACCTTTGTGTCTGTCCGTCTGTTAGAATTTCTAATTCTACACTTTTCCCCTTATATTTCCCCACTTCGTCCATCAATTCATTAGTTTTTTTTACTTCTTTATTATTCACTCTTAAAACCACATCATTCTCTTTAAGGCCGACTTTTTCCGCCGGCGAATTTTTTGAAATTCCAATAATAGTGACTCTATCAGTCTCCACTGGAACCCCTAAAACCGTATACACTACACTAAAAATCACCACCGCTAACACCAAATTCATAATTACCCCACCCAACACAATCAACATTTTTTGCCACGGTTTTTTATATTCAAAAGATTCTTTTTTGTTTTTTTTGCCATCTTTTCCGTCACCATTTGGGTCTTCACCCAACAGTTTACAAAAACCACCAATCGGCAACCAATTTAGACTATAAACCGTCTCCCCAATTTTTTTTCCAAAAATTTTTGGTGGCAAACCCAACCCAAATTCTTCCACCCTCACCCCGGTTTTCTTAGCCGCCATAAAATGGCCCCATTCATGAACCAATACTAATATTGACAAGGCAACTATAAATATTACAAAATCCATGTTCTTATTATCTACGATCTACCATCTAATATCTATCATCTAAATTTATCCTCTAATCTCTACTTCTTTCTTCCCCGCTAACTCTTCCAACTTCTTTACAAACTCATCTGTTATTTTTTGTAATTCTGTTTCATCTTTTTTAAATTCATCTTCAGAAACTGTTTTATCTTGTTTAGCTTTTTGCAAACCATTTCTAAAATCAGCTCTAGCATCCCGAATCATTACTCTGGCTGCTTCCAACTTTCTTCCCAATAATTTTACATAATCTTCACGTTGTTCTACCGTCAACATCGGCAAACTCATTCTGATTATTTGACCATCAACCGCCGGTGTCATTCCAATATTAGCCGCCGTAATTCCATTGGCAATTTCTCGAATTAAAGCCTGATCCCAAGGTTGAAAAGTTAAACTTCGTACATCTGGCACACCAATCGACCCCAACTCAATCAATTTCATCTTCTGTCCGCCATAAACCGTCACTACTACATTTTCAATTAATCCCGGAGTTGCCCGACCGGTTCTAATCGAGGCAATATCATTAACAAATAAAGAAACTATTTTGTCCATTCGGACTCGTACATCTGAAAAATTTATCATAAATTAATTTGATTATACCAAACCAAAAACCTCCCCGAAAATCGGAGAGGTTTTATTTTTTTTAAGACTTCCGCCCTTTTTAGATTTCAAACCTCGCAAATCTGGTCAATTTCATATTTTCCCCAAATTTGACTACCAAGCCTTTAATTTTTTCTTCAATAGTAGATGAAGCATCCTTAATAAACTCTTGTTTCAAGAGTTCTTCAACATTTTCTGGATTC
This sequence comes from uncultured Gammaproteobacteria bacterium, assembly GCA_964497945.1. Lineage (GTDB taxonomy): Bacteria > Patescibacteriota > Microgenomatia > UBA12405 > UBA12405 > WARW01. The sequence continues at coordinate 14,298 of CAZCFJ010000012.1, read as the reverse complement.
ATGGCTGCAATTTGCAGGCAAATATCTTTAGTTAATTCCATAAAATCTTCATGTTTAGCCACAAAATCAGTCTCACAAAGCAATTCCACCATAACCCCAATTTTACCTGTGCTATGGGTATAAGTAGCTACTCTACCCTGATGGGTTTCTCTCTCTGTTTTGGTTTCGGCTTTTTTAAGACCTTTTGCTTTCAAAATTTCTTTAGCTTTTTTTTCATCACCTTCAGCTTCTTCCAAAGCTGCTTTAATTTCCATAATTCCCAAACCGGTTTCATTTCGAATTTTCTTAACTAATTCAATTATTTTTTTATTATCCATAGTTTTTTATTTTTTTTAATTATTATTTTCTACGATCTATCATCTACGATCTAAGATCTATTTGGTTCCTGCTGCTTTAATGGCTCGACCAATTTCTTCTACAATCAAATTGACACTCTTCGAAGAATCATCATTAGCTGGGATAGCAAAATCAACTTTGTAAGGGTTAGCATCAGTATCACTGATAGCTACTACTTTAATTTTTCTTAATTTTGCTTCTTTAACTGCAGTTTTTTCAACTCCGGCGTCAACTACAAAAAGTACATCAAAAAGTTTATCTAAGCTAGTCAAACCACCTACGATTTTTTCTAATCTAGTTACTTCTTTATTCATATCTGAAAGTTCTTTTTTAGTACTTTCAGTAAATTTACCTTTTTCCAAACCGTCTTTAAGGTCGTTTAATTTTTTAATATCTTTTTTAATTTGATCCCAGTTAGTAATAGTACCGCCCAACCATCGATCAGTTACATAAGGTACCCCGGCACTCATAGCTACTCGGCGTACTACTTCACGAGCTTGTCTTTTAGTCCCGACCATAACTATCTGTTTATTATTTCTCTTTTGGTTGTAAATATAATTACAAGCCTTTTCCAAACCTTCCATGGTTTTAATCAAATCAATGACTTCAATACCATCTTTTTTGCCGTAGATAAAATCACGGGCTTTAGGATTAGTTTTAGAAATTTTGTGACCTAAATGACTTCCAGCATTCAACAAATCTTTCAAACCGATAGTAACGTTATACTTTTTATCTTCCTTGGCCGCTTTATCCGCCATAGTTTTAACGTCGGCGGACTCTCTGCTAACCTGTTCTTCTTTTTTCTTTGCAATCTCTTTTTCCTTTAATTTTCTCTCGTTTAATTTCTTGATGTTCTCAGCTGAAATCTTACTTTGATTTTTTGCCTTAACCACCAATGCTTTTTTAACCAAAGACTTGCCACTTCGGTTGACGGTTTTTGCCTGCCCGCCTAAATGCGCAGCTTTTGGCGTGGTGATGACTTTTTTGGCTTCTGCCATAATTTTTTATCCCAACTAATTGGGATGCTCCTTATTAGTAAACCTTCGACACCGGGTTTTTACCCCAGGATTCTTGTGTCGGGTTCAAATTTTTAATTGAAGAATTATAACACATACTACCAATAAATAAATTTAAAAAAACAAATATTTATTTTTATAAGATAATCCTTAAAATTATTATAAGATACTCATCTATTCACCCCCTATTCACCAAAAAAATTGCTAAAATAAACTCATGTCTGATAACAACTTCACTATTCTTGAAGTTAGACTGCCACAAGAAAATGAATTCACTTTTGAATCCATGTCTTCTCTGCTGGCTAATTTTACCCAATTTTCCAAACTTTCTTTCTTTGAAAGACTTGCTGGCAAGAAAAAAACTATTGCCTCACTCGAAATAGTCCTTAAAGATGGTCAACTCCGTTTCTTTGTTGTCGTTCCCAAAAATGAAATCGAATTTTTCCGTTCTCAAATATTAGCTCAATATTCCAGTGCCATTACTCGAGAAACTCCCGATTATATCGCCGATTTTTTCAATCCATCCCAAATTGATCCCAATCAACCAACCTCTCAATTAAGTATAAATACCACTTCCTTCACTCAACTCGGCCTAGGTAAATCTTATAGTTACCCTCTCAAAACTACCAAAGATTTTAGAGATACTGACCCACTAAATTCAGTTTTAGCTCCACTTTCACGATCCAACAACACCAAAGATTTTTTTGTCTTTCAAATAGTTCTCTCTTCCCCGCCCAAAAATTGGCAAAGCGGCATTATTAGTACCATTCAAAATGGTATTTTAGTTGATGCTCAACGCAATATTCGTACTGCTCATCCCGACAAAATGATTTTTGAACAAAAAATTCAATTTCCTGGCATTTTTGCTCAAATCAATTTCCTCTCTAATAGCCCTGGCCTCATTTCTTCCGTTTCTTCATCATTTGGCGCCTATACTAACCCTCGGGGAAATTTTATTAAAACCTTCAATCCTAAATTCTTTACCAAAAATAAACTTCTTAAATCCATTTGTAATCGGGAAATATTTTCCGGACTCAAAGGCCAAATCTTTAATACCGAAGAATTATCTGCCATTTGGCATTTTCCTAACAAAATGACTAAACTTCCCAACATTGCTTGGGGTAAAAAACTTTATTCCGATCCTCCAGAAAATCTTCCAGTCGCCGACAATGCCACCCCCGAAGAAAAGTCTCAGATCACTTTTTTTGCCAAAACCGAATTCAGAAACAAAGACGCTATTTTTGGCATCAAACAAGGCGAAGATCGTCGCCGTCACACTTACATCATTGGTAAATCTGGTACCGGTAAAACTACTCTTATTGCCAACATGGCTATTGATGACATTCGCAAAGGTCGGGGTGTTGCCGTTATCGACCCTCACGGTGATTTATGCAACACTATTCTTGATTATGTCCCTAGTTCTCGTATTAACGATGTTTGTTATTTTAACCCGGCCGACCCCGAATATGTTTACCCTCTAAACGTCTTGGAAGCGAAAAATGACTCCCAAAAAGAACTCATTGCTTCTGGTGTTCTCTCAATTTTCAAAAAACTTTATGGCACCGTCTCCTGGGGACCACGGCTCGAGCATATTTTACGCAATGCTGTTTTAACCTTAGTCAATGTTCCTGGCAGTGACTTAACTCATATCGTCGAAATTCTAACCAATAAAAATTTCCGCGAAAAATGTGTTTCTCAGCTCACTAATCAAACTCTCATCAATTTCTGGCGCAACGAATTTGACCGTATGGATCCAAAGTTTCAAAACGAAGCTGTCTCTCCCATTTTAAATAAAGTCGGTCAGTTTATTGCTTCTAGTAATATCCGCAATACCGTAGCTCATGCCAAATCTAAAATTAATATCCAAGAAATTATGGATAATAAAAAAATTCTTATTGCTGATTTATCTACCGGCCGTCTTGGTGAAGACAATTCCTCTCTTCTTGGTGCTATGATTATTACTCAAATTCAACTTTCCGCCATGAATCGGGTATTTCAAGCTGCCGAAGATCGTTCCGATTTTTATCTTTACGTCGATGAGTTTCAAAATTTTGCCACTGAAGCCTTTATTAAAATTCTTTCCGAAGCTCGTAAATTTAAACTTAACTTAATTATCGCCAACCAATATATGTCTCAATTAGACCGTACCATTCAAGACGCTATTTTAGGTAACGTTGGTTCTATCATTTCTTTTGTCGTTGGTAATCAAGACGCCTATATTTTAGCCAAAGAATTTGGCACGGCTTTTCCTCCGGAAGATTTAGTCAAAATCGGAAAGTACCAAGTTATTTGTAAACTCTCTATTGATTCCGAAACCACTCAACCTTTCTACGCCACTACCCTCCCACCTTTATCCTGCAAGAACCAACAACGCGACAAACTAATTAGAACCTCTCAACTTCATTGGGGAAAGAAAAAAGAATAACTATTGTATCTTCTAGTTAGAGACGCATCATGATGCGTCTCTACATGACTAAATAAAGTTTAATTATTTTTACGGTTTTTTCCATCCCGCCCACTTACATTTTGGATAATCAGAACAACCAAAAAATTTCCGTCCAGTTTTAGTCCGACGCACTACCCCTTCTTTTCCACATTCCGGACATTTAAATCCCGCATCTTCTTGATATTGTCGGCTATATTTACAATCAGGAAATCTATCACAAGAGACGAATTTTCCAAATCGACCCAATCTAATTACCAAATCACCTTCTTTACATTCCGGACATTTTTCTCCTAACTTTTCTGTCTCTACTTTGACTCTTTCCCCATCTTTATCGGCTTTTTTTACTTCTTTTTCAAATCCTTTCCAGAATTTCTTCATCATCTCCTTCCAATTCTCTTTCCCCAAAGAAACTCTGTCCAATTCTTCCTCCATTTCCGCTGTAAATGGTAATGACAATACATCTTCAAAATTTTTCACCAAAAATTCATTAGCCGCATTTCCTAATACCGTTGGTTTAAATTTACCTTCATCACGTTCTACATATTGGCGCATAATAATAGTTGAAATAATTGGCGCATAAGTACTCGGACGACCAATCCCCTGTTTTTCCAGTGACGACACCAAACTCGCATCACTATATCGCGGCATTGGCATAGTTTCATTTACCTCATAATTAATTTTCTGAGCCACTATTTTTTCTCCTTCATTCAATTCTGGCAAAATTTGATCCTCATGTTTTTCTCCATTAATTTTCAAAAACCCATCGAACAACATTCTTACTCCTTTTGACTGAAATAAGGCATTGCCTACGGAAAAATTAATCGTGGTATTTTTCATTTTTGCCGCTGCTCCCTGAGTTGCTACTGCCCTTTTCCAGATCATTTCATAAAGTTTTATTTCTCTAGAATCAGCTCCTTCAATGTTCCGAATTGTTACATTTGTTGGTCTGATTGCCTCATGTGCCTCCTGAGCATTTTTACTATTATTTTTATAAACTCTGACTTTTTCTGATAAATAATTTGCCCCGTATTCTTTTTCAATAAACTTTCTAAATTCTCCGATCGCTTTTTCTGATAAATACACCGAGTCAGTTCTGTGGTAACTAATCAAACCTTTTTCATAAAGTTGCTGAGCCACACTCATTGTTTGTTTACCCGACCAACCCATTCGTCGCGCCGCTGCTTGCTGCAATTTTGATGTCGTAAATGCTGGTAATGGTGTTCTTGAAGTTTCCGTCCCACTTACCTTCTCTACTAAAAATTCTTTTTTTAAACTATCAACAAATTTTTTAACTTCTCCCTCTGTTTTAAAAATCGATTTGGAATAAGAATAATCTCCGTCAAATAATTTTAATTTAGTACTGATAAAGACACTTTTTCCATCAATCTTTACCAAATCTGCTCTAAAAGATTCTCTTTTACCCAACTCCGACCAAACAGTATAAAATTTTTCTTTTTTAAAAGCTTCAATTTCTTTTTCTCTTTCACAAATCAATCTCACTGCTACCGATTGAACTCTTCCGCCCGACAAACCACGACGCACTTTTTTCCATAAAATCGGCGATAAACTATAACCGACTACCCTATCTAATACTCGTCTAGCTTGTTGAGCATTTACCAAATCCATATCAATCTCACGGCAATGCTCCAAAGCCTCTTCCACTGCTTCTTTAGTAATTTCATGAAAAGTAATTCTAGTTACTATGTCTTTTAACTTTTTACTTTTGACTTTAGACTCTAATATCCATTTTACATGCCAAGAAATCGCCTCTCCTTCACGGTCAGGATCGGATGCCAACAATATTAATTCAGACTCTTTCGCCGCCTTTACTAATTCATCAATTACTTTTTTTTTCTTTGGATCAATTTGATACTCAACTTCAAAATCTTTAGCCAAATCTACCGCCATTTTATTCTTTGGTAAATCGCGAATATGACCCACCGTAGCAATCACTTTATAATCTTTTCCCAAATATTTTCCAATGGTTTTTGCTTTTGTTGGTGACTCGACTATTAATAATTTTTTCATTTTAATTTTAAACTTTCTACTTTCTACTTTATAACTTTATAAACTGAATTCCATTGTCATCTATAATACTCCGCCTGTCAACCCACAGCCTAAGTTCTTCTTCTGACTTCTATATTTCCAATCATTCTATTGTCCCTATTAAAACCAGTTACGCTAATTAAAGAATATTTATATACACTTCTACTCAACAAATTACACATCATCAAAGTTGGCTCACCTTTAAACCCACGAATCCCCAATTTATCTCCAACTTCAGTAGATTCCTCTCTAAAACCTACCATAAAAGATTGTTCACTTGCTTTAATTAAACTCTTAGCTTTATGAACTTCTGATTTTTCCCTCACAAATTCAGAAATTTTATTAATTCTTTCTTTCCACATCATCCGAATTATAACATCTCATTCTCCCTCATCTTTATTATCTGTGTATCTTGGCACCACTGTCTCTGGTTCCTCAAACCACTCCTTTAATATATCTCCTACAATCGGTGCCGCCACATCGCTTCCTTCGCCACCTCTCTCTACCATTACTGTAATCGAAATTTGCGGATTATCTGCTGGCGCAAAGGCTGTTAACCAGGCATGAGTATCTTTACTTCCATCACCCACTTCTGCCGTTCCTGTCTTACAGGCAATTTGGGTTTTAAAATTAAACAATGGCCATGCTGTTCCACCTGATTTACAAGCCTGTTTCATTCCTTCGATTATAGTCTGCCAAGTCGAATCACTAATTCCAATATTTTTACATTCCGTTTTACTATCTTTCAAAATACTCATCTTACACCTCTCCCCATGATTAGCTATTGTGTTTGTCATTTGGTTGACCTGTATTGGGGTTACGTCCAAATCTCCCTGTCCTATGGACAAATGATAAGTATTTCCCAAATACCATGACTCTCCTTTAGTTTTTTTCTTCCAATCTTCATTTGGCACCACTCCTTCTACTTCACCACTCAATTCTACCCCCGTTTTAGCTCCATAGCCATAATTTTTTGCCCAATCATGAATTCTATCTACTCCCAACATTTCCCCCAATTTATAGAAAAAAATATCATTTGACCTCTTGATTGCCTTTACTATATCCACCATTCCATCAGACCGTCCACTCCAAGTTTTATAGGTATAATCTCCCACTTTTAATGTTCCCGTATCTTCTATTAATGTCTCTTTATTTATTACTCCACTTTCCAAACCCGCCGTTGATACAACTATCTTAAACACTGACCCTGGGTGAAATCTTGCTGAAATGGCTCTATTCAACAAAGGTAAATTAGTTTTATCTGCCAAATATTGATTAATTTTTTCATTATTCTGGTTAGTAAAATCATTAGCATCATAAGCCGGACTAGACACCAAAGCTAAAATTTTCCCTGTATTTGGCTGACTAATAATTACTGTTGCTTTTTTTCCATTTAATAACTTATATATTTTATCCTGCCAATAAGCGTCTATAGATAAAGTTATTGGCGACTTAATTTCTGGTTCTTCCCTTCCTAATTCCCGAACATAATTTCCCAGAGCATCAACTTCCACCACCCTTTTTCCATTTTTTCCTCTCACTTCACAATCCAAATAACCTTCAATTCCACTTCTACCAATTACATCATCACCCTTCAATTTATAACCACATCTGGCATTTTTCATATCTTCATCATTAATTTTGCCCACATATCCCGTAATCATCGACATCGATTCACCATAATCATACTGTCGTTTCACTTCATAAGCTAAATCTTTTCCTTCAAATTTATATCCATCAAAATCGCCTGAATTTTGATAAATTTTATTTCCATTTTCCAATTTAAAATACTGATAAACACTTTTAGCTACCGTTCTCCCCTTTCTATCAACAATTTCTGCTCTTGGTGCCGGGATTACACTTTCAAAAATCTTATTATCTCTCGCCACCTCCGAATAATAATTCTTCTGAATTAAACTTAACCGAAAAACGGTTACTAATAAAATTAGTAAACTCAAAACTAAACCAAACTTTAATATCCAATACTTCCATGGATAACCATTTTCTTGCCTCATTTTATCTCAGAGCAACTAATTTTATTTCTTTTAATAAACCAATTTCTTCTACCACCTTTCCGCAACCCTTAATTACCGCCATTCCTGGCTCATCAGCCAGCACTGTACAAATTTTTGTTTCCGATTCAATCATTTGAGCTAAATCTTTCATTCGCGATCCATTACCAATCAATATAACTCCTTTTTTTAGAATATCTTCCATTAGTTCTGGCGGAGTTTCATCCAACACTGATTTAACTAATTTAACAATTTTAGTCAATTCCAGACTAGCGGCCTCTCTTACTTCTTCCCTCGTCATTTTAATGCTTTTTGGCAATCCGGTTTCTAAGTCCCGACCTCTAACTAAATTATTATTTTCGACACCAATTTTTACTTTTTCCGCACTATTGGGACCAATCAATAAACCATATTTCATTTTTACATAATTAATAATTGCCCCATCAATTTCTACCCCTGCGGTTTTAATACCTTCACTAATTACTACACCTCCCATTGAAATTACGCTCACTTCCGTTTTTCCACCACCCACATCCACAATTACCGCCCCGCTTTGTTGATTAATTGGAAAATTCAATCCAACTGCTGCCAAAACCACCTCCTCAACTAAAATTACCTCTCTCGCCCCGGCCGCCATAATAATCGATTTTATGGCCCTTTTTTGCACTTGATTAATAAAACTCGGTACTCCCACAATTACCCGTGGTTTAAAAATCTTTGGATACTTCGATGGCACTTCATAAATCAATTTAAAATAATAAGCCATTAAACTTTCCAAACCTTCCATATCCGTTACCAACCCATTTTTAATTGGGCTTACTACTTCAATTTGCCTTGGTTCGCGGCTCCACATTAATTTCGCTTTATATCCATAAGCTACCGGACGTTTCAAATCACCTTTTGGTGCTGACAAACCAGTCCATCTTTTTCGTTTTGGTCTGGCCAACATTGTTGGTTCATCAATTACAATTCCTCTGTCCTTAAGATAAATCATTGTATTTGTACTTCCCAAATCAATTCCAATATCCCAACTAAAAACTCCAACGATATCAACAACTTTATTAACTGCTTTTTTAAACCATCTCACTCTAAAATTATAGCAACTTGAATCTATCTTAGTTACAATAGAAGTATTCATGAAAAAAATTACTTCTACCATTAAATTCTTTTACCTCTTACTTTTTTTTGCCACTCCTTTTATCTTTACTTTCTTCAACTCTGAACTTTTTGAACTTCCTAAAATGCACTTTGTTTATCTGATTACTATCATTATCACTTGTCTCCATCTCATCAATTGGCTCTCCGGCAATACTCATCTTTATCAAAAAAATATTTTTAACATCCCTTTACTCTTGTTTTTAATTTCCCAAATTACTTGTACTTTTACCTCTATCGAGGTTTACACTTCATTTTATGGTTATATTTCCCGACTCAATGGCGGACTACTCTCAATTATTTCTTATTGCCTACTTTTTTGGTGTCTTCTATCCTATTTAGACGATAAATTCAAACAAAAAATTATTGATTTTTCTTTAATTTCTGGTGTTTCTGTTGCTATTTATGGCATTCTTGAACATTTTGGTATTGATCAACATCTTTGGGTTCAAGATGTTCAATCTCGGGTCTTCTCCACTCTAGGTCAACCTAATTGGCTCGCCGCCTACCTTTGTATCCTTTTGCCTTTCTCTATTTATAGAACTTTAAATAACTCAACTAAAAAACTTTCTACTTTCTACTTTCTACTTTCTACTTCTTTATTTATTTGTCTTTTATTTACCAAATCCAAATCGGGTATACTCGCCGGAATTATCTCCATCTCCATCTTTTCTCTTATTAATTTTCTTAAAGATCGTTCATCTCGAAAATTATTAATTATTAATTATTCACTATTAATTGTTTTATCTTTACTAATCTCTAATCCCATCAAAGATAATTTTTTTCCTCCCAAAATCAATAACACTGTTTCCACCACTGAGAATCAAAATTTTAACATCACCTCCTCAAGTGATATCCGTAAAATCGTTTGGCAAGGTAGTTTAGATTTATTTAAAAAATTTCCTATTTTTGGCACCGGAGTTGAAACCTTCGCTTATTCCTACTACTGGACCAGACCAATTGCTCACAACCTTACTTCCGAATGGGATTTTCTTTACAACAAAGCTCACAATGAATATCTAAATTATCTAGCCACTACCGGCTTAGTTGGTACCATTCCTTATCTGATCCTTATTCTCACTGTCTTATTTTTCTTAACCAAAAATTTAGTCAAAAATTCCAAACTAGATATTAAAAATTTAGCCATACTATCATCATATATTTCCATCCTTATTACCAACGCCGCCGGATTTTCTGTTGTCATTGTTTCCCTTTTCTTTTTCCTTCTCCCCGCATTATCTTTACCCCAAAACGATTCGTCTACTAAAACTTCAACCAATAAATTTAAAAAAATTCTCATTCTACCAGTTGCTTTATTTTCTTCTATTTTTATTTTTTACAATTTTTCCGACTATCTTGCTGATACTTTTTTTGCCAAATCCCAATCCAGCGACGAAAAACAGGACTACTCATCAGCCTACAATTTTGCTCAACAAGCTTTAGCCTTATCCGCCAGTAATCCCAACTATATTATTAATCTCGCCGATTCTTCGGCAAAAATGGCCTTAATATCCAAAGAAGATAATAGTTCCTATATTGAACAGTCTAGTAAATTAGCCGACCAAGCTACCACCGTGTCTCCTGCCAATATCAATTTCTGGAAGCAACGTGCCCAAATTTATTATTATTTATCTACTCTTGATAATAAATATTTTTATACCGCCGTCGAATCACTCCTTCAGGCTAATAAACTCGCTCCTACCGACGCCAAAATTTATTATTCTTTGGGAAAATTCTTAGAAACCGCCTCCATGCCAGACGATGCCGCTTTTTATTATCAAAAAGCCATCGACCTCAAATCTAATTATGATTACGCTTACACTGCTTTAGGTCAAATTTATTTTAATCAAAAAAAATACGACCTGGCCAAAACCAATTTAGAACAAACCCTTAAATACGCCCCCGCCAACACCGACGCCCAAAAAATGTTAGACGAAATTAATAAAATCAAAAAATAATTTTTTAATCTAAGATCTAAGATCTAGCATCTAAGATCTCATCAATATCCGCCTTCACCATTTCTTTACCATTCCACTTATAAAACTTTCCTCCCTCTTTTTTGACATAGTCCACAAACAATTTTCCCACTAAATGGTCACTTTCATGCTGCCAAACAATTGCCGAGAAACCCTCCAATTCTTTTCTTTTTGTTACAAACTTTTGTCCAACCAGTTCCTGCCATTCTACTTCTATCTTTAACCATCTTTTTACTGTCCCAAAATAATCGGGAAATGACAAACATCCCTCCAAAAAATCTTCACTTTCCACATTTTTATTAACAATTTTTGGATAAACTCTCTCTCCCCAAGTTTTTATTAATTTTGGATTAAAATAAACTTTCACTTCTCCATTAATTTTCATCCCAAAAAAATTTTTTGACACCCCAATCTGTGGAGCTGCCAAACCAGCCGCATTTTCGCCCTCTGCCAAAAGTTTTTTCAATTCCTCAATTTCTTTGGCAGTAGTTTTATCGATTTCTGTTACATCACTAACTTTTTGGCGTAAAACCTCGTTAGGATAAAGCACAATTTTTCTCATTAATGTATTTTATCAAATTACCAATTGAGTACGGTATAATTTGATTATCAATTTTCGTAGAGACGCACCGCCGGTACGTCTCTACTATCAACAACAAATAATATGATTAATGTAATTTTCTTCGGCTCATCCTCGCATTCTGTCACTATCCTCCAGAAACTCTTGGAAATTAAAGATTTTCAAGTCTCTGCTGTTTTTAGTAAGACTGATAAACCAGTTGGTCGCCGTCAAGAAATTATTCCCAACCCCATCGCCGCTTTTTCCAAAGAAAATAATTTACCTCTTTTCCAAATTGAAGAATTTACTCCAGAAGTTAAACAACAAATCCATCAATTAAACCCAGATTTAGCCGTCTGTGTCGCCTTTGGCCCTCCTTATTTTGACCAAGAAACTATTGACATTTCCAAATACAAAATCGTTAATATTCATCCCTCACCCTTACCTAAATATCGCGGTGCTACCCCTGGACCATGGCAAATTATCAACGGTGAAACCCAAAGTGCCGTCAGTTTTTTTCAAATCGACGCTCTTCCTGACCACGGGCCAATTATTTCCCAAATTCCCTTTGAAATTTCATCAAACGAAACTGCTAATACATTTTATGAAAAAGCTTTCAGCTTAGCCGCCGATAATTTAGAAACTGTCCTCAAAAATTATCTTTCTAACCCTAAAAAATTAGTTAACCAAAATCATGATCAAAGATCTTATTTTCCCAAATTCGACAAAGATAAAGCCCAAATCAACTGGTCTTGGGATCAGGCCAAAATTGAACGATTTATTCGAGCTCTTAATCCCTGGCCTATTGCCTGGACTTATGTCACCAATCAAAAAGGTCAACAACTAAAAATGAAAATCTTCAGTTCTACTTTTAACTTTCTACTTTCTACTTTCTACTTAGAAAAAGTCCAAATAGAAGGTAAAACAATCACTAATTGGTCTGAAATTTCTCCCTACTATACCATCAAAAAATCCTAAAATATTTACTTTCTAGAATCCAAAACCGAAATTACTCTTTTACTTAAACCTCTAATTAATAAATTAGCTGACCTTTCTTTTTCACATGAACCAATATTTTTCAAAAACATATCCAAATCAAATCTAGTTTCACTTGATTGATCATTAATCCATTCATTAACAATTGAATTTGTTACTACCTCTGAAAAAGTCGCTTCATTAGATAAACCAGATTGATTCAATACCTCTTCTGGTATATTAAACAAGCCCCTTTCCCAGTCAATTTTCAAATCTTGAATACTATAAGCAAACCCTTGAGCATATAAAAATGTTTTTATATCCCCCGATCTTAGTTTAGATTCAACTGCCATCAAAGAAATATCAAAATGTGGACTAAAAGCATCTATAAAACCTTCTTTTAAAGTATTAGCATCCACCACCTGTCTATTTTTCATTCGATTAAAATCAATAAACATTCCATCAATTCCCTTCACAAAGAATCTTCTCGGATTATCAGTATCTACTGTCTTTTTTTGCTCTAACTTCCGTATTGATTTAAACGCCAAGGCTTCAACAGAAACAGATTGATCCAATACACCATCCAGCAAATCTTGTCTTATTTTGCCTACATATGTATCTGGATTTTTAACCGTCAAATCGTCTCCATCCAATACATCGTCTATATGTCTCATAAAAAAATATGAGTCCCTAATAATTCCACCACCAGGAAACATAACTGGCATCATCCATAAACCCAAAACTTTACCCAAATGCTTTTTTGGGTCACGTTTAATTAAATCAACCGATTCATGAAAGCCTATTATCTTTTCCATGTATTTATCCTATTTTACCGATAAAATATTTTTATGTCAAAAGCCACTTTAAAAATTTCTCAAAAATTTTACATCAAATTTTTGCCTGTTTTTAGGTGGTTATTAAAACCAATTTTAAAATTTATTGGAAAAATTCATCATTAATGACATATCATTTTTCTGCTAGCTTAGGCAATTTTATTATTTCGTATTAAAAAATAATTATTAATTATTAATTTTAGATTATTAATTAATAGTCTAAGGATAGGCAAAAAAACATTTTCAATTTATCAAAATTTGTTTATTTAAAAATCAAATTATTCCTAAAAACAGGCATTTCACTTTTTGACAAAGATTTCAAAAATCTCTTTAATAATTATTAAGGAGGTAAAACTATGCCAGTAAAAAAGAAAGCTACTAAAAAAGTCGCCAAGAAAAAAGTTGTTAAGAAAAAAGCTGCTAAAAAAACAGCTAAGAAAAAAGTCGCCAAAAAAACCAAGAAAAAATAAATGATTCTTGGTTTACTCTAAAAAACGGTACTTAATTAAGTGCCGTTTTTTGTTGGTCTTTAGTCTCTTTCTTGAGTCTTTTCAAACACTTAGTGCAAAAAACACCACTAATTTTATCTTCACCCATCACCAAAGTAACTTTTTGAACGTTAGCTTTGTAAGTTCTTGGGGTTCGATTTTGGGCATGGGATCGGATACGACCGATTTTAGTTCCTTTGCCACATAAACTACATGTTCTCATAGTAAGGTATAATATCAGAACAACGATTTTTTTGAAATATGGAAATTCTAATAACTCGAATCATATCATTCATTTGTCTCATCATTGCTATTACCTTTCATGAATTTTGTCATGCCTTAGCCGCTGACCATATGGGCGATCCTACTCCCCGGTCTCGTGGTCGTCTGACTCTCAATCCTCTGGCTCATGCTGATCCTATCGGTACAATTGCTCTGCCACTTATTAATATTTTT
>CAZCFJ010000011.1:0-18764 GCA_964497945.1 uncultured Gammaproteobacteria bacterium | reverse complement strand
GGAATATTAACTCTCATTGGTGCTACCACCGAAAATCCCAGTTTTGAGGTCATTTCTCCACTTCTTTCCCGTTGCCGAGTTTTCATTCTCAATGAATTATCTGATGATGAGATCGGCGAAGTAATTTCTCGTGCTGTCAAAATTTTAAAAACAAAAATTTCCAAAGACGCCAAAGAATGGCTTATCAAAATGGCCAATGGTGATGCTCGCCAAGCTCTCACAATGATTGATAACGCCTTCACTCTTTACAACAAATTAGGCAAAGAAGATCTTATTAACACTCTTCAAAATAAATTTTTGCGTTTCGACAAAAAAGGTGAAGAACATTACAACACTATTTCTGCTTTTATCAAAAGTATGCGTGCCAGCAATGTCGATGCTGCTCTTTATTATTTGGCCCGCATGATTAATGCCGGCGAAGACCCAAAATTTATTGCCCGACGCATGGTAATTTTTGCTAGCGAAGATATTGGTATTGCCAATTCATCGGCTCTTATGTTGGCAAACCAAGTTTTCCAAGCCGTTACCCAAATTGGTTATCCTGAATGTTCTATTAATCTAGCCCATGGCGTTACTTATTTGGCCAAATCTCCCAAAGATCGTAGTGCTTATGAAGCTTTTAAGCTTGCCAGTCGCGACGTTGAAAATTTAGGCAATTTGCCAATCCCTATGAATTTGCGCAACGCCGAAACCAAGTTGATGAAAGACGCCGGCTACGGCAAAGGCTATGAAATGTATTCCAAAGAATCGTTATTACCCGACAAGATCAAAGATAAAAAATATTTTTTGTTAAATAGGTCTAAATTTGGAGAGTAACGACAAATTTTGCCTATTTATCAAACTCCGATTTATCGGAGTAATACAATTAAAGAAAAAATCATGTATTTCGTTTATATTCTCGAATGTTCCGACTCTACTTTTTACACCGGTATTACCACCAATTTAGACAGACGGCTCAAAGAACACAATTCTTCCAAACTCGGTGCTAAATATACCAAAGTCCGTCGTCCGGTAAAACTGATTTACTCCAAAGAATTTACAAATCGATCTGAAGCTTCTATTGAAGAAGCCCGAATTAAAAAATTATCCCGACCCGAAAAATTAAATTTTATAAATCATCATGCCTCGTAAACCCGGTAAATTTTCCAAAAAAGTTGTTGAATTAGCTTTGACTATTCCACCCGGCCGAGTCACTACTTATGGCATTATCTGTGCTGCTGCCGGCGGACATCCAATGTTATCCCGCATGATTACTTCTATTTTAGGTAAATCCGATCAGGTCAATCAAATTCCTTTTCATCGAATTGTTTATAGTAATGGTAAAGTCTGGCGCGATCCAAAATATGACCAATGGCGCGACCAACTTTACAAAAAAGAGGGAATTAAAGTTGATAAAAATAATAAAATTATCGATTTTGAAAAAATTATTTACACTTTCTAAACTGTTGTGCTAACATGACATTAATTATGTCAGAAAGTCAAAGAATTGATTATGCTCCTATGCCCGAAGTTAGTAAAATTACTCTTGATGCTGGAGCCACTACTAAAGCTTCAGAAAAACATCCAGATCGAAACGAAGATACTTGTTTAGTCAATCTTTCCAATAGAACTTTTGGAATTTTTGATGGTATGGGTGGTATCGCCAATGGTAAAGATGCTGCCGATATTTCCTCCAAAGTATTTCAATCTGGCTTAAGTTTTATTGATACCAACCATACCAGTCCTCCAGTTATTCAAGAAAAGTTAAATGCTATTTTTAATCAAGCAAATAAGTTTGTCTTAGAACAACAAAAAGTCATCGGTAGTAATATGGGTTCTACCGCCACAGTTGCCACCATCATCTCATCCGAACCCGGCGAGTATCAACTTTGTGCCATTCATGTTGGTGATAGCCGCATTTACGTTTTACGAGATGGAGTTTTAAAAAGAGTTACTACTGACCACAATATTATTTATCAAGAAGACCCTCAGAACTACGATTATCATCAGAATATTCTTGATAACTTTGATGGTACTCAATCATTAACACTGATCCAAAAAACATTTTACCAAGGAAGGTCTGGCATTAGTCGCTTTATTGGTAATCCAACTTCAAAACCTGATTTTTATAATATTAAACTCAAGTCAGGAGATGTTGTTTTATTCACCAGTGATGGTGTTCACGATAACTTAACCACTAATCAGTTAACTACACTTATTAATCAAAATAAGAATCTTCCTGCTGAGTCTATTACCAATCAAATAATTCAAAAATCAACCGAAGTAAGTCGTGGTCAAAAAGTAAGATCAAAATCTGATGATATGACCGCTGTAGTTATAAAAATTGATCAAGGAAAATCAGACGAAATTAAAAAATCTCAAGAGACTATTTCTAAATTACCTGAACAATTTAATCCCAAAATAAGTCAAACAATTAATGTTCAACGCAGTTCTGGCCTTATCGAACCAGGTTGGGAAATATATGAAATTAATAAAAAAGAGAGAACAATTTTAGCCCGAAAAAGAACAGGTAGAGATCTTGGTGATAATAGTCAATTCAATTTTAAAAAAATTGAATACGATTTAGCCGAAAGATTAAATCGTCAATCCAAACCAGAAGATATTGCCAAAGCCGAAAATTTTGGCCAGCTTCTATTTACTTTAAAAAACCTTCCAGGAGTTCAAGGAAGTCAAGATTTTTATACCAGCGAATCACTCATTAATTTAATTCAAAGTATTATTAACGGGGAAAAATCACTAGAATTTATCACTCGCGGCTGTGGCCTTCGTGAGGCTGTTAAAAGATGTCTCGCCCAAAAACATCAAGTTCATTAATAAATATTCTAAACGCAGTCTCTTAATTGTCATAGTAAAATAACTATCAAAAGATATCAATATTTTTTTACCTTAAAACCGGTCAATAAGCAACTTTTACGGTAATTATAAAATAATATAGGGTTTTGTTTCATTGACATCGTTCTTTAATAGCTGTAATTATTAACCAAGGACTTTTAATCATTGTTAACTGTCCGATACTGATTAGGTCCCAATTATTTGTTTTGTTTTTTGTTAGGAGGTGAATATTTTATGAAGAAGATTTTATTAAGTATTTTAGCTATCGCTCTCACTGTCGGTACTGTCTCTGCTAGTGCTTATGCATTATTCAGCGACACCGTCAACGTTGCCGGTGTCACTATGACAACTGGTAATGCTGATCTCGAAGCATATGATCGTAGTTCAGATGGCAATAATGGATATGTTTATTCATCTGTTAGCGGAGCTGATATCAGAAATTACTTTAACACTAAATTAACCAACTTATACCCTAAATTTAAGGATTATACCGAGTTATGGGTTAGTAATAAAAGTAGCTCAAAAATTGCCCTTAAACCAACATTACAAATTACTACTACTGGTGGTTATTGGACTGAATTATCCAACCAAATATATATGGCGGTAATTAATGATGATGGCGATACCCTAAAAGGTGACGCTGTTTATGCTGGCGCAGAATGGCATCCACTTAGTTGGTGGAAGGATTATGAAAGGCAACTTCCTGGTGGAGTAATCTATCGAGAGAACGAAGGTGCCACAGAATCAGAAAATGCCCCAAAATATAGAGGCTATAAAGTTCTTTTTGCTGGTGGTGATTTTGACAATACTCTAAAAAATATCACTATGAGTGGTCTAACTTTTAGTCTCAACGGTGTACAGGCTGATGTAATAGTCCAATAGTTTTGAGCCTCTATTGATTACAGAAGGGTTCTTCTGTAATCAGCTAGATGTTCAAAAAATTTAAAACTGTTTTTAAAATTATCGAATGGGTTGCATTCATAGTATTACTATGTCTGCTTTTGGTCGTAATTTCTCCTAAGGTTCCGTTCAAAAATCTTCCCAAATCTTTTGTTGTAGTTAGTGGTTCCATGGAACCGACCATTAAAACCGGCTCAGTGGCTTTTACCAAAACTGTTGATCTAAAAAATATTAAATCTGGTGACATCATTGCCTTTACTTCTCCTAGTGATTCCAAAGATACTATTCTCCATCGCGTCAATTCTATTTCTTCTATCGATCCGCTTTTATTCAAAACCAAAGGGGATCACAATAATGATATCGACGCTTGGGATGTCCCAGATGTTGGTGTCAAAGGTGTTTACTTTTTTGCCATCCCTTACCTTGGTACTTTGGCCGCCACTCTTCGTCAACCCTGGGGTTTTGCTGTGGTCGTCGGTATCCCGGCTTTCATTTTTATTATCAGTCAAATTTTAAATATCAAAAAAGCCATCGACGACGAAGTCAATCGCAAAGTCTCCCAAAGACTACAAGAAACTGGTACTACAATTGAAATTAAACCTAAATCAAAAACCGTTCTCAAATCTTTAATTTTCTTCTTTCTTGTTTCTTCTACTATTTTTGGTCTCACTCATCTTAATACTGCCAAAGCTCTTTATTCCGATTCTGTCGTTGTTAGTGGTATTACAATTTCTACTGCTGATTTTACTAAAACACCTGCTCCTATCTTAAAATTTTCATTAAATAGATCCTTTACTAGTACTGATCCTCAAATTAGTCTTTCTTCCGATCGTATCAATCATCAAGTTAAATTAAATATAGCCAATGTTTCAGATGAATTTGATTATGAAATTTTATATACCTCCAATGGAGTAGAAAAGGGAATTTTTGAACACGCCAACATTAATGAAATTACTGATTCGAAATTTTCCAAAAATATTTATCTAGGTATTTGTTCATCCGGTGGTACTTGTGTCCCGGACAATGTTCTTCCTGGTTCAGATATTACAGTTAATATTAGCGGTAGTTACACCTTTACCCAAACATTTAGTTATTAATGAAAAAGTTTTTTTACTCAGTATTTTTTCTTTTAATCTCTCTTTGGGTTAAACCGGTTTTTGCTGGCAACGACATCACCATCACTTGTAATAGTTCCCAGTGTTTCCAAAGTCCTGTTTTACCTTTATTTTCCGAAACTAATATTTATCCCGGTTTTTCCGCTTCTCAAAAAGTTTTTATTAATAACAATCGCAATGCTCCTTGTGATCTTTATCTCAAAGGTATTTCTCAAATTCCAGGAATTTTAGCCGACAAAATTTCTTTAAATATTACTGGTATCAATAATGATTTTTCTTTAATTGATTATTCACTTACTAATCTTTTAGCCCAAGATATTAACCCTGTTTATTTAGGTAAAATTCCTAAAAATTCCCAATATTCTTATAATTGGTCAGCCACCTTAAATAGTGATGCAGACAACAATTATGCCGATAAATCAACTAATTTTGCTATCAATTTTAATTTTACCTGCGACGAAGAACCCAAGTCTTTCTCTGGTGATGGTGGTCAAATTGCCGGAGTTTCTACTTCTTCTGATACTCCAAAATGTACCAATTCATATCCTCTATCTCCAACAAATCTAATCGCCAATGCTAATGCTGACGGTAGTGTCACTCTTAATTGGTCTAACACTTTATCAGATCACACAGGCTATTTAATTGCCTTTGGAACATCATCAGGAGATTATCAATATGGTGCCCCTGATGTTGGTAATGTTACCAATTACACCGTTAAATCACTTACTCCCGGTGCTCAATATTGTTTTTATGTTCGTAGTTTAAATGGCTGTATGCCGGGTGAACGTACACCGGAATATTGTATCAATCCTGGTTCCAATATTGTTGCTACCAATGTTGCTCCTGAAGGCTTTCGACCAGGAGTTCTTGGTGTCACTACTGATGCTGAAACTCCATCAATCACTTCATCCTCCGACAAAAGTTCTTCTGGTCAAGTTCTAGGTGAATCCCAAACTACCTGCCAAAAACAATGGTTACCTCTACTTTTTTTGTTAGCATTTTTAATTAATTTTATTCTTATAAGTCGATTTTCACCCAATTGGTTAACCTTATTATTAATACCTACTATCACTTTAATTTTTGATTACTACTTAAGTAAAAATAGCTGTTGCTACGGACAAAAATGGTTATGTACTTATTATTGGGTCGGCAATATTTTATCCTTCCTAATTCCATCAGTTTTATCCAAAAAACGAACGAATTAATTTTCAGTCTTTTTTAAGTCTCTTGTAATCTTATAAAAAAACGATATACTCCCGTCAGAGTTCTTTTAACAATTATTTTCACAATATCGACCTATGAGATACCTTGGTATTGCAAGAAAAACTGCCTCAATTCTTGCGAACTTGTCCTTGTTCTTGAATACTTTTTTACCTTTTGTTATTACTGCTCAACCTGCTTACGCCCAAATGCCGGAAGAAATTGCGCCTGCAATTGTCGAAGTTAGCCCGACTCCAGAAAATTCTCCCACCCCATCAGAAAATCCATCAATTACTCCCGAACCAACCATCACTCCTAACGAAACTCCAACCCCGACTCCAGAAGTTACTATCACTCCGGAACCGACAGCTACTCCAGAAATTTCCCCATCAATTGAACCAACTATTACTCCATCTCCAGAAGCCACTCCAAGTCCAGAAATCACTGTTACTCCCGAAGTTTCTCAAAACCCTCAACCTTCCGACGATTCCAATCAAAACAATTCTCCATCTGAATCTAATACTTCAGAAAACCCAGCTGTTACTCCGACCGAAATTCCAACAGTTACTCCAACTCCAGAAAAAACTATTGATCCAATTATTACTCAAGATTGTTTAACTAGTTCTGAAAATATCACTGACAGTTTGTCTATCGATTGGAATTATGACCAAGAAAAAGATCTTTACGAAACCAAAGAAAAAGTAAAATTAGGTGTCAAATATATATTCCCTCAAGACAACAACGTTACTGTCACTTTCAAGTGTCTTCCTACTAATGAATCTTTATTATCAACTCTAAAAATTAAAAGAGTTAAAACTAGTGATCTAAATTTACCCGATAGTGCCACTAATGTTGGTGAATATGCTTATGACATTACTACTGATATGATGGATGGAATTTTCAAATATGACATTACTTTACCAAAAACTTCTGACAATAACGCCGGCATTGCTTATATCGAAAAATCAATTGATGCCGCCAAGCTCGGTGTTTTAGATAGTGAAATAAAATCCGTCTCCGACACCGAGCAACATACAGATAAAGTTATTGGTAAAGAAATAAACCATTTCACGATTTTTATCGTTACTGGTGTTTGGCCAACCACTTCAAATAATACTTTAGCCTCAGGCGAAGGTACTTCACAAATCAGATGGCCATCTAATGATTTCCCTCAAAGCGGTCTAGGTTTTACTGGTGTTAGTGGGTTAAATTTGGAAGACCTAACTACTAATGGTAACGCTTTTATTCTTGGAACTTTAACCCATTACAACCATCCAGTTTCTGATGCAATTTATTGGGCTGATTTAAAAATTACTCTTGAATTATCTACTCCAAAAGATTTTACTTTTAGAGTTCAAATAGATGAAACTGAGAATGACGGTTCATGTCCATATGGTGGAAGTGGCCAAAATTGTAATGATAAAGTAACTTTTCCTGATAGTATCAGTGATCAAATTGTTACTGTTGGAGGAATTGAATACACCCTTATAATAGACGGTTTTCAAAGAACGGTTGGTGGAGTTACCCTTGATTCTTTTATTACTGAAGAATATGAAGATAATGTTGCTTACCTTGTTGGTCATTTCACTCCAGTTGGTCGTATTATCGTTGATAAAGTTACAAATCCAGTAAGTGACAATACTTCTTTTGCTTTTACTGCTACTGGTGCCGGATACAATTCTTTTTCTTTAACAGATGTTAGCACTCCAAATAATCAAGTTTTACCAGCTAACAGAACTTATTCAGTTGGCGAATCAATTCCTTCAGGGTGGAATCAAACTAGCGTTAATTGTGTTAGCTCAATCGGTGACACTGAGGTGGCCACTGCTTTAGAATTAGATTCTGGCGAAACTATCACTTGTACTTTTTCTAATACTTCCACTGTTTGTAAAGCCGGAACTCCATCACTTGAAGGAAAAATTAAAAACGGAAATTATACTACTGGTAATTTATGTGACGGAGCCGGAGATTGTTGGTCTGAAGGTGAGGATGTACCAGCCAGAATAACTATTCCTGGAATGATTGTTGGCAGAAATTATTCTGTGACTATTCAACATGATTATTCCCTTTCTGGCACTATTGGTTATGAATATTTTCATAACGCATTAAGTAGTAACGGTTCAGCTGATAATATTTCTTTAGGTGCCGCCACCAATACAAATTGTGGTGGTGGAGTAACTTGCAAAAATTATGTTCTTAATTTCATTGCTCAATCGACAACTGTTCAATTAGATTGGTTGGCCAGATTAAGTAATCAAGCTGGAAATTGGTCTGGGGCCTCTCTCCATTATCGACTTACAGTCGGTCCATGTGGTGGCGCCGGTAATAAAGATATCCCCATAAATCCGGGTAATATTATTAAACTAGGATCTATCACAGTAACTAAATCAACTAATAATAATGCCAATCCAAATGATTGGTCTTTCAATATAACCGGTAATACTAATGTTCAAAATCTTTCAAGTGGTTCAACTGCCAGTAATTTATCCTTAGGTGCTAATAATGGCGATGCTACTTATACTATCACCGAAGTTGGCCCTACAAGTAGTTGGTTTTTAGAAAGTGTTTCTGGTGACTGTACCAAAACGAGTGATACTACCGCCTCTGTAACTTTAACTTCATCAAAACCAGATGTAAGTTGTACATTTATAAACAAATCTAAAACTGGTCATTTGATTGTTCAAAAAACTACTGTTCCTTCAGGAGATTCAACAGTTTTTAATATTAATCTTTTAGATTCTACTGGAACCATTGTTGATACCGGAACTATCACTGATTCTACTGATAAAGATTTTGAATTAGTATCTGGTGTTTATTCTGTTAATGAAAATATTCTTAGTGGTTGGGCTCAAACCAGTAATACCTGTGTTGGTGTTACTGTTCCAGCCGGACAAAACGTATATTGTTCTATTGAAAATAAAAAACTTCCGGTTTTGACTGTCGAAAAAGTTTTAATTGGCGACACTAGTCCATACACCAATTTTAGTTTCCAACTCGATAATGGTACTACTACTCCATTTGAATCCGATGGTAATAACCAAATCTATGTTGTTCCAAATCAACAATACGATATTACTGAAGTTGACCCAGGTTCTAATTATAATGTTTCATATAGTGCCGAATGTTCGGGTAATTTAACTTACAACCAAACAGCGACTTGTACTATTACCAATACAAAATATGGTAGTTTAACCATTATCAAAAACGCCACTCCAAACAGCTCTCAATCTTTTTCTTTTACTACCTCTGGAACTGGTTTGAGTAATTTTTCTTTAACAGATGATGGGAGTGTTTTAACTGGCAGTAAAACTTTTAGCAATCTCTTACCCGGCACATACTCAGTAACTGAATCTGCCACTATTGGTTGGGATTTAACTGGCGCTACTTGTACTGATGGTAGTTCTAATACTGCTATTAATCTGTCAGCTGGTGAAAATATTGCCTGTACCTTTACCAATACTATGCGAGGCGCCATTGGCGGGCATAAGTATCATGATAACGACGGAAATGTTATGACCTCAGATGATAGAACACCTGTTGCCAATTGGAATATAACACTAGTAAATAATGACACTGGAACCAGTGCTTTTACTACTACCGACCAAAATGGATCTTATGGTTTTACTAATTTAATCCCGGGTAGTTACACTTTGACTGAAGGCTCAAGATCTGGTTGGTACAGCAGTGGTAATCAAAGTTTAACCGTCACCCTCGATCCTGGTGAACAAGATTATCAAAATAATTTTATTAATACTCAATTTGCCTCAGTTTTAGTTTATAAAAATGTTGATACTGACGGCGATGGTGACATTGATGAAACTCATTCCACTAGTTGGAAATGGAATTTAACCAAAGATAATACTAATACTGAACATTCCACCGGTGACATAGTTTCGAATTTATATCCCGGTTTATATACCATTTCCGAACAGCAACAAACCGGATATCATGTTACTTCTCTGGTTTGTAACAATGGTGTTGTTAGTGCCGATCATAATTATGGTCCAGTTGAAAGTCAAAATATTATCCTTACTTCAGGACAAAATTTAGTTTGTACTTTTACTAATACTCGCAATGCCGGCATTCTCCGTATCGTCAAAGATTTACACAATGATAATGGCGGAACTTTAGATGAAACTGATTTTAGTTTCAAAGTTAATGGTGGTCCAGATGAATTTTTTGAATCAGACGGAATTAATGAAAAAATTCTTCCTGTCGGTCAATATACCATTGTTGAAAATTCAACTAACGGATACACCACCACTTACAACAACTGCAATAATGTTCAAATTATTTCTGGTCAAACCACTACTTGTACTATCACTAATGATGACCAACAATCTTATATTATTGTTAACAAAACCGTTGCCAATAATAATGGTGGACTAGCCAAACCAGATGATTTCAAACTAACCGTTGATGGTAATACTGTTTTAGATGAAGTTGCTTATGCTGTTAATCCCGGAGATCATGTTGTTGGTGAAACTAACCTTTCTGGCTACACTGCCGGATCTTGGGGAACCGACTGTGCTACTGATGGTAAAGTTAATGTAAAATTAGGCGAAACTAAAACATGTACTATTACTAACAATGATGTCGCCCCTACTTTAACTCTAGTAAAAACAGTCATCAATGATAATGGTGGAACTAAAAAAGATAGTGATTGGGTTTTATATGCAGATGGTTCAGTCAGACCATTCTATAATTGGGGTCCAAAAGTTGGTCCTAATCAAGTTATGGCTGGAGTTGAATATACTTTAACCGAAACCGATAACTCAGGTTATCAAGCGTCTTCATGGGTCTGTGATGGAGGCACTCAAGTGGAAAACAAAATTACCCTTTCACTCGGCGAAAATGTCACTTGTACTATTACTAACAACGATATTCAACCAAAGTTAACTGTTATCAAACAAATAATTGGTAGTACTGAACCAATTACCAACTTTAATCTTTTTGTTAATTCCATTCCGGTAACTAGTGGAGTCAGTAATGGTTTTAATGTTGGTAATTACACTATTTCCGAATCTAACAATAGTAACTATATTGCCACTTTTAGTGGTGATTGTGATTCCAATGGTAACATTTCTTTAAATCTCAGTGATGATAAGACTTGTACCATTACTAATACCAAAAAAGCCAAATTAACTGTCATCAAACAAGTCGACACTAATAATGACGGCATTATTGAAAATCAAAACGCCACCGATTGGACTTGGGATATTACTAATGGTGAACAAAATATTACCACCGGTCAATCACGTGACTTAATTCCTGGTTCTTACACCATTACTGAAGATCAAAAATCTGATTACCGTCTCAAGCAGTGGTCTTGTTCCAACAATACTAACGGTATTACCAATTCTATTGGTGTTAC
Organism: uncultured Gammaproteobacteria bacterium; assembly: GCA_964497945.1. Lineage (GTDB taxonomy): Bacteria > Patescibacteriota > Microgenomatia > UBA12405 > UBA12405 > WARW01. The sequence continues at coordinate 7,343 of CAZCFJ010000011.1, read as the reverse complement.
TTTAAATCCAGGTGAAGATGTCACTTGTACTATCACTAATACGCGAAAAACAGGCAATATAAAAGTTTGTAAAGTTATTTTAGATGGTGATAAGAATATTGTTGACGGTAGTGCTTTACCAAACTCTGTCTTCACCATTTCTGGTCTAGATCAGTCTACTTCACAAGGTGCACCAGCTGGTGTTTTAGGTACTACCAATTTCACCACTCCTCTTACACTTAATGAAAAATTATTTGGTTCTAGGGTCAACAATGCTGCTTGTGTCACTTACGAAAATCTTATTCCTGGAAATTATTATTACTCTCAAGAATCACTACCAGTAGAGTTCTGGGGAACTCCCAAATATAACGATAGTACTAGTCAAAGAAATATTAATGACCATTTTTATGAATACAGCGGTCAATTATTTGACGAAAACCCTGCCAATGATGGTAGCCGCCAAACTTCGTCCGATGGCCATATTGTTTTAAATTATGATCAAACCAGAACCTTAATTATTCTCAATCAATATCAATATGCCAAAGTTAATGTCACCAAATATAATGACTTCAATGGTAATGGTCTGCAAGACCAAGGCGAAGAAAATCTTTCTGGTTGGACTATTAATTTAACTGGTCAAGCATCTACTCCTACTAACATTAACGGTTTAGCTACCTTTACTAATGTTGCTACTGGTAGTCATCTTCTTTCCGAAAATCTTCAAGATGGCTGGATGCAAACCAATATTAGCTGTGACGGCCAAGAGGGGACTGATAATGATAATTCTCATGAAATTAGCCTAACTGCCGGCCAAACTTTAAATTGCAAAATCGGTAACCGCCAATTAGGAAAAGTTACGGTTTATAAATTTAATGACTTAAATGGTAATGGTCAAAAAGATGAAGGTGAAAATAATTTGTCCGATTGGACTATCAATTTAACCAATCAAGCTTCTCTCGTTACCAACGGTAATGGTCAAGTTATCTTCAACAATTTAATTCCTGGCAACTACGATCTCAGCGAAAATATTCAATCACAAGCTGGTTGGAAACAAACCAATATTTATTGTGAAGATAGCGGTATTGGAACTAAAATAACTGCTCCAGGTGAAGCCTATGGCCACCACGGAAATTGTTATGGTTGGAATGGTTGTGGTAATGCCGCCACTTGCGCTCTTTGGGCTTGTGAAGCCAAAGGATATCGCAACTTAGTCTCATACGGAGCCGAAAAACCTTGTACCCAATTTGGAAATTGTAATTTATTCTGGTCTCGTGGCAATGTTCAATATAATTGGGGCAATCGATGTGATGTTAGTGGTGTAACCGATATCGTTTGTAGTAATGGTTCTAATTCTGACGGTTATTATAATAATGGTTATCTTTCCGGTAATCACTTAACCGTCAATCCGGGTCAAAACAAAATTTGTTATATTGGTAACCAACGTCTTACTCCCAAATTAAATATTTCTAAATCTAACAACACTGGTGGCAGTGAATTGTCCCCCGGTAATTCTGTCGAATACACTATTACTTTAGGAATTACCGACAATTATATTAATAATCTTAAAGTTACTGATCTTTTAAGTGACGGTTTCAAATACCGAGTTGGTTCTTACAAGATTCTAAAAAATGGTAGTGATGTTACTTCTCAGGTAGGGGAGCCTCAATATCACTCACCGGGTGTTTGGAATCTTTCTTCTTTAGGTCAATTAACCCCTGAAGACAAGTTGGAATTAATTTATACCGCTGACATTTCTACTGATCAACAAGCCGGTAAATATGCCGATCTTGCCTATGCTTCAGCAGTGTATGGTTACGATCCTGATCAAAAACTTTTGGCTGCCGCTACTGACGAAGGTTACATTGACACTAATTATGTTGGCACTGATGTTACTGTCAATCGTAACCATCAAAATTCCATTTCCGCTGGAGTTGAAAAAACTGAAGTTATTGATGGTCAGGTTTTAGGTGCTTCCACCGAAATGCCGGCCACTGGAGCTGCTACTTTATGGTTAATTATTAGCTCAATTCTCGGATTTTTCGGATTAATTTTAATTAAACATGATAAAATAACCAAATCTATGGCCAAAAAAATATTTTCAATTTTTGTTCTACCATTATTTTTATTCTTAATTTCTGGTCACATAGTTTTTGCTGTGTCTAATCTTTCTGTCCGCTTAGAACAGCCCAAAAACCCCAGTAACATCAAAGATCTTCACTTAAAATTTGTCGCCCTCGACACCTCCGGTAACGCCATTACTGCTAAGTGTCTCAAAAAAGGTCCTATCGATTCTGATTTTAGTCAGTATGGTTCCGACATTATTTTATCTGCCGGCGGCAACGCTTCTCAGTGTGATACTTTATCGACCATTGATCGAGTTGGTTCCTACCAATTCAAAGTTGATGCTAACGGCGTTTCTAGTAACATTGTTAGTGTCGATTACAAAGATATTGCCCCGGGTACTCCGACTGATTATCGTAAAGAAAAAATCAACGACTGTGATTTTAAAATTCATTTCCGCACTGCCAACGATGAAGGTCGCACTGTCAAGGTTGAACTTTACCGTTCTACCGATTCCGCCTTTACTGCCAACAATGATTCCTTAGTTCACTCAGTTAATATTGGTTCTACCCAAGAAGCCGACATTAATAATAGTGTTCCTGATTGTTCCAAAACTTATTATTATGCTCTCCGAGCTTTTGATAATGCCGGCAATGGTTCTGACATTATTGGTGACACTATTACCGTCAAAACTATTTATAACCAAACCACTATTACTGGCACTCCAGCTCAAGGAGCCATTCCAGTTAGTGGTAATAATATTTCTCCAGAAAATAGCGATCAAACAGAAAATCCAGACCAAAATACAAATCAAGACCAATCTACCGGACAAGTTTTAGGTAGCCAAACCAAAATAGGTAATTTTATTACCAACCATAAAATTATTTCCAGTCTAATTGCTTTGGTTGTTTTGGCTATAATAATTTATGTCGTCAGAAAAATCAGGCAAAGTAAAAAAAGTTTCCGCAGGAAATAAAAAAACTTTTTCTTGGCCAATAATTATCGGCAGTATTTTGATTTTAGTTTCTTTAAGCATTCCTCTCAAAACTTTCGCTCCGGTCATTAGCTCAGAAATAAAATATCAAGTCAGTCCACCCCAAAAAAATATCGAGATTGCTCCTGTTGATACTAATTTTTCTATCGTCATTCCCAAAATCGCTGCCAATGCTAAAGTTGTCAAAAATGTTGACCCATTTAATTCTCAAATTTATCAACAGGCTCTCACTCAAGGAGTGGCTCACGCCTCTACTTCCGATACTCCCGACAAATCGGGTAATGTTTTTATTTTTGCCCACTCCGCCGGCAACTGGTATCAGGCCAATCAGTACAATGCCGTTTTTTATTTACTCAATAAATTAAATTCTGGTGATGAAATTTTTGTTTATTATCAAAATCAAAAATATACTTATTCTGTTAATGAAATTAAATTTGTTAGTTCAAATGAAATTAGTTACTTATCTAATAAGTTAAATACTAATACGCTAACTTTAATGACTTGTTGGCCACCCGGCACTACTCTTAAACGATTATTAGTTACTGCCACTCTCAAAAAATGATCACTAATCCCATTCATCAAAAAATTTTAAATGAGATTTCTCAAATGAAATCTATTTCCACTCCCGAAAATATTCTTTTTGGCCAACGGTATATTGGCACCAACAAACCCTATCATGGTTTTACCACTAAACAAATTACTGATCTGGCCAAAAAAATTTTTAAAGAAAACCAATTAAATTCCGAGGAAATTATCCAGCTTTTAAATTCTCTTTATCAGCATGGCACTAGTTATACTGAAATTGTTTTAGGCCCGATGATTTTATCTCTTTCACCCGCCACTCTCAGAAACTTTGACCCTAAAAATCTTGATTTATGGTTAAATTATACCCATGGTTGGGCAGAAAATGATGTCATTTGCCAGTCAAATTATACCGCCGATATTTTACTTAGTAATTGGTCAGAGTGGCAAAAAATCTTAAAAGAATTCAATCAAAATTCCAACATTAACAAACGTCGGGCCAGTTTAGTTTTACTTACCAAATCTCTTCGTCAGTCCGACGATCCGCGTTTATCTAAACTAGCTTTTGCTAACGTCGAACACCTAAAAGGGGAGACAGATATCTTAATCACCAAAGCCGTTTCTTGGATTTTACGATCCTTAGTTTCTTTTCACAAAGATGAAGTCCTCAAATATCTTGAAGCTAACAAAGACTCTCTTCCAAAAATTGCTTATCGCGAAACTCTTTCCAAAGCTCTCACTGGCCGCAAGTACAACAACTCCAAAAAACAAAAATAATTTAAATTTAAAAAAATTCTTGCCTCCCTTTTTAAGGGAGGGCAGGGTGGGTTTCATCTTAATATCTGCTTTCTACAAACGTCAACGCCATTCCCATTGCGTCACCTCGTCCGGTTCGACCAATTCGGTGAATATAATCTTCGTAATTTTGTGGTTTATCGTAATTAATTACATGACTAATATCTTTCACATCCAAACCTCTGGCCGCTACATCAGTCGCCACCAAAATATTTATTTGATTTTCTTTAAACATTCTTAAAGTAGCTTGTCTTTTATGTTGTGGTTTGTCTCCATGAAGTGATCCGGCTCTAAAACCGTTATCAATCAAATCATTAGAAATTTTTTCTACAATCATTTTTGTTCCACCAAAAACCAAAACCTTTTTGAAATCAGATTTTCGTAATAAATTAATCAACATTTCTTCTTTATTATTTCGATTCACCATTACCACGTTTTGTTCTACATGGTCACTCGATTCTTGAGTTTTAACCGAAATTTTTATTGGCTCGACCAAAAAAGTGTCCACTAAAGCTTCAATTTTTCTATCCATAGTTGCCGAGAAAAATAAAGTTTGTCTTGGAGTTGGAATTCTGTCCACAATATTTCTGATATCGTTAATAAAACCCATATCCAGCATTCGGTCAACTTCATCCAAAACTAAAGTATCAAACTTAAAAAAGTTAATTACTCTTCTGTCAGCTAAATCTTTAATTCTTCCTGGAGTTCCAATAATTATATGTGGATCTCTTTTAATTTCCATCACTTGTTCTCGCATATAAGCTCCGCCGATAGCTAAAGCAATATAAACTTTCAAATCAAAAGTGAAAGATCGAATTTCTTGTTTAATTTGTTGTGCCAATTCTCTGGTTGGCGCCATAATCAAAATTCTTTTTTGTGGATTTTTGACAATCATCTCAATTAACGGCAAAGCAAAGGCAGCTGTTTTCCCTGTTCCAGTATTTGCAATTCCTAAGACATCATTTCCATTCAAAATTGCCGGTATAGCTTCGTCTTGGATTTGAGTTGGTTTTACATAACCTTTACTATCAATATTTCTTTGTAAAATTTGACCAAAACCAAATTCATTAAATTTGTGTTTTACTTCAACTTCCTCAATCTTTACCACCGGGCAAGCTTTTTTAATAAACAAAGCCGGATTAATATCACTGCCAAAACTTTTCTTTTTATGCGAGCCAAAACGGCGTCGTTGGTTATTAAAACTTGGTTTGGCGGCGCCAAAATGTCTAAATTCACCGGTGGAATTACTATTATTTCTGTTTCTGCGTCCAAATGACGCATGTCTATTGTTGTACATAATATTTTTGAGCAGCAATGTCTTTTGGCCGTAACCTCAAGACTAACAATGCCCAAAAATATTAATTTAAAGAGTCTCTTATGCTTGGGCAGCTTATTATCAATTTCTCAATTGCTTAAATCAGGTTGTAGTCTACCACAGACGCTCTCAAAAGCAAATTTACATAAAAAATTGGGCTAACATTATTAATACTGATATCAACATAAAACCAAATACAATCCAAGCAATTACTTTACTTCGTTTTTTAGTTTTAAATTTACCCACAATTCTTTCATCATCAGCCAATTTTATAATTATGGCAATCAATGGCACAGCCGCTACACCATTAATAACTGCTGCATAATACAATGCTTGCATGATATTTATTTGCAAAATATTTATCGCCACACCAATCAAAGTTGATACTGCAATCACTCCATAAAAAAATTTTGCTTTATCAAATTTTTTCGACAAACCCTCATTAAATTTAAATGCCTCCGAAACTGCATATCCCACTGACCCTGCCAGCACTGGTATCGATTGTAAGCCAATGCCAATAATTCCCGCCGCAAACAAAATATAGGCAAAATCTCCTGCCAATGGCCTCAGAGCTAAAGCTGCTTGTTGTGGTGTCTCAATATCAGTTATTCCGTTTGCATGTAGGGTAGCTGCCGCTGTAATAATAATAAAAAAAGTCATTAAATTCGAAAATAACATCCCTATTTTTGTGTCTATTCCCATTTTTTTTATATCCAATGGTTTCACTTCCGGCTTATGACCGAAATCTATTATTTTATTTTCTACTATTTCCTCTTCAATTTCTTCGGATGCTTGCCAAAAAAATAAATATGGCGAAATTGTCGTTCCTAAAAATCCAATCATCGTCATAATATATCCCGCATTTAGCTCTATTTTTGGAATAAATAGGTCAAAAGCAATTTCACCCCAATTTTGTTTCACCATAAAAGCCGTAACGATATAAACACTCAAGCTTAATCCTAACCATTTTAATATACCCGAATATTTTTTATATGGAACAAATATTTCCATTAATATCACCAATATTCCTACTATTCCCAACCAATAATAAAAATTAAATCCCAAAATCATTTGTATCGACGCTGCCATAATTCCCAAATCTGCGCCAATATTTATTATATTAGCTACCGTAAGTAACGATACCGCCAAAAACAATAATCGTTTCGAATGGTACCTTCTAATTGTTCCTGCCAAACCTTTTCCCGAAGCCATTCCAATTCTGCCACACATTTCTTGAATTACTATCATCGCTGGCAATAAAAATAACGTTAACCAATTTAGTTTGTAACCATATTGAGCTCCAGCAATTGAATATGTGGCAATCCCTGACGGATCATCATCAGCCGCCCCAGTTATAAATCCCGGGCCGACTTTTTTTATTTTTTTCCCCAACTTAGAGAATATATTTACCATACCAAATTTATATCTTAAACCGTGTTCCTAAACAACTCCTAAGTTTCTAAAACTGTAATATTTCATCTAACTCAAAATCGTGTACAATAAGCACATGGCTAATAAAGTTTACACTTTTAAAATAGCGGGTCCGGCAGGTTTAGGCATCAAATCTATTGGTCAACTTTTTTCCAAAATTCTTATTGCTCACGGTTTTAATTTAGCCGATTATAGTGAATATCCCTCGTTGGTTCGCGGTGGTCATAATACTTATCAAATTAGCTT